>JAPPNV010000002.1 GCA_028818565.1 Rhodospirillales bacterium | reverse complement strand
CGCGCGCGATGGTGCGGGGCTTCACGTCCGGCGCGAGCGGCACCTTGCGCATGTGCACCTTGAGAATCTTCTCGCGCCCCAGCACGTCCGGGTTCGGCACCACGACCTGCCGGTCGAAGCGACCCGGCCTGAGCAGGGCGGGGTCCAGCACGTCCGGCCTATTGGTCGCCGAAATCAGGATCACGCCCTCGTTGGCCTCGAAGCCGTCCATCTCCACAAGGAGCTGATTGAGGGTCTGCTCGCGCTCGTCGTTGCCGCCGCCGAGCCCGGCGCCCCGATGCCGGCCGACCGCGTCGATCTCGTCGATGAAGATCAGGCACGGCGCGTTCTTCTTGCCCTGCTCGAACATGTCGCGCACGCGGCTCGCGCCGACGCCAACGAACATCTCGACGAAATCGGAGCCGGAGATCGTGAAGAAGGGAACGTTGGCCTCGCCAGCGATGGCACGTGCAAGCAGCGTCTTGCCAGTGCCGGGTGGGCCGACCAGCAGCACACCCTTCGGGATCTTGCCGCCAAGCCGCTGGAACTTTTGCGGGTCGCGCAGGTATTCGACGATTTCTTCAAGCTCCTGCTTGGCCTCATCGATACCGGCGACGTCGTCGAATGTTACCCGGCCTTGCCGCTCCGTCAGCAGTCGCGCACGCGACTTGCCGAAGCCCATCGCCTTGCCGCCGCCCGACTGCATCTGGCGCATCATGAAGATCCAGACGCCGATGAAGAGCAACAGCGGGAACCACGAAATCAGGATGCCGACGATGCTGAGCCCGCCTTCCTCGACCGGGACGGCGGCGATCTGCACGTCGTGGGAGCGGAGCGTCGTGACCAGCTCGGGGTCGTTTGGTGCGTAGGTGTTGAAGGCGGAGCCGTTGGTGTAGTGGCCGGTGATCGTGTTGCCCTGGATCGTCACATCCTGGACCTGCCCGGCCTCGACCTCGGCCAGGAACTGCGAGAACGCGAGATCGGTCGAGGTCTGTCGCGACGACGACCCCTGAAACACCTGAAACAGCGCTACCAGGACCAAGCCGATGATGATCCAGAGCGCCAAATTCTTGCCGAAGCTACCCACCGTTCGGCCCCCGATTGTCCCCGCACTCGTCTCCGGCCGACGCCGCCAGCGGCGATGCACCGCCTCGGCCCCGCGTGCAATTCACACGCGCAGCCGCTGCAGTGTACACGACATTCACTGCGCGGGCGATCAATAGTCTCTTCAACGGTTTCGTCAACTGTCTTCATCCTGCATCGGCAACGCGCGGAGCGTTGCCGGAAGCCCCGGTGCCAAGGGACGCGCCGGCCGAAACGACACTGAAAACTCTGCAGTCCCTGATTCGTGTTGAAGCGATGCTCGCCTGAATCCCAAGTGGGGAGTGGCGAGCGGGCCGTCAAGGTCGAACAGCGCAGGCAACCCAGGCCGTGCCGGTGCCGGGATGCGATCGGTCATGAGTGGCATACCTGTCCTGTGCGCCATCGCGCGGACCTGGGCCAAGCCGTCGGTCCCGAGTCGGCGGACGACGAAGGGTCCCGGCGCGGCCAAAAGACTGAGGGAAACGACGAATCGGCGGTCCCACAGCGCGCTCTCGCCGGGCGCGAGCGGGAGGACTTCCGACGCAGCAGACGGTTCCCTGCAAACGACGATTCGCCCTTCCCGTCGCGGCACGATGCGACATCCGCCGAGCGTCGTCGCCTTGGTGCCGTCGCCGAGCAACCGGCGGGCGAGCCGGTCCAGTCTTTCGCGGCGCGGCGGGTAATCGCTGCCGGAGACCGCAGAAACGACGCAGCCCAATGCACGCACCGCCAGAGCCGGCGGCGCCCGCCGCAGGACGCTCAAGTCCAGAAGCACGAAGCCCGCGGGCGAGGGGAGCGCACAGGACGCCATGAGGTCGGTGCAGAGTTCATCCAACGCCGAGCGGTCGCCTGCAGCCCGCGCCGCGGCACTCGCCAACCGCGAAGCGCTCAGCCCTTCCGATCCGAGCCGCGCCAATGCCGCAGCCAGGCGTGGGCGGTCATGACGGGCGTCGCGGTTGGTCGGGTCGTCAATCCAGGGCTGATCCCAACGGGCCAGGGTCACGACTAATGCATCGCGAGACACGGAAAGCAGGGGGCGAAGCAGGCGGACTCCGCCGCCCGCCGGTTCCATCGCCAGGCGACACGGTGCCATGGCCGCGAGACCGTCGATACCGCTGCCGCGGACGAACCGTTGCAGGACGGTCTCCGCCTGATCCTCTCGCTGATGTCCGAGCAGCAGGTGGAGGATGCCCGCTCGCCGGCACCAGCCGGCGAGCAGCGCGAGCCGCGCGGCTCGTGCTTGCTCCTGAAGCCTTGTGACAGGGCGGGCACCAGGCCAGCGCAGGGTTCGGTGAGCTATTCCGCGGGCCGCGAGCCAGCGCCTCACCTGCGCGGCTTCGGCGCCCGATTCGGGGCGCAAGCGGTGGTCGACGGTGAGGCCGAAAGCCGCGCCGCGCCGCGCCCGGGTCCAGCGATCGGCCAGCAAGCAAAGAGCGAGGCTGTCCGGACCACCGGAAACCGCGATCGCAATCCGGGGAGAGGGTTCGAACGGGCCCAGCGGCTCCATGAATGCCTCGAAGGCCGCCGCATCGATGGCTGCGACGCCGGATTCCACGCTTTCGGGGCTGACGATACGGGGCGCGGCCACGGGCAGAGACACCCCGGCTGCGGTCAGGGACAGTTCGCTTGGCGCCGCCCCTGCTGTGCAGCTCGGCGGATATTGAGCGGCGGGTCGGAAAACGCTTGGTCGAGCTGCTCGAAGGCCCGGCACGCCTCCTCGCTGCGGCCGAGCTTGAGCAGAGCGATGCCGAGCTTGACCATGTTGTCCGGTGCCTTGCGGCCCTCCGGGTACTGGCGAAGGTTGAGCGCGTAAGATTTCGCTGCCTCCGGGTACATCTGCCTGGCGTACAGGCTCTCGGCACGCCAATAGGCCGCATTCTGCGCGAGGTCATGCGTTGGGTTAACGTCGACGAAGCGCGAGAACGCCTCGTGCGCTTCTTCGTAGCGCGCCGCTTCGAGGAGGCCGAAAGCTTCGTTGTATTGCTCCTGCGGGCTTAGCCCCAGCGACGTCGTATCTGCGCCCGAGTCTTCCGCCGGTATGGTCCCGAGGGGTTGGGGCGCCGCGGAGGGCTCGTAGCCCGCCTCCTGCCCTGGCGTGATGCTGGCCTGGACTTGGCCAGCGGGCGCTGCGGCGGGCACCTCGATGCCGGGCGACGCGACTGAAGACGCCGGCGTCCCGCCCTGCTGTTCGAGGGCCGACAGCCTGAAGTCCACATCGGCGATCAGCCGCTCGATTCGGCCATCGAGCCTGCGGAGCACGTTGTCGAACTCCTCGAAGCGGCCGGTGACGCGGCGACGCCATTCTCGGGCTTCGTCGATGTCGCTCTCGAGCTCCGCGAGACGCCGGCTGTTTCGCGCCGCCTGCCCCCTCTCCGACCCCGTCTCCGCAGCCGCGCCGCTCTGAGCGGCGCCCGTATGAACCACTCGCTCGAGTTCGGCGAGCTGAACGCGCAGGCTCTGAATCTGGTTCCTCAGTTCTCGGACTTGGGGTCTGAGATCGACGCCCGACTGAGCATCGGCTGGCGCCGGCGGCAGCGCCAGCAACACAGATACCGCTGCAAGCACCGCTAGTGGCGTCGCTGGCCTTACCGCCACGGCGAGCCGCCACCAGCGGCTGCCGGCGCCGCGCGGCAGGCTGGCCGCTCCACCGCTCATCGCTCTCTTGTCTCCCGGACTCCTAGTCGATGACGGAGACAGAACGCCGATTGAGCGCCCACGCCTCCTCATTGTGACCGAGCGCGTAGGGCCGCTCCTTGCCGTACGAGACCGTTCTTAGCCGTGACGGCGCGATGCCCTGATCGGTCAGGTACTCACGAACGGCGTTGGCTCGGCGTTCGCCGAGAGCGAGGTTGTATTCTCGGGTGCCGCGCTCGTCCGCATGGCCCTCGATCACCAGCGAGACCTCGGGGAACAGCCTTAGCCATTCGGATTGACGATCCAGCGTGCGCCGCGCATCCGCGCCCAAAACCGCACTATCGAAGTCGAAGAAAACGCGATCGCCGACGTTCTGAACCAACTCCTCCTGCGATCCGGGGAGCGGCTGGCTCGGATCAAGAGCCGCCACCGTCGTCTCTTCCTCGATCATGATGTCGCTGGAAGAGGCGTCCGTGCCCGAATCCAGTGTTTGGTCGGCCCCGGTACCGGTGGTTGAAGCGGTTTCCTCGGGCGTGCTTTCGCATGCCGCCAGGCCGAGCGCCAACAAAAGCGGCAAGATCAGTCTCAGTCGCATTCGCACGCTCTCCTTCATCATTCAATGGCGGCGGGACCGTCGCTATCCCGTCCACGCCCGGCCGGACTCCTGCCGATCCCCAAACGCCGAGACACGGCGCAACGCGTGATTGCGTGCCGTGGGGCTGAGCCGCTGCCGAGGCGGCAGTCTCGTCGGGTGGCAGGGCGACTATATATTTGGGTCATTACTGGATCAACGGCGACCAAGCCGGATCGGAGGCCGCCGTGCTCGTGAACAGGATGCGCTCGTTGCGCCCCGTCAGGTCGACGGTGACAAGTTCGGCGCTGTCGGGGTCTCGCGAACTCGAGCGGAAGAACATGAGCACGCGCCCGTTCGGCGCCCAAGTCGGGCCCTCGACCAGATAGTCTCGCGCCAGGATGCGCTCGCCACTCCCGTCAGTCTTCATGACACCGATCGAGAACTGGCCGCGGTGGCTATTGGTGAAGGCGATCAGATCGCCGCGCGGCGACCAAACCGGAGTCCCGTAGCGCCCCTCGCCGAATGTGATGCGGCGCACGTCGCTCCCGTCGCGCCTCATGACGTAGATCTGCTGGCTGCCGCCCCGGTCCGACTCGAAGGCGATGAACTGGCCGTCCGGCGAGTAGCAGGGCGCAGTCTCGATGGCTGGGTTATTGGTGAGCCGCCTGGTTCCGCGCGAGCGCAAGTCCATCTCGTAGATCTCGGAATTGCCGTCTTGCGCCAGCGTCATGACCACGTGATTCCCGTCGGGCGAGAAGCGTGGCGCAAAGGTCATGCCGGGAAAATCGCCGAGCAGCTCCTGCTGGCCGGTGTCGATGTGACGCAGGTAGACCTTCGGCACACCGCGTTCGTAGGAGAGATAGGTGATTTCTTGCGCGGTCGGCGAAAAGCGGGGGGTCAACACCAGATGCCGGCCGTCCGACAGGTAACGCAGGTTGTGACCGTCCTGATCCATGATCGCGAGGCGCTTGATGCGCTTGTCGGGCGGCCCGGTTTCGGCGATGTAGACGACCCGGGTGTGGAAATAGCCGCTCTCGCCGGTCAGCCGCTCATAGATCTTGTCGGACATGGTGTGGGCAATGGGCCGCCACGCTTCGACCGAGCCGCTCAGCTTCAATCCCACCAGATCCTGCTCGGCGAACACGTCCCACAAGCGGAATTCGACCATAAGTCGACCGGTGTCGCTGGGTACCACGCGGCCGGTCACCAGTGCCTGCGCGTTGATGATGCGCCAGTCCTGGAAGCGCGGCCGCACCGTCATTCCGCCCGGCTCGCTGATGAAGGCGGCCGGATCGATAGCGCGGAACAATCCGGAGCGCTCCAGGTTGCGGGTGATCACTTGCGTGATTTTTTGGCCGATCTCGGCATCCGTCTCGTTCGAACCGGCGAGATCCACGAGCGCAATGGGAAGCGGCTCCACATGGCCGTGCGTGATGTCCACGCGGAGCTCGGCCCTGGCGGCGGCGGCGAGGATTGCCAAGGTGAGGACGATGGCGGCAGGGAGGAGCAGGGCTTGGCACGCCGCATGTCCGGTATGTCCATTCAGTGTCAGCAAGCGTCTCATCGTCTCACCGTCGTTTCCGCTGTTTCGATTCTGCCCACGCGCACCGTATGCCTCACACCGGCGGACTGAAGGTCATGGTGATGTCGCGCCAACCTTCATACTTGTCGACATAACGCGTCAAGGTATCGAAGGGGCTGGCCTTCAGCACGGCGCGGCGGCCGCTTTCCGCCATCGTCCGGTAGTTGGCGCCCCCGTCTGCGCCGACGATTTCCACCCGTCGGACGGAGCCGTCAGGACCCAACTGGATCCTCAGCGTCACCACCAGCTCGGCAGCCTCCAGAACGCCGGCCGGAACGCTCCAGTTCCGCTCGACCTTCTGCTTGATGGCATCGGTGATCGTCCGTCGCAGGGGGCCGGTGAGGGGCGCGGGCGCTTCGGCGTTGGGGGGCGGTTCCTCGTCCACACCAGCGATGCTCGCGAGCATGTCGTCGAAGGAGGGCTCCTCCTCCGCTGCCTTTGGCGGTGGGGGAGGCGATTCAGGTGCCTCGTCGGTCAAGCTCTGCAGCAGGGTGTCAAAACTCGGCTTCTTCTTCACCGGCGGCTTGGCAATGGGAAGTGGCGGCGGCCCGGGGTCGGGCGGAGAATCCGGCTTCGCCTCCGGTGCCTTAGGCTCCGGCTCAGGTTCGGGCTCCACGACCGGCTCGGGCGGCGGTGCCGGTTCCGGCTCCACGATTGGCTCCGGCTCCGGCTCGACGACCGGTTCGGGATCCAGCGCGGCGATGACTTTTGGCTCCGGTTCCGGCACGGGCTCCGGTTCCGGCACGGGCTCCGGTTCCGGCACGGGCTCCGGCTCGGGCTCTGCGACGGGCTCCGGCGCAGCTTCGGGGATCGGCTCCGGCTCCGGCTCCGGCTCGGGTTCGGGCTTGGCCTCTTCGACGGGTGCTGTCGACTCGTCGGCGATCTCCACCACGCTGACCACGATCGGCTGGTCGCTAGGGGCAAGCGCGTCACTCTCGAACACCTGCGGAAGACCCAGCACCGCGGCGACGACCACGCCCACGTGGAGAAGGCCGGAGAAGAGCCAGCCGCGCTTACTCATCGCTCCCCGCCGTGCGCGGCTCCGTGACCAGCGCAAGGTTGTTGAAGCCCGCCTTGTTGAGCGCGCTCATCACCTCCATCACGCGCCCGTACGCAATTTCCTGGTCGCCTCGGATGAAAATGCGGACGTCGGGGCGGCGTTCGGTGATCGCCTTGAGCTTGGGAATCAGCTCGTCCACCGTCACCTCGGTTTCCTGAAGATAGGTGGTGCCGTCGCGGGCCACGGTGACCGAGAGCGGCTCGTCGTCGCCCGGCAACGGCGGCGAATCGGTCTTGGGAAGATCGACCTCGACTCCCACGGTGAGCAGCGGTGCGGTGATCATGAAGATCACCAGGAGCACCAGCATGACGTCGACAAAAGGCGTCACGTTGATCTGGCTCATGGGCGGGCGTCGGCGGCGTCCGCCTCTGCTGCGGCCGTTGAGCGCCCCGTCGAATTCGGCCGCCATCAGACGGCGCGCTCCTCAAGCTGGCGGCCGAGAAGGGCGCGGAACTCGGTGCCGAAGGCCTCCAGTCGGCCGGCGTAGCGGTCGAGGTCGCTGCTTAGCTTGTTGTACGCTACCACCGCCGGAATGGCGGCCACGAGGCCGAGCGCGGTCGCGAACAGCGCCTCGGCAATGCCGGGCGCCACCACGGCAAGCGAGGTGTCCTTGCTCGCCGCGATTGACTGGAAGCTGTTCATGATGCCCCAGACCGTGCCGAACAGACCGACGAACGGCGCGGTCGAGCCTACCGTGGCGAGAAAGCCGAGATAGCGTTCGAGCTGATTGAGCTCCCGGTTGAGCGCGGCATCCATAGCGTAGGCGATACGGCGCTGGAGGCCTTCCAGCCGGTCTGGCGAGAGATGGGATCCTCGGCTCGCAAACCGGCGCCACTCGTCCATCGCGGAGGCGAACAGCACCGTCATGGGGTGGCTGCGCTGATTGGAAAGGTTGTCGTAGAGCTGATCGAGCGAGCCGCCTGACCAGAACGCCTGCTCGAACTCGACCGCGAGCCGGCGGGCGCGGGCATAGCGGAGGCTCTTGTCGAAGATGATCGCCCAGCTCCAGACCGACGCGATCAAGAGAACCACGATAACGGCCTTGACGATGACGTCGGCCTGAAGGAACAGGCCCCAGAGGGAGAAGTCTTCAGCCACCGCGCTGGCGCCGATCTCGACGGCCCGAACTAGGTCGGATTCCATGACTCCCCCGTTACCGCCGACCCGCTGGAACCAGTTCCGCAAGCGCCTTGCGCAACGGCGCCGGCAGCCGCACCGCGCGGCCGTTGCGCCCGACGCAGCCGAGCTTCAGGCCGATGCTGGCTAGCAGCGCCTCTTCGCGAACGACGCGTTGCTCGGCCTCGATATGGGCGCCGGCCACCTTGTCGATGGTCGTGCGCACCTCAATCTCGTCGTCGAGCAACGCCGGTTGTCGGTAGTCCACGACGCAACGGCTCACCACGAAGGCTGCGTCGTGGTCTCCCAACAGCGTGACGTGGGTGATGCCGGCGCCCCGCATCATCTCGGTCCGCGCCCGCTCGGCGAACTTGAGGTAGTTGGCGTAATAGACGATGCCTCCCGCGTCCGTGTCCTCGTGATAGACGCGGAGCGGATAAACATGCTCGCCGCCTTCGAAGCGGCCGCCGAGCGGTCCCATCGGGGCGTCCGCTTCAACGGTCGCCATGGCCCTCGTCCAGTAGGGCGAGCTGACGCGGTGCCTCTTCCGGTGGCGTCAGGCCCAGATGACCGAAGCCGTGCCGGGTCAGCATCCGGCCGCGCGGCGTCCGCTGCACGAAGCCCTGTTGGATCAGGAACGGCTCGATCACCTCCTCCAGCGCGTCGCGCTGCTCGGAGAGCGCCGCCGCGATGGTCTCGATTCCTACCGGGCCGCCGCCGTAGTTCTCCGCGATGCAGGAGAGGTAGCGGCGATCCATCGAATCGAGGCCACGCTCGTCGACCTCGAGCCGGTTGAGCGCGCGATCCGCGATGGCGGCGTCGATCGTCTCCACGTCCGCGACGGCCGCAAAGTCTCGCACGCGGCGCAGCAGTCGACCGGCGATGCGCGGCGTGCCGCGGGAGCGGGCGGCGACTTCCGCCGCCCCGTCGGTGCTCAGCGCGACCTCGAGAAGCCCCGCGTTGCGGGTCACGATCTCGACCAGCTCGTCGACCTCGTAAAAGTCGAGCCTGAGCGGGATGCCGAAACGTTCGCGCAGCGGCGTCGTGATAAGGCCGGTGCGTGTCGTCGCCCCGACCAGGGTGAACGGCGGCAGGTCGATCCGCACCGAGCGCGCGCCCGGCCCCTCGCCAATGATCAGGTCGAGCTGCGAATCCTCCATGGCGGGATAGAGGATCTCCTCCACCGCCGGGTTAAGCCGGTGGATCTCGTCGATGAACAGCACGTCGCGCTCGTTGAGGTTGGTCAGGATCGCCGCCAGGTCGCCGGCGCGGGCGATCACGGGCCCGGAGGTCGTACGAATGCCGACGCCGAGCTCGCGGGCGACGATCTGCGCCAGCGTGGTCTTGCCGAGACCGGGCGGCCCGTAGAACAGCACGTGGTCCAGTGCCTCGCCCCGCTCGGACGCGGCGGCGATGAAGACCCGCAGGTTCTCGCGTACCGTACGCTGTCCGACGAAGTCGTCGAGCTTGCGGGGCCTGAGCCCGCTGTCGAGCTTGTCGTCAGGCTCCGGCGCGCCGGCGACGATGCGGGCCTCGCTCACTGTGCAAGCTCCTTGAGGCCGGCGCGAATAAGCTCCTCCACCGGGGCCTCGGAGCCGAGCGACCGCGCTGCGCCCGTGACCGCGCCGTGGGCCTCGGTCGGGCGGTAGCCGAGATTGACGAGGGCCGCGATCGCATCGGCGTTTGCCGTTCCATCGACGGTCGTGGCCGTGGGTGACGCGCTCGGCAAGGATGGCACCTTGTCCTCGAGTTCGCTCAAGATGCGTGCCGCAAGCTTGGGTCCTACTCCTGGCGCTCGGGTGAGTCCCGCCCTGTCCTGCGCGGCGATGCAGGCGGCGAGCTCCGTTGCCGGCAACGCGCCCAGTATCGCGAGTGCGAGACGTGCGCCGACGCTCTGCACGGTTTGCAGCAGGCGGAACCAGTCTCGTTCCTGCTCGCTGGAGAAGCCGTAAAGATGGATGTGGTCTTCGCGCACCACCGTTTCGACGGTGAGGCTCACCTCTTGCCCCCGCTGGGGCAGCGACGCGAGCGTGCCGGCCGAGCAATAGGTGAGATAGCCCACGCCGCCGACATCGACGACCGCCCAGCCGTCTCCCAGGCTGTCGAGGACTCCGCGCAGCTTCGCGATCATCGTGCCACCTTGGCCGTCGCGGGCTCTGCGGGCGGCTGCCAGCGGGCGTGGGTGCCCGCTGCGTGGGCGTGGCAGATGGCCGCGGCGAGCGCGTCCGTCGCGTCCGCCGTCGCATCGCCGACACCGGGCAACAGATGGCGAACCATCAGCGCGACCTGCTCCTTGTCGGCGTGTCCGGCGCCAACCAGTGCCTTCTTGATCCGGTTTGCGGCATATTCGTGGACGGGGAGACCGGCGAGCGCCGGCGCAAGCAGGACGACGCCCCGCGCGAGGCCGAGCTTGAGGGTCGACTCGGGGTTGCGGTTGACGAAAGTCTCCTCGACCGCCGCCTCGTCGGGCTCGTAGCGCGCCACAACTTCCACGAGACCCTCGTACAGGGCGCACAGGCGCTCCGGCACGCTCACCCTGGAGTCGGTGGCAACCACGCCGTGGCCGACGTGGCGCAGCCGGTTGCCCGCGGTCTCGATCACGCCCCAGCCAGTGCGTCTGAGGCCGGGATCGAGGCCGAGAACGCGCGCCACGCCGCTCGCCTCCGCTCAGGCCGAGAGCTTGCGCAGCACATCGTCGGTCACGTCGTAGTTCGCCGAGACCTGCTGCACGTCGTCGCTGTCGTCGAGCGCTTCCAAAAGCCTGAAAACGGCCTCCGCCTTGTTCTCGTCGATGGGCACCGTCGTCTGCGGGCGCCAGGCGATCTCGACCCGCTCCGGCGCACCGAACTTCGCAGTCAGGGCTTCGTTGGCCTCGCTCAGGGATTCGGGGGCGCAAGTCACCTCGTGGCCGTCGGCTTCGCTTTCGCATTCGTCGGCGCCGACCTCGAGCGCGGCTTCGAACATATCGTCGCCGTTCGCCGCATCCGCGGGGAAGCGAATGATTCCAACGCGTTGGAACAAGTAGTTCACGGAGCCTGTCTCGCCGAGCGTGCCGCCATGCCGGGTGAAAATCGAGCGGATCGTGGCAGCGGTTCGATTGCGGTTGTCGGTGATCGCGTCGACGATGACGGCGACGCCACCGGGCCCGAACCCCTCATAGCTGAGCGTGTCGAAACGCTCCTGCCCACCGTCCCCGCCTGCTGCCTTCTTGATGGCGCGTTCGATATTGTCCTTGGGCACGCTCTGCGACTTGGCCGCCGCGATGGCGGTGCGAAGCCTGGGATTATGATCGGGGTCGGGTGTGCCCTCTCTGGCCGCGACATAGACCTCGCGGATCAGCTTGGTGAACCGCTTGGCCCGCCGGGCGTCTTGCGCGCCCTTGCGGTACATGATGTTGGCCCATTTGGAGTGGCCGGCCATGGGCTCTACTCGATCGCGTGGGGAGACACGGGTCGGCGACGCGAATTGGCGGCGGCGTCTCTCATTACCCTGCCTAAATGCTCATTGTGGCCAGATTGGGGCAGCTTCTCTTGGGGTTGGTACTACATATTGTATGGCTCGTCACCCCCGAAACCCACGTCATCCAAATGAGGGAGACAATTGTGGAGGAGTTAGGCCTGAAAACTGCCTGTCATTCGGAGATCGCTAGATAGGCGCAAAATGCGACGGTGGCGCCCTGCCTTTGGCTGCTCAAATCAGGCAATAGTTTCGATCTTCGGCACCAGGAACGGCACTCGTGTCGATACGAGCGTCGAACGTGACAAGTCGCCCTTCCCGCTCAACGGCAAGTGCCAAGAGATAGAGATCGGCTATCTGCTTCGGACCGACGATCCGGTGCCAATCAACGACGCCGGAACTCAGTAGGCTAATGTCATCCGGCCAGAACTGGTGTTTGTTGGTCGCGCTTGCCGCGCGAAGACGCTCAACGGTCCGCGCCGCCGGCAGCCGGTTAGGGTAGGCCGGTTGCGCCATGATCCGCACGCATCCGTTTTCCGTAAGGGGGCAGGTTGCCCATCCATCGCGGATATTGTCCCGCAACCAACGCCGAGCGTCCTCATGGTGCACGTGGTCGACGTCGAGGAGGGCGATCAGGACGTTCACGTCCAGTAGCGCCCGCATCAGTCGCCGGTCTCCTCGCGGAGCCGATCAATCAGTTCGTTAGTCACTACACCGCCGCGGCTGGGGAACGGACGAAAGCCGAACTCAGCGTGCGGTTCCTGCTCGCGACCTTCCGCCCCCTCCGAGTGGGTGCGCGTTAGCGATTGCCGCAGCAAGTCCGACACTACCTTGCCCGCAGTTGTCGATTGGCCGCGTGCGAGCTCTTTCACGGCAATGAGCACGTCGTCGTCGATGTTCAGGGTTGTTCGCATGGCTGGACCCGTTGAGATTGAGTGATGCTACCGCATCACGCATCAAACATCAAAATCCGCTTGCGTCGCCGCCACGCGATATTCGCACTCCTTCCCCTACCCCTCTGACACCCTTACGGCGACAAAGCGCAGGCGCGTGTAGTCGGTGACCCAGCGGCCGTCGGGGCAGAGCCGGTCGCGGGAGAGAGCGATCGTGCGTTCGATCACGGCCTGTGCCCGCCCGGGCGGTGCGGCGTCGGTGAAGTTTTGGCCGAACATGGCAATCCAGTCGGCGAGGCCGTTGGGGCAGTCGTCGAGCGGCGTCGGGCGGGCGAAGTAGCGGAGCTGCGTTACGTCGAAGCCGCCATCCTCCAGCAAGCCGACGTAGTGGCTCGTGCGCGGGAAGTACCAGGGAAAGTCGACCGCCTCGGCCGCCACCCCTTCCTCGGCGAGCGCTTGGTAGAGCGCATCGGTAATGATCCGAATATTGCGGTGTGCGCCCATCTCGGCGACGAACCGGCCGCCGGGCCTGAGCGCGCGGGCGACGCAGGCGATGACCCGCGCCGGCTCCTCCTTCATCCAGTGCAGGGCGGCGTTGGAGAAGACCGCGTCGGCGAGGCCCTCGATGGCGAAGTCCCGCCCGTCGGCATGCTCGAAGGTGAGGTCGGGGTGCAGCGCGCGGGCACGCTCGACCATCGCCTCGTCGCCGTCGATGCCGATCACGTCGGCACCGCGCGCGGCGATGTCCGCGGTCAGCTTGCCGGTGCCGCAGCCGAGATCGACGATCCGCTCGCCCGGCTCGGGCGCGAGCAGATCGACCATGTCGGTGGCGAAGGCGGAGACGAAGCCGAAGGAGCGGTCGTAGAGGCCGGCGTCCCAGGTCGCCTCTCCGCCTGAAACCGCGCCCGCGCCTGCGGCGCCTCCATCGGCCGATGGGCAGCTCATGCCTGGGCCACGTCCCTGCGCGATCTAGTCGTCCGCGGTCTGATAGTCGCGCGCGGCGTCCATCATGGCGTGGATCATCTTCGGGCGCGGCAAGGCCGGCTTCGGGTGCGCCACCGGGCTGTGGCTGTGACCGAGGCCCAGCACCGTCTCCACCATCTTGAGCGAAAGCGGGCCCGGATTGACCACGGGGACGGGCAGGTTCTCCGAGAGATAGGGCCCGGCCTGGGAGAGTGTCGTCGAGCCGAGGACGATTACGTCGGCACCCTTGGCGAGGCCCCTCTCGCACGCCTCCTTCATCTTGGGGAAGACCTCCGCCTCGCGGCCCGTGAACAGCGCCCTCAAGTCCGATTTCGCCTCGAACAGCTCGACCGAGGTGCAGAATTGGGAGATTTCGAACTTCTTCATCAGGTTCTTGTAGAAGGCGAGCCAGGCGTCCGTGTACTGCGGATAGGACGGATCGGTCTGCGCGATGATCGAAAAGCGGGTGCCGAGCGTGAGCGCGTAGAGCAGCGACGACTTGCCGTTCGAGACCACGGGGATGTCCAGCACCGCGCGCAACTCGGGAACGCCCGAGTCGCTCAAGGTGTTGACCGTGATGGCGTCGTAGCCCTCCTCGGCGAGCGCGATGCCCGCCTCGAAGATGGCGAACTCGACCAGCATCTCGTCATGGCGGCCGAGGAAGTGCATCGGCCCCGCCTTGAGCGGCTTGTAGTCGAAGGTGACTTGGCCGGAGAGCTCGACCTGCTCCAATTCGGCACGCCTGTAGTCGAGGCCCTCCTCATCATACGGAAACGGCACGATCACTGCGGCGCGTGGCATGGCGTATCCTCCCTCTGATCCTTGTCGCTTGTGTGCGGGTGCCGGCTCTACACGGGGTTCTCGGCGAGCCAGCTGGCGTATCTCCGTGCGCCGTCGGCAAATGCGACCTGAGGCCGCCAACCCAGGACGCGCGCGGCCGAGGAGATGTCGAAGCGCCCGTGACTCTGGTCCTCGGGATCGGCACCCTCGCCGAGCGTGACTCTTGCGCCGGGCACCGCGTCGCGCACGGCGTCGACGATCTCACCGAACTCCAGGCGCTGCCCGCCCGTGATGTTGAAGGCGCGCTGCGGGCCGATTTCCTCGGCATCGAGCGCTGCGATCACCGCGCTCACGACGTCGTCGATATGGACGTACTGGCGCGTGAAACCACTGCCGTAGGGGAGCGTGGTGGCACGCCCGGCCTGCGCGTCCTTGATCATCTCGCGCACTACGCAGGTGGTGCGCCGGCGCGGCCCGTAGACCCAAGAGAAGCGCAGCACGATGGCGTCGAGGCCGGTCTGTGCCACGTAGGCGCGGGTCAAGATGTCGCCGGATGCCTTGGTGGCACCGTAGATATCGTCGGCCGCGAGCGGCGCGTCCTCGGGGACGGGATCGAGGCCCGCGGCCGTGTTGCCGTATGCCGATGTGGAGGAGCAGAACACCAGGCGCACGCCCCGTTGACGCGCGATCTCCAGCAGGTTGGCGGTTCCTGCGATGTTGGTCTCGATCACCGCACGCGGATTGTCGCGGCCCAGCATGGGGCCGGACACCGCGCCGCAATGGACGATTGCCCTGATGTCGCCGCCGCAGATGGCGTGCAGCTTGTGGACGTCGGTGAGCTCCGCATCGGTGGAGGGGAAGCCCCCGTCCTCGCGCGGCTGGATGCGGTCGGTACCGATCACGGCGCGCCCCTCCCGCGTGAGCCGGGCCGCGAGGGCGAATCCGATCAGCCCCGCCGAACCGGTTACCACGATTGCTCCCGACGCCATGGGTTTCTCCCCGTTGCGCAACTCTTTGCAGGGTGCGGCGGAGCGGGCGAGCGCGTCAAGCGCCGCTCATACTGGCTTTGAATCGCATGGCTGAACACATCACTCTCGCGTGGCGCGGTCGATCGTCTACAATCGCTCTTCTGATGTGCCGACACCGCCCATGACCGCCCGTCCCACACGCGATCCGAAGAAGATTCGGCGAATCCTCGAGCAGGAGCGCGCCGAGCTGCTTGCGCTGAGCGAGGCGGCGGCGGACGAGCGCCGCCCGGTTGCGCTCGATCAGCAGAGCGTCGGCCGCGTTTCGCGCATGGACGCCATGCAGGTGCAGGCGATGGCGCAATCGGTGGAGGCGCGCCGCCGCGCGCGGCTGCCCCTCATCGAAGCGGCGTTGCGCCGGCTCGATACGGGTGACTACGGCTACTGCACCGACTGCGGGGAACGGATTCCCGCCAAGCGGCTCGCCATCGACCCCACCATCGCCCGCTGCGTCGACTGCGCCGGTTAGCAGCCGAGCGAGATGGTCGCGTCCATATAGAGGACCGCCCGGCCGGCGATCGAGACACGCTCGCCCCGATCCTCGCAGATCATGCGACCGCCACGCGCGGAAAGCTGGCGCACAGTGAGCCTTCGTTTGCCGAGCCGGCCCGCCCAATAGGGCACCAGTGCCGTTTGCACGTTGCCGGTGACAGGATCCTCGGGCACGGCGTTCTTGGGCGCAAAGAAGCGCAGCACGTAGTCCGAGTCGCCTGCGTCTCCCGGTGCGGTCGCCACGACCCCACGGCGGTCGAGAGTCACGAGCCCCGCGTGATCGGGGCTGAGCTTCGCGACCTGGGCTGCGTTCTCGAACACTGCGATCCAGTCAGCACCGGCGAGCACCTCGGCAGGTGCTGCGCCGAGCGCCTGCGCCAACTCCGCAGGGGGTGTCGCCGGGCTCGCCGGCTGGGCCGGAAAATCCATGACCAGCTCTGCGCCCTCGCGGGAGACAGTGAGCAGGCCGCTGAGCGTCTCGAACGAAATCCGCTCCGTGCCGGGCCTCAACTCCTCGAACACGACGAAGGCGGCGGCGAGGGTGGCGTGGCCGCAGAGATCGACTTCCACGTTGGGTGTGAACCAGCGCAGGCGATAGCCCTCGCCCTCGGGCACCAGGAACGCGGTCTCGGACAGATTGTTCTCGGCCGCGATCGCCTGCATCGTCGCCTCGTCCGGCCAGGCGTCGAGGGGGCAGACCGCCGCCGGGTTACCGCCCAGCACCCGGTCGGTGAAGGTGTCGACCTGAAGCAGTCTGATCGTCATTCGCTTCCCCCCACGCACGCTAGACGCGTTTGCGACGCTTGGAATACGTGAGCACCGCAAGGCCCGCCAGCAGCAGGGCCGCCGCAATCCACGCCGAGCTGCTCAGGCGCTCACTGAAGATCACCGCCCCCCAGCCGAATCCCGACAGCACCACGATATAGCCGAATTGGGAGAGGAAGAGCGGGCCGCCCAGCCTGAGGATCTCGAAGATGAGGTACCAGACCAGCGCAGTGACTCCGGTCGCTCCCAGGATCGCGAGGTCGCCGGCGAGCAGCGGGCCGGGGAAGAGGTAGGTCTCGCCCGTGCCGAGCATCACGGGGATCAGCACGACGGCGCCACCCATCTGGATGCCGCAGGCCAGACCCAGCGAGTGCGCCTTGGGCGGCCAAAGGATGGCGCCCGCGATATTGAACGCGGCGAAGCAGACCGGTGCCAGCAGCGCCAGCAGCAGCCAGCTCACCTCCGCCAAGGTCGGCAATGTGATGCCTGGCACCACCAGGATGAGAATCCCGGCGAGTCCCAGCGCCACTCCGCCGGTGCTGAGCAGCCGAAAGCGCTCCATGCGGAGCGCCATTGCCATCAGGTAGGTGCAGGTGGGCGAGAGGCAGGTAACCATGACCACGAGGCTCGCCGGCAGCTTGGGCGCCACATGGGCGAGCAGCGACACCGGGATGGAGATGCCGATCGCGCCCGCGACGAAATAAAGCCGCAGGTGCGCCCGGTCGAAGCCGATCGGCGTGCGGGTCGCGAGACAGCCGAGCCACAGGATCAACCCGGCACCCAGCGTGTGCCAGAAGACGTAAGCGAGACCCGGCACCCCGTTGGTCGTCGCGACCTTGTTGATCGAGAACAGCAGGCCGTAGAGCGCGCCCGCAACCAACAGGTAGACGACCGCGAGCATCCCGACCCGGGGCGGCTTTCCCGCGGCGGCGCTCGACCGCGCTTCGCCTGCGTCGGTCATGGACTTGGTGACGGGGAGCCGGTGCTTTGAGCGCGCTACGGCCCAGCCGCCGACCCCGGCCGGTGCGTACCGTCGGCGATGGCCGCTACCACTTCGCGTGCTTGTAACGTTCGGCCCAGTCCACGCCCTGCCAGGTCATCTGCGAATCGGGCTTCAGGAAGATGAGCCAGCGGGGCTCGACCAGCGTCGGCTCCAGATACTTCGGTCCGTTCTCGCCGAGATAGCGCAGCGACATCTCGGTCGCGACCTCGACCCATTTGCCGCCGGTATTGGGCTCCTCGACGATCTCGGCCTTTCCCTTGGCCATCACCTTCTGCATCGTCTCCCAGATGTCGACGCAGATGTGGACTCGAGGATCCCGCTGAATGTGCTTGGCCCAAATCGAGCGAGCGCGCGGAACGACGTAATAGCCGCCGTCGCGGTACTGGTACCAGAGCGGCACGATATAGGGCCAACCTTCCTCGTCGAGGCAGGCGAGCCGGCAGAGGTGGGGCCCCTTGAGGAATTCATTGACCTCTTCGTCGGTCATACCGCCGACTTTGCCGCGCCACGAGTCGTCCGCCATCTTGTCTCTCCCTTACCCGGCTGGTACGCGGCCATTCCGCCGAGGCCCGACGATGCCGCACTGACAGTCCATGATAGCATGGTATGCCGTGGCCGCGCGGGCCGCGCCGGCAGCGCGCACAACCGTGAGCGAGGGAGGCCCTGAATGCAGCTTGGTGTCGTTTTTCCACAGACCGAGATCGGCAACGATCCTGCGATCGTTCGCGACTACGGACAGGCGGCCGAGGCGCTGGGGTACGAGCACGTCCTCGCCTTCGACCACGTGCTCGGCGG
>JAPPNV010000438.1 GCA_028818565.1 Rhodospirillales bacterium | reverse complement strand
GCTTTACGGGATTCACCGGGATCAAGCGGGATGAGTGGGATACGTCGCCCGCGCCCGGGTCGCGCACGCGGCATACAGAGCCGCACGCGCGGCACATAAGGTCGCGAGCGCGAAATCGAGAGTCCCGCACGTCTGACCTCTCCCAAGCGTCATGGCCGGACTCGTTCCGGCCATCCATGTCCTGCACGCACGAGTCCCGCGCGCCGGGGGACGTGTGACCATGAGCAGCCTCGCATCCGGCCCGGTGCATTTACCCCTAAATTTTTTAGCGGCCTATTCCGGCCTACTCCGGCCCAAGGTGGCCCAAAGTGGCCCAAAGTGGCCCAAAGTGGCCCAACGGGGCGGCCCAAAGCGGCCCAAGGTCGCGAGCGCGGCAAAAGGATCATGCGCGCGAAAGCAAGGTCCCGCACACCCATCGACCTTGCGTGCCATGACCCGCTCGCTCTCGCACTGCGTCGCGCGGACACGCGCACGGGAGAATAGGCGGATACGCGCGCGGGAAAATAATCGACCCATCGCGCGATCCTGACGCAGGCACCGCGCCCTGTGCACCGCACCATGGTCCGGGGCATGAGGATACGCAGGTAGCGCCGCCGGAACCGCCTGCACACGCCTAATCGGAGGAGCGAAGGGCGCCGAACACGCCCGCAAGGCCGTCACGAGCGAAGGTGCCGGCGGCGCCTTCATGGTCCGGGCCGTAGAACGAGCCCTCTATGCCCGCGGTCTCGCCCCCGAATTCGCCGTTGTCCAGGGCGAGCCCGCCCCAGGACATGTCTGCCTGGCTGTTGTCGAAGTTCGTGAATTCGACGTCGAGGGTGATGGCCGTGAAATCGACCTCCAGCCGCGCGTCACCTTCCACCGGTGCGTAGATCGTGACGGACGTCCCCTCGGAGGTCACAACGTCTTCCGTCTCATAGGCGTGGACATCGCCGCTCCACACAGCGCTCCCGCTCGCTGGCGAGGTTCCCGACCGCGTGCCGTCCACCGTCATGGTGACAGTCCCGTCGGTCTCGCTGGTCAGGTGCGCCCAGAAAATCGTGTCGCCTGCGGGAGGACACCCAATGGCCTCACACGTGACATAGTCGTCTCTGAGGACTCCTCCCCATGCCCCCCACCGAAAAAACTCGGCGGTGAAGGCGTCTCCAGCGCTATCGATCGGTACGGCTCCAAATTCGCCCGTGGTGCTCAGCGTGATTTCGCTGGCGGGTTGAACTGGCTCCGTAGTCACCATTTGGTCGACGCCGTTGCCGCCCCCGCCACCGCAACCGGCTACAACCAACAATGCGCATCCCAGAACTGCCGTGCGTCTCATTTCCACTCTCCCTGCAAGTGGAAGCAGCTGCGGTGCAGCACCTCTAACCCAACAGATCGAGGCAGGCGTCCACGATGTGCCGGGCGCTCATGCCGTAGCGCGCGCGGATTCGGTCGGTGGGGCCGACCACGGCGAACTCGTCGGGCATGCCGACCAGGCGCATGGGCGTGGGCCGCCTGACGGCCAGAAGCTCCGCCACCGCGCCGCCGAGCCCGCCGGTCAGATGGTGCTCCTCGGCGGTGACGACGCCGCGCGTCTCCTCGGCGGCGGCGAGGATCGCATCCTCGTCGAGCGGCTTGATCGTGGACATGTTGAGCACGCGCGCGCCGACGCCCTGCCGCGCCAGCTCCTCGGCGGCGGCCACAGCCGGCGCCACCAGGGCGCCGCAAGCGATCACGGCGACGTCCGAGCCCTCGGCAAGACACGTGGCCCTGCCGAGGTTGAACGGCGCATCGACCGGCGTCACCGGGGGCTCGGGCACGCGCCCGCCGAGGCGGATGTAGGCGGGGCCGTCGACCTCGTCGGTCGCTTGCGTCGCGTGCCAGGCCTCGTGGGCGTCCGCCGGCACCAGCACCGTCATGTTGGGCAGGCTCCGCATCAGCGCCAAATCCTCCAGCGCATGATGGGTGCCGCCCGAGACGGCAAGCGAGACCCCGCTCGCAGCCGCGCCGATCACCACGCGCTGATCGGCGTAGGCGACCTCGTTGCGGATCTGCTCCATGGAGCGCGCGGTGATGAAGGGCGCGTAGCCGCAGACGAAGGGGCGAAGCCCCGTGGTGGCGAGACCCGCGGCCACGCCCATGGCGTTCTGCTCGGCGATGCCCACGTCGATGACCCGCGCGGGCGTGTGCTCGATGAAGCCCCGGAGCCCGATCAGGTCGAGCGTATCGGCGCCGACCGCGACCACCCGCTCGTCGCGCCGGCCGAGCTCGGTCACGGCCAGCCCGAAGGCGAGCCGCGATTGACTGGCCGCTGCCTTGACCCAGGCCGGCTCCGCTCCGTTGCCCTGCTGCGGCGCGTTCATGCGGGCTCTCCCAGCTCGGTCATGGCCTTCTCGTAGACCTCGTCGGCCACCAGGTTGTTGTGCCAGAGGTACGTATCCTCGGCGAAGCTCGCGCCCTTGCCCTTGACCGTGTGCGCGATGAGCAGCGTTGGCTTGTCAGGCACCGCGGGCAGCGCGTCGAGGGCATCGACGATCTCCGCCATGTCGTGCCCGTCGCATTCCCGCACGGACCAGCCGAAGGCCCGCCACTTGTCCGCCAGCGGCTCCAGCCCCAGCATCTCGGCGACATGGCCGCTCTGCTGCACCTTGTTGTAGTCGAGCATGGCGGTGAGCCGGAGCGGCGCGAGGTGGGCGGCGGCCATCGCTGCCTCCCAGTTGGAGCCTTCCTGCAGCTCGCCGTCGCCAAGCATCACCACGGTGCGCCAGTTCTTGCCCTGGAGCCTGGACCCGAGCGCCATGCCGAGCCCGACCGAGAGGCCGTGGCCGAGGGCGCCGGTGCACATCTCGACGCCGGGGACCTTGATGTCCGGGTGCATGCCGAACCGCGATTCGTAGGCGTAGAAGGTGTCGATAAAGCCGTCGTCCACGAAGCCGGCCTGGGCCAGCACCGCACCGAGCGCCGTGTTGGCGTGCCCCTTGGAGAGCACGAAGCGATCGCGCTCGGGCCAGTCGGGCTCGTCGGGTCGGAGGTTGAGGTAGTGGAAGTAGAGCGCCGCCAGCAGGTCGGCCGCAGAGAGCGAGCCCCCCATGTGGCCGGAGCCCGCCGCACGCAGCGCCCGCCACGTGTTGCGCCGGATTTGCAGCGCCTGCTCGCGTAGCGCGCGCAGCAGCGCCTCCCTGTTGCTCACCGTCCCGGCCTCCCTCAGCCTTCACTCCCACGAAGCGGCGCAGTATAGCGCCCCGCACGATTTCTCTAAGGCCGCATAGGCTTTAGGCTTGCCGCCATGAGCGGGCCGAAGACCCAGGCGCCGAGCGCGGCGGAAATTGAGCTGATCGCGGACCAGGAGTACCGCCGTATTCCCTCGTTCATGCGCGACAAGGTCGACCCGGTGATGATCCAGGTCGTCGACTTTCCCAGCGACGAGGTGCAGGAGGAGATGGAGCTGGAGAGCCCCTACGACCTGCTCGGCCTCTATCAGGGCGTCTCCCTCGACCAGAGCGGGGTCCACGACATCCGCGAGGATGTCGACCTGATCTTCCTCTACCGCCGGCCGCTGCTCGACTACTGGGTCGAGACCGGCAACAGCCTGGAAGACGTGGTCCGCCACGTGCTGATCCACGAGATCGGCCACCATTTCGGCCTCTCGGACGACGACATGGAACGGATCGAGGAAGCCGGATGACGCGGGCCGCGCCGGTGTTGCCGCAGTTGCCTACCCGTCCGCGTCTGCCAACGGCGCCGGCGCCAGCGGGTAGCTCGCCTCGATCTCGTAGTGCGCGCCGCCCGCGCCGAGATGGCTCGAAAAAAGCTCGAACGAGCGCACCGCAAACGGCCCGCTGTTGAACATGCCGTGGTAGGAGACGAAGTCTTGCATCCGGTGGGCCGGCACGCGCGCGGTGAGGCGCGCGAGGGTGACATGGGGCGCGAAATTGCGGCCGTCGGGTTCGAATCCGAGGCCGGTGATGGTGGACTCGGTGCGCTCGCGCAGGTGCGTGAGCGCCGGGCTCGGCACCACGCCGGCCCAGACGATGCGCGCCCGCCCGCGCGGCGGGAAGTGCCCGACGCCATCCAGCGTCAGCGTGAAGGCCTCCGCCTCGATGTCCGCGAGCGCGTCCCCGATCTCGCGGAAGGCGCCGCCGTCGACCTCGCCGATGAAACGGAGCGTCAGGTGCATCTGCTCCGCGCTCTGCCAGCGCGCGCCGGGCAGGCCGCCGCGCAGCCCCTCCATGCGGCGGCGCACGTCCTCCGGCAGCGCGAGCGCGACGAACAGGCGGATCATCGGGCGGCCCTCCCCTGCCCTTCAGCCGCCCTTGTGCCGAGCGATGACGGCCACCACATGGGGCAGGATGCGCCGCACGATCTCGGCCACGCCGGCCGCG
Source organism: Rhodospirillales bacterium (assembly GCA_028818565.1). Lineage (GTDB taxonomy): Bacteria > Pseudomonadota > Alphaproteobacteria > UBA828 > UBA828 > WTGU01. The sequence goes on along the minus strand of JAPPNV010000438.1, from coordinate 14,470 downwards.
TTGGGATGAATGCCGTCCGACTGGTTGAGGCCGGGCTCCATGGCGACTCCCTCCAGAAAGAACGGATAGAACGGCACCCCATGCCTGGAGGCGAGGCGCTCGTAGACGGCGCGGAACGCGGCTTCGTAGTCGGCGCCGAAATTGGCCGGCGCCCGCATGCCGGCGAGCAGCGTCGCCGAACCGGAGTCGTCGATTTGCGTCAGGATCGCGTCGAGACTGGCCTCCATCCGGTCCGTCGGCAGGCCGCGCAGGCCATCGTTGGCGCCGAGCTCGACGATCACGATTTCCGGCTCGTCGGCGAGCACCCAGTCGAGCCGCGCGAGCCCGCCGGTGCTGGTATCGCCGGAGACCCCGGCGTCGATTACCTGCCAGGCGTGGCCCTCGGCCCTGAGCGCGGCCTCCAGACGCGCCGGGAAGGCGTCCTCGCGCGGCAATCCGAAGCCGGCGGTCAGACTGTCGCCGAGCACGGCGATGCGGGGCTCCTCGGCGGCGCCCGGGGTGGCGAGAAGCAGGAGCCACGCGCACAGGGCGGCTCCGATCCACGCTGCGACGCGGCCGGGGGAGCGGCGGGCTGACATGAGCGATCCGGCGGTGGTGCTGGATGACGTGCACCTCACCCTGACCAGCAAGGCCGGGCCCGTCAACATCCTGCGGGGCGTGTCGCTCACCGCCGGGCGGGGCGAGAGCATCGCCGTGGTCGGGCCGTCGGGCGCCGGCAAATCGACCCTGCTCGCGATCATCGCGGGCCTGGAACGGGCGGACCAGGGCCGCGTCGTCGTGAGCGGCACCGATATCGGCGGCCTGGGCGAGAGCGACCTCGCCGCCTTCAGGCGCAGCGCCGTCGGCATCGTGTTCCAGGCCTTCCACCTGATCCCGACCATGACGGCGCTGGAGAACGTCGCGCTGCCGCTTGAGCTCGGCAGCCACGGCGACCCCTTTGGCGCAGCAAAGGAGGCGCTGGAGAGCGTCGGCCTCGGCGAGCGCCTCCAGCATTACCCGAGCCAGCTTTCGGGCGGCGAGCAGCAGCGGGTCGCGCTCGCCCGGGCCTTCGTGCCGCAACCCGACGTGCTGCTCGCCGACGAGCCCACCGGCAACCTCGACGGCGAGACCGGCGGCGCGGTGATGGGGGAGCTCTTCCGCATGCGGGCCGTGGGCGGCTCGACGCTGATCCTGGTCACCCACGATCACGACCTCGCCGCGCGGTGCGACCGCATGGTGCACATCGCGGACGGGCGGATCGTGGCGCCCGTCGAGGTCTGATCCCCGATGGTGTTTGCTCGTCAGGTGCCGGCCTCGTGGCGCATCGCCCGGCGCGAGCTTCGCGGCGGCGTGCGGGGCTTCCGGGTCTTCCTCGCCTGCCTGATCCTCGGAGTCGGCATCACCGCCGCCGTCGGCTCGCTCGGCGAGGCGCTCAAGGCCGGCCTCGCCCGCGACGCCCGCATGATCCTTGGCGGCGATGTCGAGCTGATGAAGTTCTCCCAGCCCCTCGTGGACGAGGCGAAGGCCTGGCTCAACGCGAACACCGCCGCGCTTTCCCACGTCGTCACCATGCGCGGCATGGCGCATGCCGAGGACGGGTCGAGCCGTTCGCTGGTCGAGCTCAAGGCGGTGGACGGCGCCTATCCCCTTGTGGACCGCGCGAGGCTCGAGGACGGCACGGCGCTCGCGAACGCGCTGGCCGAAGGGGGTGCCGCAGTCGAGAAGGGATTGCTGGACCGCCTCGGCATCGGGATCGGCGACAGGCTGCGGGTGGGCATGGCGGCGCTCACCGTGCGCGCCGTGCTTGCGCGCGAGCCTGACCGGCTTACCGGCGGCATCTCGCTCGGCCCCCGGCTGATGATGGATCACGCCTCGCTTCAGGCGACCCGCCTGGTTCAGCCGGGCACGCTGGTGCGACACCGCTACCGCGCGCTGGTGCCGGGCGGCATGGAGGTCGCGGACTGGGTGGCGGGGCTGGAGACGGCGTTCCCCGACGCCGGTTGGCGGCTGCGCGACACGCGCGACGCCAATCCGTCGCTCCGCCGCCAGCTCGATCGGGTCGGGCTGTTCCTCACGCTGGCGGGACTCGCCGCCCTTCTGGTCGGTGGCATCGGCGTCGCCAGCGCCGTCTCAAGCCATCTGCACGGCAAGCTGCACACCATCGCGGCGCTCAAGTGCGTGGGCGCCACGCGCGCCACGGTGCAGCGCGCCTTCCTGCTGCAGATGGGCGTGCTCGGGCTCGGGGCCATCGCGGCCGGCCTCGTCATCGGCGCTGCGGCGCCGCGCATCCTCGCCGCGATCATGGGCGACGCGCTGCCGGTGCCGCTGGCCGGCGTGATCCACGGCGCGCCGCTCGCCCTGGCGGCGGCCTATGGCGCGCTCACGATGCTCGCCTTCTCGCTCTGGCCGCTCGGCCGCGCCGCGCGGACCCGGCCCGGCGTGCTGTTTCGCGGTGCCGCCGCGCCGGCGTCGGGCTGGCCGCCGCTTGCGGCGATCATTGGCACGGTGCTCGCGGCGGGAGCACTCGCCGGCATCGCGGTCGGCACCGCGCCCCGCCCGGGCATCGCACTGGGGTTCGTCCTGGGCGCGCCGGTTGCGCTCGCGATATTCAGGGCCGCAGCAGCCCTGGTGGTGGTCCTGGCGCGGCGCACGCGCCCCCGGCGGCTCCCCGCGCTCAGGCTTGGCTTCGCCAATCTCGCACGGCCGGGGGCGCCCACGGTTCCGGTCGCGATGTCCCTGGGTACCGGTCTTGCGGTGCTGGTGGCGATCGCGCTGGTCGAGGGCAATCTCGGCGCGATGCTGAGCGAGCAGCGCAACGACGAACGGCCCGCGTTCTTCTTCCTCGATATCCAGAAGCATCAGGCCGCGCCGTTCGAGCGGCTGGTGGAGAAGACCGCCGGCGCCGAGTTTGGCCGCGGCGTGCCCATGCTGCGCGGCCGAGTCGTGCGCATCGCAGGCGTCCCGGTGCGCGACGCCACCGTCGCGCCCGGCTCGGAATGGGTGACTCAGAGCGACATCGGCCTCTCCTACGCTGCCGAGCGCCCGCCCAATGCGGAAATCACGGCCGGCGAATGGTGGCCAGTCGACTACGACGGGCCGCCGCTGGTCTCGCTCACCGAGGAGGTGGCGCACGATTTCGGGCTCGGCCTCGGGGACACGCTCTCGATCAACGTGCTGGGGCGCGAGTTCACGGCCGAGGTCGCGAGCCTGCGCCGGGTCGACTGGACGGCGTTCGATATCAACTTCGTCGTGATATTCTCTCCCGGAGTCCTGGAGGGAGCGCCGCAGACGCAGCTCGCCACCGCGCACGCGACTCCGGAGGCGGAACCCGTGCTCGAGCGCGCGGTGACGGAGCACTTCGCCAACATCACGGCGATCCCCATACGCGCAATCATCGAGGCCTTGGACGAACTCATGGGGCGTATCGGCGTGGCGATACAGGCAGTGGCCGGGCTCACGGTGGCCGCGGGCCTGCTGGTGCTGGCGGGCGCGACCGCCGCCGGCCACGAGCGCCGGGTCCACGACGCCGTCGTCTTCAAGGTGCTGGGCGCCCGGCGGGGGGACCTGCTGCGCGCCTTCCTCGCCGAGCACATCCTGCTCGGCTGCGCCATCGCCGGGCTCGCCATCGGCATCGGCACGCTGGCCGCGTGGGCCTTCGTGACCCAGGTGCTCGACCTGCAATGGCGCTTCCTGCCCGAATATGTGGCCGTGACCGCCGCAGCCTGTATAACCATGACGCTCGTTCTCGGATTCGCGAGCACATGGCGCGCGCTCGGCCGCAAGGCCGCGCCCCTCCTGCGAGTGGAATAGATGTACGGCCACGGAGCCCCCTCGCCGCCGAGGCTCAGGGTGTATGAAACGGTCGGTGAGGCCTTCCGGCTCACCTTCCGCAACTTCCGCACCATGCTCGGGCTCGCGCTGGCGCCGATGGTGCTGGCGGTGCTGCTGCCGGCGGTCATGCGGCTCGACCTCGAGAGCATGGCCTCCGAAGAGCTGCTCGTGATCCACGCGCTCGCCCGGCTCTTCCTGCTCTCGGTGTTCGCGGTCGCCTGGCACCGCTACCTACTGCTGGGGACGCGGGATACCAGCGTGCCGATCCAGTTCTGGCCCGGCATGCGGGACGTGAAGTATTTCGGCCGGCTCATCCTCTTCCTGCTGCCGCAGGAGATCATCCTTCTCGCGATGCAGGCGCATGACCTGATGCTGGTCCTGGTGCTGCTGCTGATCACGCTCTTTGTCGCCGCGCCGTTCGCGCTGGCTTTCCCCGCGACGGCGGTCGACAACTACCAGGGGCTCTTCGCCGCCCGGCGCAAGCTGCGCGGCGCCACGCTTCAGCTCGTGGGCGCGATCCTGCTCTCCTTCGTGGCGATTACGGTCATCCTGTTCCTGCTCGGCGGCGTGCTCGGATCGCTGATCCTCGCCACGTTCGGCCCCGGCGCGATGGTGTCGTTCTTCAACGCGCTCACATTCCTCACCGTCGGCATCCCGGTGGCGGTGGTCTCGGTCGCCTACCGCAAGCTCGATACGCCGGCATCCCCGCTGGGAACGGCCGGAAGCCCCCCGCCTGCGACCTGATCGGCCGCCCGCAGGCTCGTTGCTGGAGAAATTGTAATTCGCCCAGGCGTTGAAACTGGGCCGCGGGCTTCCTAATATACTCTTCGAATCCGACAGTTTGCGGCACTAGAGGACGCTTCGATGGCACTCGGAACGCAAGGCCGGCCGTTCGCCGGCACGACCCTGACCCAGGCGCAGATCGACCAGGGTCTCCGGAGCTACATGCTCCGGGTCTACAACTACATGGCCTCGGGCCTGGCGCTGACGGGCGTCACGGCCTACATCATCGCCAATACCGGGCTCTTCAACGTTCTCTACGGCTCGGGCCTCGGCTTCGTGGTCATGCTGGCCCCGCTCGGGATCGTGTTCTTCCTGGGCATCAAGATCCAGAGAATGAAGCACACCACGGCGCAGTGGTTGTTCTGGGTCTTCTCGATCCTCATGGGGGCCTCGCTCTCCTACATCTTCATGGCCTACACGGCGACCAGCATCGTCCGGGTGTTCTTCATCACCATGGGCATGTTCGGGGCGATGAGCCTTTACGGCTACACCACCAAGCGCTCGCTGGTCTCCTGGGGCGCGTTCCTGTTCATGGGCCTGATCGGCGTCATCATCGCGATGGTGGTGAACATCTTCCTGCAGTCGGGGTTGCTTCACTTCTTGATCTCGGTGATCGGCGTGCTGGTGTTCCTCGGCCTCACCGCCTACGACACCCAGCGGATCAAGGACGTCTACCGCGAGACCGACGGCCAGGCGGTCATGGTGAAGAAGTCGGTGATGGGCGCGCTCTCGCTCTACCTCAACTTCATCAACATCTTCATCCTGCTACTGCATCTCTTCGGCGCCGCACGCGAATAGCTGCGCTACCGAACGAGGACGGAGGGCTCCGGGTGGCCGACGCCCGGTGCCCTCGTCGTTGAACGATGCTTGGATGGCTCTGGCGACATGGGCCGCCCGGTCCGGTTGCGGCGTTCCAGCGCTCGCTCACCTATTTTCCTGACACCACCCGGCCGACGCCTGCCGACTCGGGCGTCCCCGAGCTCGCGCCCGTCACGCTTGAGACCGAGGACGGCCTCTCGCTGCTTGCCTGGTATGCCCCGCCCCGCGCCGCGGGCGCACCGAGCCTGGTCTATCTTCACGGCAATGCCGGCCACATCGGGATGCGGGGCTTCAAGGTGCGGGCCTATCTCAACGCCGGGCTCGGCGTTCTGCTCACCACCTGGCGGGGCTACAGCGGAAATCCCGGCACGCCGACCGAGGAGGGCCTCTACGCCGACGGGCGCGCGGCGCGGGCCTTCCTGCGGGCGCGGGGCTGTGGCGACGCTCAACAGACTCTCTACGGCGAATCGCTCGGCACCGGCGTCGCGGTTCACCTCGCCCGCGAAACGACGCCCGCCGCCCTGGTGCTGGAGGCTCCCTTCAGCTCGGTCGTGGATATCGCCTCAGGCCGCTTCCCGCTGCTCCCGGTCGGCCCGCTGATCGTGGACCGCTTCGATTCGGCCGCCAAGATCGGCAAGGTCGCAGCGCCGGTGTTGATCGTGCACGGCGAGCGCGACCGGACCATCCCCGTGCGCCTCGCACGCAAGCTCTTCAAGCGTGCGCGGGAGCCGAAGGAGGGTGTGTTCATCCCCCAAGCCGACCACGCCGACCTCGTTGACTTCGGCCTGCCCGCGATCGTGCTCGAATTCCTGACCCGCCACGGCCTCGTACCGGCAACGGAGACGGCCTCGCCTTAGGGCGTTACTCCGCCGCCCCCATCTGCCGGGCGAGGGCCCGAAAATCGGGGACCACGGCCTCCCAGTCGTGGCTGGGGGCGAGATCGGGGGTGCCGACCGGGCCATCGCCGTACTCGTCAGGGCGCGATACGAAGGCCGTCTTGAGCCCTGCCTCACGGGCGGCCGCGAGATCGAAGTTGTGCGCGGCCACCATCATCACTTGCTCGGGCGCGAGGCCGAGTGCGGCGGCGGAGGCGCGGTAGACCGCCGCCTGCGGCTTGTAGTCGCGCGCGATGTCGGCGCCGACGATGGCGTCCCACGGCAGCCCGGCGGAGCGCGCGAGCCGCGCCATCATCGCGATCGAGCCGTTGGAGCAGGGCGCGAGCAGATAGCGGCTGCGCAGGGCCTCGAGACCGGGGATTACATCCGGCCACGGCGGCAGCTTCTCCCACGCCCGGTTGAGGCGCGCCCGGCCCTCGTCGTCCACGGCGTCGTCGAGGCCGAACTCCGCAAGCGTCGCGTCGAGGTTCTCGCGATGGAGAATGTCGAGCACCGTGTAGCCGCGCCGCCCGGAGCGGATTTCCTCCATCGACGGCTGGTACTTGGCCCGCCAGGAATCGGCGAAGGCAATCGGATCGACCGTCTGGTCCGATCCCGCGAAGAACGCCTCGGCCTCGCGCGCGACGCCGGTGCGCCAATCGACCACCGTGCCGAAGATGTCGAAGATCAAGGCTTCGATCATCGCGGCCTCACGCGTCAGAAAATTGGTGAAACCGAAAACGATCGGCGATCAGCGCGCCTCGACCGTCCAGGTATGGCCGGTCCGCAACAGGGCGTCGATCCCGTCGGCCTTGGACTTCGCCTTGGCGTCCTCGATCTGCGCGTAGACCGCAGCCTCGTAGCTTTCCTCCGGGCTGCAGAAGAGCACGCCGAGGGCCATGGGGAAGTCCGGCGGCTCCATCTCCGCCAGGATGCCGGCGAGCGGCCGGTTGGTCTGGTCGTGAACCAGGAGCTCGGCCTCGTCCACACCGCCCTCGCCGAGCGGCACCACCTCCAGCGAGAAGGTGCCGGGCGCGAGCCGGAGCCCGCGGTCACGCTCCTTGCCGAAGATCAGCGGCTTGCCGTGCTCCAGGAAGATCTGCGTCTCGGGCGCGGTCTTCCGCTCGGTAAACGCATCGAACGCACCGTCGTTGTAGACGATGCAGTTCTGGAAGATCTCCAGGAACGAGGTCCCCTTGTGCGCATGCGCCGCCTTGAGGATGTCGGGGAGCCGCTTCTGGTCGGTATCGACCGCACGGGCGACGAAGCGCGCCCCGGCGCCGAGGGCAAAGCGGGTCGCGGACAAGGGATGGTCGACCGAGCCGAGCGGGGTCGACGGCGAGCGCGTGCCCTCGCGCGAGGTCGGCGAGTACTGGCCCTTGGTCAGCCCGTAGATCTCGTTGTTGAACAGCAGGATGTTGAGATCGACGTTGCGGCGCAGGGCGTGCAGCGTGTGGTTGCCGCCGATCGAGAGCCCGTCGCCGTCGCCCGAGACCACCCAGACGTCGAGCTCGGGATTGGCGAGCTTGACCCCGGTCGCGATCGCGGGTGCGCGGCCGTGGATGGTATGGAACCCGTAGGTGTCCATGTAGTAGGGGAAGCGCGCCGCGCAGCCGATGCCGGAGACGAACACCACGTCCTTGGTGTCGGTGCCGATCTCAGCGAGCGCCTTTCGCACCGCCTTGATGATGGCGTAGTCGCCGCAGCCCGGGCACCAGCGAACTTCCTGATCCGAGGTGAAGTCCTGCGGCGTCAGCGCAGGGATCGCGACCGTATCGTTCATCTCATGCCTCCGAATGGGCGCGGATCGCGTCCATGATCTCGGCGATCTTGAAGGGCTTGCCGGTGACCTTGGACAGGCTCTCCGCCGGCACCAGGTAGCGGCTGCGCAGCACGGTGGTGAGCTGGCCCATGTTCATCTCGGGCACCAGCACCTTGTCGAAGCCCGCGAGCAGATCGCCGAGATTGCGCGGCAGCGGGTTGAGGTAGCGCAGGTGGATGTGGGAGACGCTGATGCCCGCCTCCCGGCTGCGCTCGACGGCCCGGCTGATCGGCCCGTAGGTCGAGCCCCAGCCGACCACCGCAAGCGGGCCTTGCACGGGCCCCTGATCGACCTCCTGCTCGGGAATGTCGTCCGCGATGCGGGCGATCTTCTCGTGCCGCACGTCGGTCATGCGCTGATGGTTCTCGGGGTCGTAAGAGACGTTGCCCGTGGTGTAGTCCTTTTCGAGCCCGCCGATGCGGTGCTCGAGACCCGGCGTGCCCGGCTTCACCCAGCGCCGCGCCAGGGTCTCCTCATCCCGCCGGTAGGGTTGAAAGCCCTCCGCGTCGGTGTGGAACGCGACGGGGAAGGGCTCGAGCGAACCCACGTCGGGCAGCCGCCACGGCTCCGCCGCGTTCGCGATGAAGGTATCGGACAGCACCACCACCGGCGTCATGTAGCGGGTGGCGAGGCGCACCGCCTCGATCGCGACATCGAACGCCTCCGCCGATGAGCGGGCCGCGAGCACCACCAGGGGCGCATCGGCGTTGCGCCCGTAGACGGCGAGGTAGAGGTCCGACTGCTCGGTCTTGGTCGGCATGCCCGTGGAGGGGCCCGCGCGCTGAGAGTTGATGAGGATCAGCGGCAGCTCGGCGGTGATCGCGAGGCCGAGCGCCTCGGTCTTGAGCGCGACGCCGGGGCCCGAGCTGGAGGTGACGCCGAGAGCGCCGGCGTAGGACGCGCCGATCGCGGCGCCGGCCGCGGCGATCTCGTCCTCGGCCTGGAAGGTCACCACGTCATAGGCCTTGAGCCGGGAGAGCACGTGCAGCACGGTCGACGCCGGCGTGATCGGGTAGGAGCTGAACACCAGCTTGAGCCCGGCGAGCTGCGTTCCCGCCACGAGGCCCCAGGCCAGCGCTTCGGTCCCGGTGACGGTGCGGTAGAGCCCCGGCCGGAAGGTCGCGGGCTTGATCTCGTAAACCAGGGCACCGTCGGGCAGCTCGGCCGTCTCGCCGAAGGCATGGCCGGCCTTGAGGCAGGCGATGTTGGCGGCCGCGATGTTGGGCAGCTTCTTGAACTTGGTGCCGAGCCACTCCACCGTCGCCGCCACGTCGCGGTCGTACATCCAGTAGATCAGGCCAAGCGTCCACAGGTTCTTGGCGCGGAGGCCTTCCTTCTTGCTGACTTCGCACTCCTTGACCGCCTCGAGCGTCAGCTTCGAGATGTCAATGGCCATCACCCGGTAGCGGGAGAGGCTGTCGTCGTCGAGCGGATTGGCCTCGTAGCCCGCCTTTTGCAGGTTCTTGTCGGTGAAGGTGCCGGTATCGACGATGACCAGGCCGCCTTCCCTGAGCTCGGAGAGATTGACCTTGAGCGCGGCGGGATTCATGCAGACGAGCACGTCCGGCAGGTCGCCCGAGGTCATCACGTTGCGCGAGCCGAAGTTGATCTGGAAGGCGGAGACGCCGTAGGTGGTGCCGATCGGCGCCCTGATCTCGGCCGGGAAATCCGGGAAGGTGGTGAGATCGTTGCCGGCGAGCGCCGTGGTCTCGGTAAAGCGCCCGCCGGTCAGCTGCATCCCGTCGCCGGAATCCCCGGCAAAGCGGATCACAGCCGATTCCAGCTCCTCGCGCGGCACCTCGTCGAGCGTCAATGCTGCTTCTGCCATGGCCCTGTCATTCTCCATGAGACCCGCCGAGTCAGCCGACTGCGGTGGGAAGATTCACTTACTCCCACCGGCCCCCGATGTCTAGCGGTCTAACCAATTTTGGGTGGCGCGAGGGGCTAATTTCAGCCGGCGGCCCGCTGCTCGTCCAGGACGGCCAAGAAATCCTCGTGGCGGTAGAGCTTGCGGCGGGGGGCGCCCTCGGCGGCGGCGGCGATCTCCGCCGCCTCGATCCGCTGCCAGTCCTCGAGATCGACCCAGCGGCGCCCGCGCGCGCGCAGCAGCGCTTCCAGCCCCTCGCGGCCGGGCTTGCCGCCGCCAGCGCCTAGATCGTCGATGATCTGCTGGGCAGCGTCCCTGCCATCCGGCTTGTTCGTGCCGATCACCCCGGTCGGCCCGCGCTTGATCCAGCCGACCGCGTAGAGGCCAGGTCCGACCCGGCCCTCCTCGTTCACCACGACGCCCTGCTTGTGGTCGAAGGGCGCACCATCCACGGGCAGGGAGAGGTAGCCGACGGCGGCGACCACCAGGCCGCACGCGATCTCGTAATGCTCGCCGGTGCCGACGGCGCGGCCGTTCTCGACCCGCGTGCGCTCGAAGCGCACCGCTTCCACGTGCTCGCCGCCCAGGATTTCGACCGGGCTCGCGAAGAAGACGAAGTGCACGCGCTTCGGCATCTCGTCGGCCTCCCGCTCGGAGAAGGCGCGGAGGGTCTCCAGGTTCTTCTCGCGTACGCGCCGGTCGCGCGGTGACATCTCGCCGGTCACCTCAGCGGGCAGATCCGCGGCCGCGACCTGGGGCACGCATTGCTCCAGGTGGCCCATCTCGCGCAGCTCGACATTGGTGAACTTGGCCTCGACCGGGCCGCGCCGCGCCACCATGTAAACGTCGCTGATCGGCGCACCGTGGATGGGGCGGGCGGCATAGTCCGGCAGGTCGGTCGCCGCCATCTCCGCCGGGGTCTTGACCAGCACGCGCGCCACGTCGATGGCGACGTTGCCGGCGCCGATGATGACCACGCTCGACGTATCGAGATCGGGCGTCCGGTCGACGAAGTCGGGGTGGGCGTTGTACCAGTTGACGAAGCTCGCGGAGCCGACGACGCCGGCCTTGTCCTCGCCCGGGATGCCGAGCCTGCGGTCGTGGGCGGCGCCGACCGCCAGCACGACGGCGTCGTACATCTCGCGCAGCTCGTCGAGGGAGAGCGCCTCGCCGATATCGACGTCGCCGTAGAAGTGGACGCGGTCGTCCGAAGCAGTGCGCGCGAAGCCGCGCATCACGTTCTTGGTCTTCTCGTGGTCGGGCGCGACCCCGAAGCGGATCAGCCCATAGGGCGTCGGCAGCCGGTCGATGATGTCGATCCGGCACTCCGGATCGGCCTTCAGGAGCGAGTCCGCCGTGTAGAATCCCGCCGGGCCTGAACCGACGATCGCCACGCTAAGTGCCATGTCCCCCCTCGCCTCCCCGGCACACCGCCGACACGCGCGGCGACGCGGCGCGCACTATGCCAGCGATGGCAGGCAGTTTGAATGGTTTTCCGCATGGCTCCGGGCACAGGCAGCATACCGCCCCGCCATACCTCTTTCCTGTCCCCCCAAGCCGGCGCACCATAGGATGGCAGCAGGTCGTCAGGGGACGCAGTGCCGTGTCATACGAGGTGATACGCCGCCGGCCGGCGGCCCGGGGCGGAGACGAGACAAGCGGCGCGACGCCGTTCGTGATCGAGGAAAGCACCGCCCACCTGGTCTCGCTGGCCTCGCGCCTCTTCTCCCGCGCGTTGCAGGAGCGTCTGGGCCGCTACGGCGTATCGGTCGCGCAATGGTCGATGCTGCTGCTGCTCTGGGAGGAGGAGAGCCTCACCCAGAAGGAGCTGAGCCGCCGTCAGCAGATCGAGGAGCCGACGGCAGCGCGCACGCTTCAGCGCATGGAGCGCGACGGTCTGATCCGCCGTGTCGAGGACCGGCAGGACGGACGCCGGCGCCGCGTGATGCTGACGGAGCGGGGGCGTGAGCTCTGCGGCGAGCTGGTGCCGGCGGCGCTGGAGGTCAACGCGCTCGCGACCCACGGCCTCTCGGAGGACGAGAAGAAGCGCCTCCTCAGCCTGCTCGGCTACGTGGTCGCCCGGCTGAGCTGAGCGCGGCGCGCCTTGGAGCACGCCTTCAGTCGAGTTCGGGAACGGTGAAGATCTGGCCCGGATGGATCAGCGCGGGATCCGCGATCTGGCTGCGATTCGCCTCGTAGATCTCGGTGAAGTGAATGCCGCCGCCAAGGGTGCGCCGGGCAATGCGCCAGAGGCTGTTCCCCGGCTGGACCACCACGATGGCATCGCCGAACGAGAGCTCCTCGGGCCGGGCGCGGGTCAGCGGCGTCTCGATGCGGGCGAGGACCACGCCGGCGGGATCGACCTGATCGACCCTGAGCGTGTAGGTGCCGGGCGCGACCTCGTCGTCCGGGGTGACTTCCCAGTCGCCCGCCGCGTCGCTCTCGATGGTGCCCACGTGCCGCTCATCGAGATAGACGAGCAGGTCCGCTTCCGGCGGGGCCGATCCCGTGACCGTCATGTCGCCCTCATCGTCATAGTCGACCGTGCCGACGGCGAGCTCTTGATCCTGGCCTTCCTGCGGTGCGGCGGCTGAGGCGTCCTCGGACTCTGAGGCGGTGCCAGCCTCGGGCTCGTCCGGGCCGGTTTCGTCCCGGCTGGCCACGTCCATGGAGGGATCATCCGGCTCAGTGCCTTCGGGGGCGGCGGCTTCGCCGGCGCCAGCTTCGTCCGAACCTGCTTCGTCCCGGCTGGCCAGATCCATCTGTTCTTTTTCCGAAGCCTCTCCCGGGCGAGCCTCGTCCGGCTCTCCCGCGCCCGGGGCCGCCTCGTCTTCAGGCGTCGTATCGGGACGCGCCAGTTCAATCCGTTCCTCGTCTGCCACTTCCGGAGCCGGCTCCGGTTTCTGCAGGACGGTACTCGTGCCCTCGCCGTCGCGCGACATTAGCAACGCCAGTACCGAGCCCTCCGGGTCTTCCTCGGGATCGGGAACGGAGACGATGAGCACCTGATCCGACTCCACCTGCGTGCCGTCCGGCAGGGTCGCAATCGCCGAGAATTGGTGATTGCCGGGAGGAATGGCGACAAACGGCACAAGCGTCCACTCTCCGCTCGGGTTGGCGGTCTCCGAACCGAGGTCGACCGATTCGCTCTTCACCGTGACCTCGGCGCCGGGCGGGGCGCGGCCGGCGATCACCGCGCGGCCATCCGGGGTAATCCGCACGGTATCGAAGCTCGGCGGGATCACTGCCGGCTCCTCGGCGGTCGCCGGCTCCTCGTCCGGCGTTACCTCTTTCGACACATCCGGCGCGACCGTCGGCTCCTGAGCCTGTTCCACCGGCTGGTCGGGTACGACGCGCGTCTCGACGATCTCCTGTTCCGCCTCCTGCGCGCCCTCCTCGGCCGTCGCGGGTTCGTCATCGCCAGCCGCAGTCTCTGCTGCCGTGCCCTTGTCGGCCGTGTCTTCGGTGCCGTCAGCCGTCTCCGCGGCCTCGGTCGTCGCTGGATCCGCCTCGGAGTCGGGCTCGGTGGCGTCGTCGGTTGCCGCCATCGTGTCGGTGCCGGTCGCGTCTTCCGTTGCCTCTGCGCCGGCCCCAGCGGTCGCATCCCCCTGGGTGGCAGACGCAGTGTCGTCGTCGGTTGCCGCCATCGTGCCGGTATCGGCCGCGTCGTCCGTTGTCCCTGCCTCAGCCGCCGCAGAGTCTTCATTGCTGCCGGACGCGGTTCCGTCTTCGGCCTCGGCCATCGCGTCGGTGCCGGACGTGTCATCCGTTGCCCCTGCCTCAGGCGAAGCCACCGCATCGTCCCCGGTGGCAGGCGCAGTGCCGTCCTCGGTTGCCGCCATCGTGTCAGTATCGGCCGCGCCGTCCGTTGCCCCCGCCTCGGTCCCGGCTGGAGCCGTCGCATCGTCCCCGGCGGCGGGCTCAGTGCCGTCGTCGGTTGCCGCCGTCGTGCCGGAGTCGGCCGCGCCGTCCGTTGCCCCTGCCTCAGGAGCGGCTGCCGTCTCTTGCCCAGCGTCGGAGGCAGAGTCGTCCGGCCCAGGCGTCGCCGCGGTGTCCTCACCGACGCTCGGTTCCGTGCCATCTGGCGCGGCAGCCGTCTCGTCCTGTTCAGCCGCAGGGTCGGCCTCGGGAGTCGCCTCGTCAGCGTCAGCTTGCTCTGTCGTCGTCGCGGTCCCGGTTGCTGCGTCCTGCTTGGCCTCGGGAGTCGCCTCGGCGGCGTCGGTACCGCTCGCTTCCCCAGGTGTCGCAGGATCAGGCTTGATGGCCGCGTCGTCCGCGGCACCGGACCCGGCAACGTCGGCCGATGCCATTGGGTCTCTGCCCTGCGGCTCTGCCGGCGTCTCCGCCCCGGAACCGGTATCGGCCACATCCGGGGCGGTTGCCATACCCTGCTCGTCCGACGGTGTTGCATCGTCGGTCGCCGCAATAGAGTCGGTGCCGGCCGCGTCTTCCGCCGTCTCGGTCCCGGCCGCAATCTCCGCGTCGTCCCCGGTG
>JAPPNV010000298.1 GCA_028818565.1 Rhodospirillales bacterium | reverse complement strand
CGTTGCCCGCCAGCAGCGAGATCGTGCCCGTCGGCGCCACCGAGGTGAGCAGCGCATTGCGCACCCCCGATGCGGCGATTGCCGCCTGCACGTCGTCGTCGAGGCGCTGGACTGTCGGGCTCTCGGCATAGCGCGCGGCGTCATAGAGCGGGAAGGCGCCCTTCTCCGCTGCAAGCTTCGCAGACGCGAGGTATGCCGCCCGCTGCAGGCCACCCATCCACTGCTCGATCAGCTCGTCCGCCGCGTCGCTGCCATAGCGCGCCCGGCACATGATGAGCGCGTCGGCGAGCCCGGTGACACCGAGCCCGATGCGCCGCTTCGCCTGCGCTTCCTCCTGCTGCGCCGCGATGGGGAAGCGCGAGCAGTCGATCGCGTTGTCGAGCATTCGGACGGCGGTGGCGGTGAGCGCTTCCAGCGCCGCCATGTCGAGGGCCGCGCCCGGCTTGAAGGGCTCCTGCACCAGGCTCGCCAGGTTGATCGAGCCCAGGAGGCAGGCGCCATAGGGCGGCAGCGGCTGCTCGCCGCAGGGGTTGGTCGCGAAGATCTCCTCGCAATAGGCGAGGTTGTTGGCCCGGTTGATGCGGTCGATGAAGATCACGCCGGGCTCGGCATAGGCGTAGGTCGAGCGGATGATCCGCTCCCAGAGCGCGCGCGCCGAGACGGTCCTGTAGACGACACCCTCGAAGCGCAGCTCCCACGGCGCGTTGTCCTTGACCGCCTGCATGAACGCGTCGGTCACCAGAACCGAGAGGTTGAACATGCGCAGCCGGCCGGGATCGCGCTTCGCCTCGATGAACGCCTCGATGTCGGGGTGATCGCAGCGGAGGCAGCCCATCATGGCGCCGCGCCGAAAACCCGCGCTCATGATGGTGCGGCACATCGCGTCCCAGCAATCCATGAAGGGCAGCGGCCCGGAGGCATCGGCGCCGACGCCCTTGACCGGCGCTCCCTTGGGCCGGAGCGTCGAGAAGTCGTAGCCGATGCCGCCGCCCTGCTGCATGGTGAGCGCGGCTTCCTTCAGGTGCTCGAAGATCGCGGTCATGTCGTCCGCGATCCGGCCCATCACGAAGCAGTTGAAGAGCGTGACCTGCCGCTCCACGCCTGCGCCAGCGAGGATGCGGCCGGCGGGCAGGAACTTGAAGCCCTCCAGCGCGCGGTAGAATTCGGGCTCCCAGCGCGCAGGCTCCGCCTCGACCGAAGCCAAGGCGCGGGCCACCCGCCGCCAGCTATCCTCGATCGTGCCGTCGATGGGCGTGCCGTCGGCCGCCTTCAGCCGGTACTTCATGTCCCAGATCCGGGACGAGATCGGCAGCATCTCGGTCATGACGCGCGAGCCGTTCCCGTGCGAACACCCATCGGCCCGAAGCGCTCAGATGTTCTTTCTTTGTTTCTCACAATACACACTCTACCCGCACTACGCTCTTCGTTCAATATGGTGCAAACCGGCGACGATACGATCGGCGAGACGGGCGTGCGGGTCAGGCCGCGTCGGATTGCGAGGACGAAGGCTCCTCCTGCGGGACGCCGCAGGCCTCCGCAAAGAGCCTCTGCGACGCCTCCTCCATCGAAGCCTCGAGGCGTTCGAGGAATTCGCGCCGCGGCAGCCCCGGCGGGATCGGCGGCAGATATTCCATGACGATGGTGCCGGGATAGCGCCTGATCGAGCCCTTGGGCCAGTGCATGCCGGAGGTGAGAACCACCGGCACCACCGGCACGTCCAGGGCGCCGTAGAGCGCGGCGACACCGGGCCGGTAGGGCAGCTTCTCCCCCGGTTTCACCCGCGTGCCTTCGGGAAAGATCACGACCGGGCGACCACGCGCGACCGCCTTCTTCGCACCCTTGACCAGCGCCCGAAGCGACTTCCCGCCGCCGTCGCGGTCGACGAAGATCATGTTCACCTTGGCGGAGAACCAGCCGTAGCCGGGAACGTAGGAGAGCTCCTTCTTGATCACGTAGGCGGGGTCGTCGAGCTCGTGCAGGAAGACGTGGGCCTCCCACTCCGACTGATGCTTGGATGCGACAATCGCCGGGCCCGTGGGCCTGTACTGGCGGTTACGAATCTCGGAATGGACGCCGGCGATAATCCGGAGCAGGACGCCGTTGCCCGCCGACCAGGTGATCACGAAGCGGCGGAACAGGGGGCGAGGCGTCAGCAGCATCGGCACCATGACGGTGCCGATCATCACCCCCCAGGTATAGAATGCGACCGTGCAGAGCATCGAGCGCAGCGTGTTCCCCAGGGTGTGGGGCGGCGTTTGCCAAACCCGAGAGTCCGGCGCGCCAGTGCCCACAGATACTTGGTGAACTCGCTCGCGATCAGGGCCGCGGTCCCGCGATAGCGCCACCAATGCTCGACCTTGACGTGTTCCGGAAATACAGGATGTGCCACGAGAATAGCATTTGGCATGGCGCTTCGGAACTCCATCATGGCGCGCGGCATGTGGTAGCCGCTGGTGACCAGGCGCAAGCTGGTGAAGGCGCGGGCCGCCATCCACGCCGCGGCTTCCTGCGCGTTCGCCGCAGTGTCCTCGGCCTCGTAGCCGAGTTCCACGCAGCAGGCCCAGAGCGCCGGGTCGTGGCGCGGGCGCAACTCTGCGCTCTCGACCCCCTCGGCGACGCCGGTGACGAAGAGGGCCTCGGCGAGACCGCTTTCGAGCAGGCGGAGTCCCTCCTCGAGCCGGCCGGAGCCGCCGGTGGGCACGACGATGGCCTCGGTCGCAAGATCGGGCTGTTGGGACACCTCGCCGGCGGTATCGGCGAACCACGCGAGCCCGCCGGACCAGAGCAGCGCGAGAGCCACGACCGCCACGAGCACCGCGCGCACGGCGCGGAGCGACCATCGCCGAACGCCCGGAAGCGGCCTAGACTCCATGACCAGCCGTCGACGCGGCTCTGGGCCGCGGCACTCGCTCGCACCGCGACTGCGTGCCGGGCTTGACAGGGCGGGCTGCGAGGTGACTTGGTCGGCGCGCTCGTGCGACGGGCCCTGATACGGAGAGAAGGCATCCGCCCCGCCCCCCATGATCGTACGCTGCTCTGACTGCAAGACGCGCTACCTGGTCGATCTCGCCGCCCTCGGTGAGGACGGGCGCCGGGTGCGATGCACCGAATGCGGCCATGTCTGGCACCAGGCACCGGGCGCCGATGCGCCCGCGGCGTCCGACCCGGCCGCGCCGCCGGTGCCGCTGGATCGCCCGCCGGCGTGGGCGGGCTGGGCCGCAGCCGGGCTCTTCGTCATTGCGGCCCTCGCGGGCCTCGCGCTCGCGCGTAACGCGATCGTCGGCAGCTGGCCGGGCACAGTCAGCATTTACGATGCCGTCGGCCTGCCGATTCAGGCCCCGCTGGCGCAGGGCCTGCGCATCGTCGACGTGCAGTCGGAGCGGTTGAAGGACGGCGACAGGATCATTCTGCTCGTGCGAGGCGCGGTCGAGAACACCGCGGACAAGGGCCGCCGGCTGCCGGCGCTGCGCGCGGTGCTCGCGGACGAAGCCGGCGCCGCACTGCACCGGTGGCCGGTGGCGGCGCTCGCGGACGTTCTGAACGGCGGACAATCGACACCCTTCGAGAGCTGGCTCGAAAATCCGCCGGAGGGGGCAGCGAAGGTTTCGGTCGACTTCGTTGCCGCCGGTGAGGATTAGCGCGGCGCGCCGCAGAGGATCGACGCTCAACCGAGCCAAGGCGGCACGAGGTCGCGGGCCAGCAACGCCTCGTGGTCCTGTCGCGGCCGGATCGAGGCAAGGGCGTCGCCGCGCACCATGATCTCGGCCGGCAGCGGGCGCCCGTTGTAGGTCGACGCCATGACGGAGCCGTAGGCGCCGACATCCCGCACCGCCAACAGGTCGCCGGCGGCAAGCGGGGGCAGCGTCCGCCCGCGCCCCAGCACGTCGCCGCTCTCGCAGACGGGGCCGGCGACATCGGTCTCGACCGTTGCGACTCCCGGTTCGGGCTCCGCCACCGGCTCGATGGCGTGCCAGGCGTCGTAGAGTGCCGGCCGCATCAGGTCGTTCATGGCGGCGTCGACGATTGCCCAGCGGCGCTCGCCGGCCTGCTTGACCGCGATCACGCGGGTGAGCAGGACGCCCGCCGGCGCCACCAGCCAACGGCCGGGCTCGATCACCAGCGTCACGCCGAGGCGCTGGCGGACGCGCTCGACCAGCGCGCCGTAGGCTTCGACATCGGGTGGCGTCTCGTCCCGGTAGCGCACGCCGAGCCCGCCCCCGAGGTTGAGCCGGGTCACCGGGTGGCCGGCCCCGCGCAGGCCCTCCACCAACGTGATGAGCCGGTCGAAGGCGGCTTCGAACGGCGCGAGCCGCGAGAGCTGCGAGCCGATGTGCACGGCAAGGCCGACCGGCTCGATGCCCTCCAGCGCGGCAGCGTGCGCGTAAAGTGCCGGAATCTCCGCATCGTCGATTCCGAACTTGTCGCCGCGCCGGCCGGTGGCGATCTTGTCGTGGGTCTCGGCATCGACGTCCGGGTTGACGCGGAGCGCCACAGGCGCACGCGTGCCGGCGGCGCGGGCGGCCGCGTCCAGGGCCTCCAGCTCGGCCGGCGATTCGACGTTGAACTGCCCGACCCCGGTTGCGAGCGCGAGGTCCATCTCGTCCCGCGTCTTGCCCGGCCCGGCAAACACCAGACGATCCGGCCCAACGCCGGCCCGGAGCGCGCCTCGCAGCTCGCCGCCCGAGATGATGTCGGCACCGGCGCCGAGGCGGGCGAGGGTGCGGATCACCGCGAGGGTGTCGTTGGCCTTGACCGCGTAGCAGACCAGCGCATTGGGCGCAGCCTGGGCAAGCGCCTGGTAGCGAGCGACGAGGACCCCGTTCGCGTAGCAATAGGTGGGCGTGCCGAACCGGGCCGCGATCGCGGGGAGCGAGACTCCCTCGGCGTGAAGAACGCGGCTGCCGTTCTCCCCCCGATAGGCGAATGCGTCCACGTCAGGCGCCCGTCAGGCTTGATACGTTGCAGGAGCGGCGGGGGGCGCTGCGTGAGCCTCGGCTGGCGGGGGCTCGAGCGGCGCCTTTCTGCCGCAACTCGAGAGCGCCACGACCAGGCCGATCGCGGCGACGATCGTCATCAGAAGGCTGAGCTTGCGTATCATGTGATCCGGCCCTCCGAGCCGCCCCGGCACCCAGGCCGGGGCGCGCCTCTATAGAAAACGCTGCCGGGCGCGGGCAACCTGTTTCGCGACCTCGCCGGGTGCCGTCCCGCCCTCGCTGGTGCGGCGCGCAATGGCCGTGGCGGGATCGAGCAACGTCACCACGTCGGCGGTAATCCGCGGCTCGACGGCCTGCAGGTCGGCGAGTGCCAAGTCCTTGAGATCGCAGCTGTTCTCGTCCGCGAGCCGGACGATTTGCCCGGTGATGGCGTGGGCTTCGCGGAAGGGCACGCCGGCTTCCTGGACCAGCCAGTCGGCGAGGTCGGTTGCCGTCGCGTGGCCGGTGCCGGCGGCGCGCGCCATGGCGTCCGCATTCACGGACATGTCGCGCACCATGCCGGCCGTCGCCGCGAGGCAGAGCGCGAGCGAATCGAAGGCATCGAACAGGGGCTCCTTGTCCTCCTGCATGTCCTTCGAATAGGTGAGCGCGAGTCCCTTCATCATGGTCAGCAGGCCGATCAGCGCGCCGACGATGCGCCCGCTCTTGCCGCGCACCAGCTCGGCGGCGTCCGGGTTGCGCTTCTGCGGCATGATCGAGCTTCCGGTCGAGAAGCGGTCGGAGAGCGCGATGAAGCCGAACTGCACGCTCGACCAGAGCACCAGCTCCTCGGCAAAGCGCGAGAGGTGCATGGCGATCAGCGAAGCCGCCGCCAGCGCTTCGGCGACGAAGTCGCGGTCCGAGACTGCGTCGATGGAGTTGGCCGCGGGCCGGTCGAAGCCGAGCAGCTCGGCGGTCATGGCGCGGTCGATGGGAAACGAGGTCCCGGCGAGCGCAGCGGCGCCGAGCGGTGATTCGTTGAGCCGCCTGCGGCAGTCGGCAAGGCGCCCGCGGTCGCGCCCGATCATCTCGACATAGGCCAGGAGGTGATGGCCGAAGGAGACCGGCTGCGCCACCTGAAGGTGCGTGAAGCCCGGCATGACCGTGGCCGCGTGCTCCTCGGCCCGGTCGATGAGCGCGGCCTGAAGTGCGCGGCAGGCCTCGTCGGCCTGGTCCAGACGCGCCCGCAGCCAGAGCCGAAGGTCGGTCGCGACCTGGTCGTTGCGTGAGCGCGCGGTGTGCAGGCGGCCGGCGGCCGGGCCGATCAGGGCGGCGAGCCGGGCCTCGACGTTCATGTGGATATCTTCGAGCGCGCGGTCGAAGGGAAAGCCGCCGGCCTCGATCTCGGCCTGCACCCGGCGCAGGCCGTCCGAAATCGCCTCGGCGTCCTCCTGCGAGACGATCCCTTGGCTGGCCAGCATGGTCACATGGGCGATGGAGCCCGCGATGTCCTCGGCATAGAGCCTGCGGTCGAAGTCGATGGAGGCGTTGATCGCCTCCATCACCTCGTCGGGCGAGGCCTCGAACCGACCGCCCCACATGCGGTTGGGCGCGTTCGCCGCGTCCGCCTCGGGCGCCGGCGGTTCGGCCGGGGATGTCTTGCGTGTCATGAGTCGGCGACTCCACCGCTTCCTCGACTAGTATCGCAGAGTCCTGCGGGAATAGGAGCCGGGTGCAGGGTTCTGGAACCGCGCGCTGGGCCGTGGCACCCTGCGCCCATGCGAACATTCGCGGTCAAGCCGAACCCGGAGGACGGGCGCCTCACGCGCCTGCTCGACGGCGTCGATCAGGACGGCGCGGCGATCGAAGCCCGGGTCGTCGAGGAACGCCCGCTGACGCTCTTCCTCAACGGGCAGGAGATCGTCACGGTGATGACGATCCGCGACTACCCGGAGTATCTGGCTCTGGGTTATCTGCTCAACCAGAACATGCTGCGCCACGACGACGAGGTGACCGGCATAGACTACGACGAGGACATCGAGACGGTCGTCGTTCGCACCCGACGCGAGACCGATTTCGAAGAGACGCTGCGCAAGAAGACCCTCACCTCCGGCTGCGCCCAGGGCACGGTTTTCGGCGACCTGATGGAACGCTTCGAAGCGACGGTGCTCGACCCGGAGGCCCGCCTCAAGACCTCGTGGCTCTATGCGCTGAGCCGGGCCATCAACATGCAGCCGAGCCTCTACCTCGCGGCGGGCGCGATCCACGGCTGCGTGCTCTGCGAGGAAGGGCAGCCGCTCATCTACATGGAGGATGTCGGCCGGCACAACGCCATCGACAAGATCGCGGGCTACATGTTCCGGAACGGCGTCGGGGCCTCCGGCAAGATCATGTACACCACCGGGCGGCTCACCAGCGAAATGGTGATCAAGACGGTGACCATGGGCATCCCGATCCTGATCTCGCGCTCGGGCTTCACCGCCTGGGGGGTCGAGCTTGCCCGCGAGGCCAATCTCACGCTGATCGGGCGCGCGCGCGGCAAGCGCTTCGTCGCGCTCGCCGGCGCAGACCGCCTTGTCTACGATGCCGATGCGTCCACGGTTGCCGACGAGGCGAAGCGCCACCGGCGCAAGGGCAGCGTCGCGGCCGAGGACGCGGCCTGATCGCCCTGCCCGCCCCGGAGCGCACGCAACGCAGGAGAGACCGCGCTGAGCGCCTACGCGGAACTGACGCCGATCATCGTGCTGACCGGCTTCCTGGGCAGCGGCAAGACGACTCTGCTCAACCGCCTGCTGAAGCATCCCTCGCTCGGCGACGCGGCGGTGCTCATCAACGAGTTCGGCGAGGTCGGCATCGACCACCAGCTCGTGGAAACCGTGGACGAGAGCACGGTCCTGCTCTCGAGCGGCTGCCTTTGCTGCACCATTCGCGACGACCTCAAGCAGGCGATCATGGAGGTCCACGACAAGCGCGCGCGCGGCATCGTGCCGCCCTACCGCCGCATGATCGTGGAGACCACCGGTCTTGCCGACCCCGCGCCGATCCTGGCGACGCTGATGAACGACGTCTCGCTCCGCTACCACTATCGGCTGGGCACGATCATCACCACGGTCGACGCCGTGAACGGCCTCGACCAGCTCGACCGTCAGGAGGAATCGCTCAAGCAGGCGGCGGTGGCGGACCGCATCGTGCTGACCAAGACCGATATCGCGGAGGCGGAGGCGGTCGAGACGCTGCGGCAGCGCCTCGACCAGATCAACCCGTCCGCCGAGTTTCTGGTCGGCCAGCACGGTGCCGTCGATGTGGAACGCGTGCTCCGCGCCGATGTCTACGACCCCGCCGCCAGGGGTGGCGAGGTGCTGCGCTGGATCGAGGCGGAGACGGAGGCGCCCCGCGCGCACGGCCACGGTCACGATGTGAACCGGCACGACGAAAGCATCCATTCGTTCTGCCTGGTCCATGACGAGCCGGTGGATTGGACCGCCTTCGGCATCTGGCTCACCATGCTGCTGCACACCCACGGCGAGAACATCCTGCGGGTGAAGGGGCTGCTGAACGTCGAGGGCGTGGACACGCCGGTGGTCATCAACGGCGTGCAGCACATCATCCACCCGCCGATGCATCTCGACGCCTGGCCGGACGGGAGCCGCCAATCCCGCGTGGTCTTCATCGTGCGCGGGCTGGAGCGGGCGCTGATCGAGGAATCGCTCGCCGTCTTCAACCGCCTCGGCGGCGGCCAACCGCTCGGCTCCAAGGCCGCCTGAGCGGATGCTGTATTGATCGGCGGGACCGCCCGTCCCTGTCGTCACGGCTACGGCCCGTCCAGAGGAACCCGATGATCGAGATCAACGGCATGGCCCACGTCGTGCTCACCGTGAGCCGCTTCGACGAGGCGCGGGCGTTCTACTGCGAGCTGCTGCCCTTCCTCGGCATGCAAAAGGTCTTCGACGGCAACCACTTCGTCTATCACGTAGGCGGGCGCACCGCGCTCGGCATTCAGCGCGCGGCGCCGGAGCACGAGGGCGAGCCTTTCGTGCAGAACCGCGTGGGGCTGCATCATCTGTGCCTGCGTGCGCGCTCGCGCGAGGACGTCGACAAGGCGGCGGCGAAGCTGCGCGCGATGGGAGCTGCGATCGATCGCGGGCCGATGGAGCGGGAGTGGGCGCCCGGCTACTACTTCGTGGTCTTCGAGGACCCCGATGGGATTCGCCTGGAGATCAACCATATCCCGGGCAAGGGCCTGCTTGCCGGAGAGATCCCGGCAGCGCCCAGCGACGACCCGGACTGGGGTGCAAACCCTTAGGTCCTGCCAGCAAAGAGGGCACGATGCTGACCGAGGAGATGCAGACACTGATCCGGCGGTTTTCCGCCGGCGCCGTGGCGACGGTGAACGCCGACGGCACGCCGTCGGTCTCGCCCAAGGCGACATTCGTGGTGCTCGACGACCGGACCATCGCGTTCGGCCATATCCGCTCACCGGGAACGGTCGCGAACCTGCGCCGCAATCCCGCCATCGAGGTCTGCTTCACCGACGTCGTGACGCGCAGGGCGGTGCGCGTGACGGGCACGGCCACCATCGTTCGCCGGGGCGACGCCGATATCGCGCTCGACGACGCTTTCGAAGCTGAGTGGGGTCCGTACCGACCCCGCATGGGAGCCTACGTGAGAATCACCGTGACGGCGGCCGAGATGATCCTCTCGCCGGCCTACGATCTCGGCCTGACCGAGGACGAGCTGCGCAAGACCAACCTCGAGAAGCTGAACACCTGTTGATGGGGCTGTCGGGTTCGACCGATGCCTAGCCGTGGTTGATCACGACCTTGCCGAAATGCGCACCTGAGGCGAGGTAGCGATAGGCGGCCGGCGCCTCGTCGAACGGGAAGCGCCGGTCGATCACCGGTTTCAGCCCGTTGCGGTCGATCGCCTTCGTCATCTCGTCCAATTCCCGTCGGTTGCCCACCAGGATGCCCTTGAGGTGCACGTTCTTCCAGATCAGCGCGAGCGGGTCGTTCTCGATGCCGACTCCGCCAAGCATGCCGATCAGCGCGATACGCGCCTGGAAGGCGGCGGCCTCGATGCTCTGGGCGAGGGTGGCGGCGCCGCCGGTCTCGATGATGAGATCGGCACCGCCGGTGAGTTCGGCGACCGTTGTTCCCCAGCTCGGATCGTCCCTGTAGTTGATGCCGTGGGTGGCGCCCAGCGCGCGGGCGCGGGCGAGCTTGTCGTCGCTCGACGAGGTGATGACCGCATCCGCCCCCATCATCCGCGCTATCTGAAGGCCGAAGATGGAGACGCCGCCGGTGCCGAGCAGCAGCACCGTGTCGCCGGCCTTCATCTGCCCGAACTCGACCAGCGAGACCCAGGCGGTGAGCGCGGCGCAGGGGAGGCACGCGGCCTCCTCGTCGCTGAGCGAGTCGGGGATCGCCACGAGTGACGACGCCGGGAAGACGGCGAGCTCCGCCAGCGTCCCGTCGCACCCGCCGCCGAGATCAGTGCCGAAATGACACGGCTGCAGGGGGCCGTCGAGCCAGCTCGTGAAGAGGCTCATCATCACGCGATCGCCAGGCTTGACCCGATTCACGCCGGCGCCCACCGCGACGACCTCGCCGGCGCCGTCGCTCAGCGGAATCCTGTGCTCGGGCTTGGGCGCGCTGTCGATCAGGTTGAGGATCATGTGGTCGCGGTAGTTGAGCGCGCTCGCCCGAACCCGGACCAGGGCCTCGCCTGCCGCCGGCACGGGATCGGGCCGGTCGACCATCCGCAGGCTGTCCACGCTGCCCTGTTGTGCGCCAAGCTCCCAGGCTCTCACCGTTCCTCCTCCATCCGAGGGCTCTCGTGGGTCAGCGCCAGACGACACCGCCCGCGGGCGCAGGCCGCGTGCGTTGACGTCTCATACTATTGTTGAAATTCGAGAGTGGAATCAGCCGTGCAGCGCCGCCATTCAAGCGGCGTTGGTTCAGGCTATGGCGGCCACCGGCTCGCGGTCCGTCTCTCCGAAGGCCGCATCCTGCTCCGCGCCGACGAGGCGCCATGCGCCGGGATCGTCGAACAGGGCGGAGAGGAGCGCGTGATTCATGCCATGGCCGGAGCGCAGGCAGCGGACATGGCCGATGATCGGCGCGCCAGAGAGGTAAAGGTCGCCGATGAGGTCGAGCGCCTTGTGGCGCGCGCACTCGTCGTCGTAGCGCAGCCCGTCCTCGTTGAGGGGGCCCTCGTCGCCCATGACCACGGTGTTCTCCAAGGACCCGCCCTGGCCCATGCCGGCGGCGAGGATTCCCGCCACGTCGGACTCCCGGCAGAAGGTCCGAGCCCGCGCGAGCTCGGTACGGAAGCTGGTGTGCAGTGGATCGAAGGCCACCGACTGATAGCCCAGCGCTGGATGATCGAAGTCGATATCGCAGCGAATGGAGAACGTATCCGATGGAGTCACGCTGATATACCGATTGTCGTCGCCGAGACTGACCGACTTGAGCACCTCGATCATGCGCCTGGGCGCGCACTGCTCGACGACGCCGGCGCACTCGATGAGAAAGACGAACGGCGCGGCGCTCCCGTCCATCGCGGGAACCTCCTCGCCGTCCAGCTCGACCACCGCATTGTCGATGCCGCAGCCGGCGAAGGCGGCCATGAGGTGCTCGATGGTCCGGACCGAGACCGTGCCGTTGCCGATCGCCGTGCAGAGCGTCGCGTCTACGACGTTGCCGTAGACCGCCTCGATCGTCCGATCGGAGCCGGCCGGCCGGTCGGTGCGGCAGAAGACGATGCCGGTGCCGGGCGGCGCCGGGCGCAACTCCATGCGCACCTTGCGGTTGCTGTGGACGCCGATGCCGGCGCAGTGGATGGCCGATTTGAGGGTTTGCTGTGGAATCATCACAATATTGATATGGGCGCGGGCCGCCCCCTTGGCCATTCACCTCGGGTCGCCGCCCCTTCGTCTTGTTGGTCCTGTCGCGGCTGATGGCACGTTCGCCAGCCCGACCCGACCCGACCGCGAAGGGAATCAGCGACCTGGATCAGGGACGATCCTTGCAAACGCGCCATCAGCGCGCAAATCACTGTTTGTTACGAGTTGTTACAGTCCTCTCACTCCTGTTCATCGAGCCTGACGCCCCGCTCAGTTGGCCTGACGGCGAAGAAACGCCGGAATGTCGAGCGGGTCCTCCGTGCCGCCGGGCGCCCTGCTGGAGGGCGAGAACCCGTCGAGGAGCGGCTCGGGCGTGGGCGCGGCGGCCTTGGGCGCATTGCTTCCCAGCGTCGGTGACGGCGCCGGTATCGGTGCCCCGCGCGTCTCACCGCCCAGCGTCGGGGCGGGCGAAGGGGCTGCCGGCTTATGCGTCCCGCCGCCGAGAGTCGGCGACGTCGGCGAACGCGGCGATGGCTCGGAACGCTGCCGGGCCTCTGGAGCGCTCTTCTGCGGGCCACCCGGCTTCGCCTTCGCCTCCGCCGACGTGGGCGTGCGCGGTGCCGTGGCGGTCGAAGGCGTTTCGCCGTCGGCGCCATTCCGCCGCGCGCGCCCGGTGCCGGTCATCCGCTCGAAGAGCGAGGGCCTGCCGGGCATCGTGGCATCGCTTCCCTCCGCACGGCGGGCCGAGGGCGCAGGACGCTCGATTGCCGGGCGCTCGGTCCGCTGGCGATCGGTTGCCGGGCGGTCGAGCGGCAGGCTGGGCTTCTTCTCGGGCGTCCTGGCTTCGGGAGGCGTGAACCGCGCCGCCGGCCGCTCGACTCTCGCCTCGGCGGGAGCAACGGTCGCCCGGGCCGCAACACCGCCGGCCGGGCTCGCCGCCACTGCCCTGTGCTCATGCCTCGCCCGCGCCTCGGCGGGCGCCGGGGTCTGAGCGCTGGGAGAGGCCGACGGCTGCGGCGGGGTAGACACTGCTGGCGCAGGCTGTGCCCCTCCGCTGACTGCCGCCGCTGACTCCGCGACCGCCCCGGCCACCGGGATGACAAGGTCCGATGGGTCCGTTCCGGTGGCAGCGGCGGACGGAACCGCTGCCGGTTCGGCCGCTTCCTTCTCGGGCTCCCCCGCCGACATCGTGCTGCCGCCACCGCTCGCGCCCTTGCGGTCGGAGAAGCCGAGGACGTGGATGTTGTCGGTGGAGTCCGGGATCGGCGCGCGCACCTCGTCGGAATCAATTCCGGTGGCGATGACGGCAACGCGCATGTGGCCGTCCATCTTCTGATCGAGGCTGGTGCCGAAGATGATGGTGGCTTCCTCGTCAACCTGCTTGCAGATACGCGACGCCGCCGTATCCACTTCGTGGAGCGTGACATCGGTGCCGCCGGTGACGTTGATCAGCACACCGCGCGCCCCTTCGATCGACGCATTGTCGAGCAGCGGGTTGTTGATGGCCGCCTCGGCCGCCTCCGTGGCGCGGCTCTCGCCCTCGGCCTCCCCGGTTCCCATCATCGCCTTGCCCATGGTGCCCATCACCGTGCGGATGTCGGCGAAATCGAGGTTGATGAGGCCGGGATTGACCATCAGATCGGTCACCCCGCGCACGCCCGCGTGCAGCACGTCGTCGGCCATGCCGAAGGCGTCCGCGAAGGTGGTGTCTTCGCTCGCCACGCGGAACAGGTTCTGGTTGGGGATGACGATCAGCGTGTCCACGTACTGGTGGAGCTCCTGAATGCCGCGCTCCGCCACCCGCATGCGCTGCGAGCCTTCGAAATGGAAGGGCTTGGTGACCACGCCCACGGTGAGGATGCCGTGCTCCCGCGCCGCGCGGGCGATCACGGGCGCAGCACCTGTGCCGGTGCCGCCGCCCATGCCGGCGGCGATGAACACCATGTTGTTCCCTTCGAGGTAGCTCTGGATATCGTCGAGAGCTTCCTCCGCAGCCACCTTGCCGATATCGGCGCGTGCGCCGGCGCCCAGCCCCTGGGTGATGTTGACACCGAGGCGGACCCGATTCTCGCACAGCGACTGGAAGAGCGACTGCGCGTCAGTGTTGGCGACGACGAAGTCGACGCCCTCCAGCTCGCCGGCGATCATGTTGTTGACGGCATTGCCGCCAGCGCCGCCGACTCCGAAGACCGTGATGCGCGGTCGGTTTTCCGGTTGCCGCTCCGGCATGAAATCGATGGTCATTGTACCCTCCTTTACGGTGTTCTTTGATCCGTCTGTTCCGAGAAGTTGCCCCTCAGCCAGCGGCCGAGGTGCGACAGGGTGTTGGTGAATCGCCCGACCGATTCGTCGCGGGCGGACCTGGCCCACGGCTCCGCGTGCTTCCGCATCGAGTAGACGAGCAGGCCGGCACAGGTTGCGAACTCGGGCCCCGAGACGCCTTGCGCCAGACCAGGGAGAGAGAGCGGGCGGGCGAACCGCACCTGCTTGTCGAGAATGCGGCTCGCGAGCTCGGCCATGGCGAAGGTCTGGCTTGCGCCGCCGCTGATGACGACGCGGTTCCCCGACCACTTGTCGAGCCCGCTCGCCTCGATGCGGGCGCGGGCGAATTCGAGGATCTCCTCCATGCGGGCGCTCACGATTCGCGTGAGCATCGAGCGCGGCACGTGGTGGATGGAGCCGGAGCGGCCGTTCTCAGGCCCGATCTCGGGCACCTCGATGCTGTCGTTTCCGTCCGCCGATTCGTCCGCCGGGCTCCCGTGCAATCGCTTCATGCGCTCCGCGCTTGCGATCGGCGTCGACAGCCCCTGCGCAATGTCGTTGGTGACGTGATCCCCGCCGATGGGCAGCGTCTCGGTCCACATAAGATTGCCGCCGCCGAAGATGGCGAGCTTGGTCGTGCCGCCGCCGATGTCGATGCAGGTGGCACCCAGATCGATCTCGTCGGAGACCAGGCACGCGAGGCCCGAGGCGTAGGCGGCGGCCACCGGTGCAGCGACCTGCAGATCGCAGCGGGAGACGCAGGAGAGCAGGTTGCGCAGGCCTCCGTGGGCGACGCTCACCATGTGCAGGCGTACTTGGAGGCTGTCCGCGTACATGCCGCGCGGGTCCCTGATCCCGGGCGCCCCGTCGAGGGCGTAGTCGATGGGCACGGCGTGGACGATGTCGCGCTCGCCCCCCTCGTCCGACACATGAAGCTGGTCGTACGCGCGCTGGATGTCGTGCCCGGTGACCTCACGTCCGCCAATCTCGACCTCGACATCGGCGAAGCTGGAGCTGGGCGCGCCGCCCGACGTGCCGACGAAGACGCTGCGGACATTCTCGCCGGCCATCCGCTCGGCCCGGTGGACGGCGGTGCGGATCGCTCCCTCCGCCGCCTCCATGTCGACGACCCGGCCGGCGTGCATGCCGGCGGCGACCTCCTGACCGCTGCCGACGACGGCGAGCGTACCTTCGGCGTCGCGATGGGCAAGGAGGCAGGCCACCTTGGTCGTGCCGATGTCGAGGGCGGCGATCACGGTGCGTGGGCTCCCAGTCTCATCATGTCCGGTCGTCGGCCGGCGGCTCGGGCGGCCGGATGCGGACGATGGTCCGGTCGGGGAGGCGCAGGTCGACCACGGCAATCGGCTCGTCGAGGAGACGGTGTTCCCCGATCTCCCTGACGAGACGGGCCCAGGCCGCGCCGATTTCGCGCTCCGGCAGCTTGGCTTCGAGGCCGTTGTGGAAGTGGATCGTCCAGCGCCGCCCGCCGATCCAGGTGGCTGCCCGCACACGCCTCGACAGAGCCGGATCGGTTGCCATTGCATCGAGCAGCGCCGGCATGTGCCGGAGCGCGCCGTCGCCCACGACGATCGGCAGATCGGCGAAACGGCCAATCGGCTCTGCGCCGATCTCCGTTCCGGCGCGGTCGACCATGACCAAGCGCTGGTTGCGCTGCCATATCGCCACCGGTTTGCGCTCGACGATGCGCACGTGGAGCGTGGACGGCAGGCGCCGCTCGACCGTCGCGCTCTCGACCCAACCGATGGCCTCGACCCGGCCCCGCGCGGCAGCGAGATCGACCGCGAAGATGGGCATGCCGATCTGGACACCGGTGGCCGTGCGGATCGTCTTGGTCGAGGTGCGCTCGCCCCCCGATGTATCGATCCGCTCCACTGTCATGCCCGCGCCTGCCGTGGCCGACATGAATCCGGCCCGGATGTCCTCGCCCACGACTGCGAGCGTGCCTGGCTGAACGACCCAGATCGCGGCGGCGACCGCCACGCCGCCCACGAGAGCGCACGCCCCCCACCTGAACCCGCGCCGCGAGACGAGGCGCGACGCGGCCGAGCGCGGCGCGGGCTGCGCATCCTGCCTTCGCGTGCCGAAGAGGCTCAGCTGGCGCATGCGGCGTTCTCCACGAGCCAACAGACGAGCTCCTCGAAGCTGATGCCGACGTCGGCGGCGATCTCGGGCACGAGCGAGAGCGGCGTCATGCCCGGCTGGGTGTTGATTTCGAGCAGATAGAACTGCCCCGGCTCGCCGGCCGTGTCGTCGTAGCGCAGATCGGCGCGGGTCACGCCGCGGCAGCCGAGCGCCCGATGGGCGGTGAGCGCGATCTCCAGCGCCTCGGCGTAGGCGTCGGGATGAATCGGGGCCGGCATGTGATGGTCGGCATAGCCTTCGGTGTATTTCGCCTCGTAGTCGTAGAAGCGCCCCTTCGGCCTGATCTCGATGGCGCCCAACGCGCGCTCCCCCATCACCGCCACCTGGATCTCGCGGCCCGGGATGTAGCGCTCGACCAGCACCTGTTCGCCGTAGGGCCAGTCGCCATTGGGGAGCGCCGCGTTGTCGCCGCTGAAGACCAAGTGGACGCCCACGCTGGAGCCCTGGTCGAGAGGCTTGATCACGTAGGGGGGCTCGCCTGCGGCACCTGCGGCGATATCCGCGCGGCACATCACCTGGCCCTCCGGGCAGGTGAGGCCGGCATCGGCGAAGAGCCGCTTCGCCGCGGGCTTGTCCATCGCCAGTGCCGAAGCCAGCACGCCGGAATGGGTGTAGGGCAGGCCCATGACCTCGAGCAGACCCTGGACGCAGCCGTCCTCGCCGATGGAACCGTGCAGGGCGTTGAACACGACGTCCGGCGCGACCTCCGCCAGCGTCGTCGTCAGGTCGCGCGTCACGTCGATGCCGGTGACGCGATAGCCGCGCTCGGCAAGCGCACGCTCCACGGCGGCGCCCGAGACCAGCGACACCTCGCGCTCGGCGGACCACCCGCCCATCAGCACGGCGACATGCTTGCCTGCGGCGCTCACTCCGCGTTCTCCTCGCCGTTCTGCGGCCAGCGGCCGTGGCGTCCGATCCTGCGGATCTCCCACCGGAGCGAGAGTCCGGTCTTCTCCTCGACCCTGCGGCGGACTTCCTCGCCCAGCCCCTCGATGTCCGAGGCCGTCGCGCCGCCGGCGTTGACGATGAAGTTGCAGTGCTGCTGGGAGATCTGAGCGCCGCCGCGCGTGAGCCCGCGGCAGCCTGCCTCGTCGATCAGCGCCCAGGCCGATTGCCCTTCCGGGTTGGTAAAGGTGCTGCCGCCGGTGCGCGCCCGGATCGGCTGGCTCGCCTCGCGCTGTGCGTTGATCTCTTCCATGTGGCGGGCGATGGCGGCGGGATCCCCGCGCCGCCCGGCAAGCACTGCCGAGACGAAGATCCAGTCCTCCTGAACCGCCGAGTGTCGGTAGGAAAAGCCCATCGCGTCCGGCGTGAGCACGTGCAGGGCGCCGTTGCCGTCCAGCGCCCGTGCCTCGACGAGGACGTCCGCGATCTCGTGCCCGTAGGCGCCGGCATTCATGCGGAGCGCGCCGCCGACGGTGCCGGGGATGCCACTCAGGAAGGCCAGGCCGTCCACCCCCTGGTCGCGGCAATGGCGGGCGACGTTCATGTCGAGAGCACCGGCACCAACGTCGACCAGCGCACGCTCGCCTTCCCAGCGGACGCTCGTATCGCGAAAGCCTTGGCGCAGCCGGACCACGACGCCTTCCACGCCGCCGTCGCGCACCAGCACATTGGAGCCGAGGCCGACCACCGTCACCGGCACCTCGGCGGGCCGGGTGGCGAGGAAGTGAGCCAGGTCGTCGATGTCCGCCGGCCGAAACACCACGTCCGCGCGCCCGCCGGCGCGGAACCAGACGGTGCGGGAGAGGTCGACGTCCAGGACGTAGCGGCCGCGGACCGCAGGCAGCCGCTCGATCCAGTCCGCCATCCTGGAATTCGCGATCATGACGACTGCCCCGCCGGGCTTGCCGCCTGCGCGCCGCCCTGCAGATCTTCCAGAGCCTCGGGGAGCCCCCGCGCCCAGTGGGTGATGCTGCCGGCGCCCAGGCAGACGACGAGGTCGCCGGGCTCCACCAGGGTGTCGATCAGCGCCGGCAGGTCGTCGGGCGTCTCCAGCGGCAGCACGTGACGGTGGCCGTGGCGCCACAGGCCCTCCACCAGCGCCTCGCGGTCAATCCCCTCGATGGGTTCCTCTCCGGCGGGATGAACGTCGGCAACGACCACCGTGTCGGCGTCGTTGAAGCAGGAGCAGAATTCCTCGAACAGGTCGCGCAGCCGGGTGTAGCGATGGGGCTGCACGACGGCGACGATCCGCCGGCTGTAGGCACCACGGGCGGCGCCGAGAACCGCGGCGATCTCGACCGGGTGGTGCCCGTAGTCGTCGATCACCGTGACCCCGCCGACGACGCCGACCTTGGTGAAGCGGCGCTCGACGCCCTTGAAATCCGCGAGCGCCCGGCGGATCACGCCGTCCGAGAAGCCCATCTCGCGGCCGATTGCGATGGCGGCGAGGGCGTTCTGCACATTGTGCGCGCCGAGCATCGGCAGCCGCACGCCTTCCATGGCGCCGTGGCGCTCGTGGACGTAACCGGAGATGACGACGTCGAAGCTCGAGCCCAGCGGGTCGCCCGCGACGTTCACCGCCCGCACCTCGGCCTGAGGGCTCATGCCGTAGGTCACGATGCGGCGGTCCTCGATGCGCCCGATCAGGGCCTGCACCTCGGGGTGGTCGATACAGAGCGCGGCGACGCCGTAGAAGGGGATGTTCTCGACAAACGATTGGTAAGCCCAGCGCACGGCGTCGAAGTCGCCGTAGAACTCCATGTGCTCGCGGTCGATGT
>JAPPNV010000264.1 GCA_028818565.1 Rhodospirillales bacterium | reverse complement strand
CTTGTCGTCGACCTCTTCGAAGTCCGCGTCGACCACCGTGTCCCGCTCGCCGCCGCCTGGGCCCGCGTCGGGGCCCGGTCCGGCCGGCGGCTCGTCCATCGGCTGCGCGCCGGCATCTGCCGCCTGGCCCGCCGCGTACATGGCCTCGCCGAGCTTCATCGCGCTCTGGCCCAGCTGCTCCATCTTGGCCTTGATCGCCTCCGGATCTTCATCGCCGAGCGCCTCGCGCAGCTCGGCGATCTGCGCCTCGATGGCATCCCGGCCCGCCGGATCGACCTTGTCGCCGTGCTCGGTGAGGGTCTTCTCGGTCGAGTGGATCAGTGCCTCGGCATGGTTGCGGGTCTCGACCAGCTCGCGCCGCTTCTGGTCTTCCTCGGCGTGGGATTCGGCGTCTCGCACCATCCGTTCGATGTCGTCGTCGGAGAGGCCGCCGGAGGCCTGGATGCGGATCTGCTGCTCCTTGGCGGTTGCCTTGTCCTTGGCCGAGACGTTGACGATACCGTTGGCGTCGATGTCGAAGGTGACCTCGATCTGCGGCATGCCGCGCGGCGCCGACGGGATGCCGACCAGGTCGAACTGCCCGAGCAGCTTGTTGTCCGCCGCCATCTCCCGCTCGCCCTGGAAGACCCGGATGGTGACCGCAATCTGGCCGTCCTCGGCGGTGGAGAAGACCTGGCTCTTCTTGGTCGGGATCGTGGTGTTACGGTCGATCAGCCGCGTGAACACGCCGCCCAGCGTCTCGATCCCGAGCGAGAGCGGGGTCACGTCCAGCAGCAGAACGTCGGTCACGTCGCCCTGCAGCACGCCGGCCTGGATGGCGGCGCCCACGGCCACCACCTCGTCCGGGTTGACGCCCTTGTGCGGCTCGCGGCCGAAGAAGTTCTTCACCACCTCGACGACCTTGGGCATGCGGGTCATGCCGCCGACCAGGATGATCTCGTCGATCTCGCCGGCGGAGAGGCCCGCATCCTTGAGCGCCGCCCGGCAGGGCTCGATCGTGCGCGTGATGAGGTCGTCGATCAGCGCTTCGAGCTTGGCCCGCGTCACCTTCATCGCGAGGTGCTTGGGTCCGCTCGAATCGGCCGTGATGAAGGGCAGGTTGACCTCGGTCTGCATCGCGCTCGAAAGCTCGATCTTGGCTTTTTCCGCCGCCTCCTTCAGGCGCTGGAGCGCGAGCTTGTCCTCGCGCAGGTCGATGCCATGCTCCTTCTTGAACTCGTCGGCCAGATAGCCGAGGAGCCGCATGTCGAAGTCCTCGCCGCCGAGGAAGGTATCGCCGTTGGTGGACTTGACCTCGAAGACCCCGTCGCCGATTTCCAGGATCGAAATGTCGAAGGTGCCGCCGCCGAGGTCGTAGACCGCGATCGTACCGCCGCCCTTCTTGTCGAGGCCGTAGGCGAGCGCGGCAGCGGTGGGCTCGTTGATGATCCGCAGCACCTCGAGGCCCGCGATCTGGCCCGCGTCCTTGGTGGCCTGGCGTTGGGAATCGTTGAAGTAGGCGGGTACCGTAATGACCGCCTGGGTGACCGGCCCGCCGAGGAAGGCTTCTGCGGTCTCCTTCATCTTCTGCAGCGTGAAGGCGGAAATCTGGCTCGGCGAATAGTTGTCGCCCCGCGCCGTGACCCAGGCATCGCCGTTGCCGTGATTGACGATCTGGTAGGGCACCATCTTCATGTCCTTCTGCGTCATCGGGTCCTTGAAGGGGCGCCCGATGAGGCGCTTGATCGCGAAGATGGTGTTCTCGGGGTTCGTGACGGCCTGCCGCTTGGCCGCCTGGCCGACCAGGCGCTCGCCGTCGTCGGTAAAGGCCACGATCGAGGGCGTCGTGCGCGCGCCCTCCGCGTTCTCGACCACCCGCGGGTCCTTGCCTTCCATGATGGCCACGCAGGAGTTGGTCGTGCCCAGATCGATACCGATCACCTTGCTCATGTCTCGTCCCTATTGTCAGCAGGCCCGAACGACCACGTCATGCATCGCCTCTGGCCCCGTGTCATTTGCCCCATGTCTCGTGCCCATGGGGCCTCCCTCGCGACGGGCAGCCGCCGCGCACAATGGTCAATATGGGTGCGGATTCGCGCCCTGCAAGCATCCAAACCGGCGCCTCTGCAGGCTCACGAGGGCTCATCCGCCGGCGCATCCGCGCCCTCCGTCCCGGCCTCCACCTCAGCTTCGGCCCCGGTATCGGTTTCGTCGGCGGCGGCCGGCGCCGCGCCGCCCTTGGCCACGCCCACCATCGCCTCGCGCAGCAGGCGGTCCCCGATCCTGTAGCCCGTCTGAAAGACCTGGACGACGATGCCATCCGGCTGGTCCGTCTCCGCAGTCTCGAACAGCGCCTGGTGCAGGTTGTAGTCGAACTTCTCACCCAGCGGGTCGATCTTGGTGATGCCGTGGCGCCCCAGCGCCGTCTCGAACTCCCGCGCCGTCATCTCGATGCCTTCGGCAATCGCCTTCACCGCGTCGTCGCTCTCGCGCCGCTCGGCGGGAATGCTCTCCAGTGCGCGGCCCAGGTTGTCGGCCACGCCCAGCAGATCCTGGGCGAAGCGCGATATCGCGTAGGCTCGCGCGTCCTCGACGTCCTTCTTGGCCCTGCGCCGCGCGTTCTCGGCGTCGGCGAGGGCGCGCAGCAGCTGGTCCTTGAGTGCCGCTTCGTCGTCCTCTGCCTCATCCTCTTCGGCCTCGGCAATCTCTTCGGTTTCGGCAGCCTCAGGCTCGTCCGCAACCTCGGCTTCGTCCGCGGGGCTTTCCCGCTCTGCGTCGTCCGCCGCGGCCGCTTGACCGGCCTTGGCCGCGTTGCTCTGCTCTGCGGTTTGGGCGCCGGGCGTTTCAGCCTCGGCCCGTTCGGTCTCGTCTTGCATGGTCTCCTTCGTTCTCTTTCGGGCCCAGGGCCGCCGTCGCTCCGAGCGCGACGTGCCCTCGCTCACCCGAGTACCCGGCCGATGATGGCGGCGGTGTGATCGACCATCGGGATGATGCGGCCGTAGTTGATGCGGGTGGGGCCGATCACGCCGATGGCCCCGATGAAGCGCGCTTCGGAATCGCGATAGGGCGCGACCACCATGGAGCAGCCGGTGGAGGCGAAGAGCGTGCTTTCCGCACCGATGAAGATCTGGACCCCTTCCGCGCCTTCGGTGCTTTCCAGCAGCCGGATGAAGTCATTCCGCTCCTCCAGCGCGTCGAACAGCTGCCGGATCCGTTCGAGATCGGCGAGCGCCGTGACATCGTCGATCAGGTTTGCTCGGCCGCGCACGATGAGGCTGCCGTGCTCGCGCGCCCCGTTCGCCCATTCGGCGATCCCGGCTTCGACGACGCGGGCGGTCAGGTCATCGAGCTGGGCCCTGTGCTCCTCGATTTCGGTACGGATCTCGTCGCTGAGTTCGGCGAGCGTGCGGCCGGCAAGTCGCGCGTTCAGGTAGTTGGTGGCGCGGCTCAGGTGCGACTGGGTCATGCCCGGCGGCACGTCGATCACCCGGTTCTCGATCAGCCCGGTCTCCGTCACCATAACCGCGAGCGCGCGACCCTGGCTGAGGCTCACGAACTCTACCTGGCGGCACGGCACGTCGGCCTTGGGCGCAAGCACCAGCCCCGCGCAGCCCGAGAGGCCCGAGAGCGCTTCGGTGGTTTCGGTCAGCATCTCCTCCACCGTGCGGCCTGCCGCCCGGCACTTGCCCTCGATGCTGGCGCGCTCGTCCTCGGTGAGCCGGCCGAGCTCCAGCAGCCCGTCCACGTAGATGCGCAGGCCCAGCTGGGTCGGCAGCCGGCCTGCGGAGACATGCGGCGCATAGAGCAGGCCGGCATCCTCCAGGTCGGCCATGACGTTGCGCACCGTGGCGGGCGAGACGGGGGTGGAGAGCCGGCGCGAGAGCGTGCGCGAGCCCACCGGCTGCCCGGTCTCCATGAATTCC
Source organism: Rhodospirillales bacterium (assembly GCA_028818565.1). GTDB lineage: Bacteria > Pseudomonadota > Alphaproteobacteria > UBA828 > UBA828 > WTGU01. The sequence continues at coordinate 15,530 of JAPPNV010000264.1, read as the reverse complement.
TCGACCAGCCGGCGGAGCACCTCCCGTGAGCGGTCGGTCAGTTCGCGCAGCACCCTGCAATCCCGTCCTGTGATGGGGCGGCCTGAATGTAGTGAGCGCCCTTGGGAGCGTCAACGTCGCGACAGGCGCTAAATCCTGTGTCTTTCTTGCAGTCGAGGGCCGTCCCCGTGCGCAGGTTCGTGGCTGCCTGACGGTGACCCTGCAGCCGACTCTCCAACCCTTCGGATGCTCAAGATTGGCAAATGCATTGTTTTCGGCCGCCATCGGCACTATCATATGGGGGCGAAACGACTGATGGACGAGCCACGCCGCACCGCACGAAGGACGATGACGGTGGCGGCGGCTCCCCGGCAAGAACGCCGGTGGCAGCGGGCGCGTTCGGTGAGTCTACACCTCGAAACCATGGAACGAGTCCGATGCGGCAGCCGCCTACCATCGAGCCGACCGACCCCGCGTTGATGCGGTTCGTCACGAGACGAGACCGCCGCGCGCCGGCCGGCGGCCCCTGTTCGGCGCGGCGCCGTATCGCGTTCCCGCGGACGCGCTTACGGGAGGCTGAGGCCCCCGCGCGCTCCCGGACGGAGAAAACACAAGAATGGCCAAACGAATGCTTATCGACGCCAGCCACGCGGAAGAAACCCGCGTGGTCGTGGCGGACGGAACTCGCCTAGAAGAATTCGACTTCGAATCCGCTGCCAGGAAGCAGCTCAAAGGAAACGTCTATCTCGCCAAGGTCATGCGCGTGGAGCCCTCGCTCCAGGCGGCGTTCGTCGACTATGGCGGCAATCGCCACGGCTTCCTGCCCTTCAACGAAATCCACCCCGACTACTACCAGATCCCGGTCGCCGACCGGGAGGCGCTCTACGCCGAGCAGGAGGAGGCCGGCGACACGGAAGTGCCAACTGCTCCGCCGGTCGAAGCGACCGAGGACGGGGCCGGCGATGATGCGCCGCCCGAGGCCGCAGATGGCCAGCCTGGGCCAGCAGATGCCTCCGAGGCTGCGGAGGCGGCGGAACCCGAGAACGGTGCACCGGAGGAGGTCGCAGCGGCCGATGGCAGCGACGGCGTTGCCGACGGGAAGGCTGCTGAGGTCGACGGACCCGACGACGGCAACGGCGGCACCAACGGCGACGCTGGAGCAAACGGCGATGTCGAGATCATGGGCGGAGACGAGCTGGACGACCTGGAGCGCCGTCGCCTTCAGGCCAGCCGTTCGCTGCTCAGCCGTCGCTACCGCATCCAGGAGGTAATCAAGAAGCGCCAGATCCTCCTGGTGCAGGTGGTCAAGGAGGAACGCGGCAACAAGGGCGCGGCGCTCACCACTTACCTTTCGCTCGCCGGGCGCTACATCGTGCTCATGCCCAATGCGATCCGGGGCGGGGGCATCTCGCGCAAGATCGTCAACGCCGACGACCGGCGGCGCCTCAAGAAGATCATGGCCGATCTCGATATCCCGGCGCGCATGGCGGTCATCGTGCGGACCGCCGGGCTTTCGCGCTCCAAGACCGAGATCAGGCGCGATCTGGAGTACCTGCTGCGCCGCTGGCAGAACATTCGCGACCTCACGATGGAATCGATGGCGCCCTGCGTCATCAACGAAGAGGCCAACCTGATCCGCCGCTCGATCCGCGACCTCTACACGCGCGACATCGAGCAGATCCTGATCGAGGGGGACGAGGGCTACAAGACCGCCAAGACCTTCATGAAGACCATGATCCCGAGTCACGCCTCGCGCGTGAAACAGTATCGGGACCGGATTCCCCTCTTCGTCCGCTATCAGATCGAGAGCCAGCTCGATTCCATGTATGGCCCTGAGCTTCAGCTCAAGTCGGGCGGCTATTTGGTGATCGACCCGACCGAGGCGCTGGTCGCGATCGACGTCAACTCGGGCCGCGCCACCCGGGAGCGCACGATCGAGGAGACCGCGCTCAGGACCAATCTGGAGGCGGCGGCGGAGATCGCCCGCCAGCTCAGGCTGCGCGACCTCGCCGGGCTCATCGTCATCGACTTCATCGACATGGACGAGAGCCGCAACCAGCGGGCGGTGGAGCGCAAGTTCAAGGAGGCGATGCGCGTCGATCGCGCACGCATCCGCATGGGCCGGATCAGTCCCTTCGGCCTGATGGAGCTCTCGCGCCAGCGGCTGCGCCCGAGCCTGGTGGAAGCCAGCATGGAGCGGTGTACGGGCTGCGGCGGGACCGGCGTGCGGCGCTCGATTGAATCGTCTGCGGTCCACGCACTCAGAGCCATCGAGGAGGAGGGGTTGCAGGGGAAGAGCGCCGAGATCCTGTTGCGCGTGCCGGCCGCGGTCGGGCTCTACATCCTCAACCGCAAGCGCCGGATGCTGGAGGAGATCGAGCAGCGCTACGCGTTCGCCGTCAGCTTCGAGCAGGACGACAGCCTCGTGCCGCCGAGCTATGCGATCGAGCGGATCGCGGCCCGGCCCGCGCCGGTCCAGGAGCCTGCGGAGGAAGAAGCGGACGAGGCGCCCCAGCGCGAGAGCGAGGCCAAGAAGGAGCCCAAGGGCGAGACCGCAGAGCCGACCAAGCGCCGGCGTCGGCGCCGGCGCAAGCCGCGCGGCGAGGGGGCGGAGGAGGCCGCTGCCGAGGCTGCAGCGGCAGCCGCACCTGTGGAGCCGACCCCGGCCGAAGCCAAGGCGGAGGAGGAGGCCGAGGGGACGGCCACCGCCGAGGAGGTCAAGTCCGAGAAAGGCGAGGAGGCGCCCCGCGCCAAGCGCCGGCGTCGCGGCCGGCGTGGCGGGCGCAGCCGCACCTCGAAGCAGCAGGAGCGGCAGGAGGAAGCGCGCGAGACCGCCGGCGCGGCGGCCGAGGAGACGACCCCTCCAATCGCGGCTGAAGGGGACGCGACGCCCGCACCGACGCCCGACGGCGACCCACCGGCGGCCCCTGCAGCAGCAGCCGAGGGGACGGCCACCCCCGCCAACGACGCGGATGCGCCTGCCCCAGCAGCATCGGAGGCCGAGCCGGAGGCACCACCGGCACCGGCATTTGCGCCACCGACGCTGGCGCCTGTGCCCGAGCCGGCGGCCGACGATGGCGCGCAGGCAACCGCAGCGAGCGGCAACGGATCGGACGACGCATCGCGCCCGGAGGCTGTTGAGGTTCCCGACAGGCGCGCGGCTCCCCCGGTCGACGGCGGCGACGACGCACCCACCGAAGCGGCTGCGCCGGTGCTCCCGCCGGACGATGCCGAAGCCGAGCAACCCCGGCGGCGCGGCTGGTGGCAGCGCCTCGCCTCATCGTCGCGATAACGGGCTCGCGCCCTGTTCAGGGCACGGTGTGAGTCCGGGCTCGATTCCGCGCGACGGGCGCAGGCCGTAACTGCGGTGAGAACTCCGGCTTAGCGCCCCGCGCCGGGCGGGAGAACCGGGAAGGGATCGCTGAGGAACGCCGGCACGTGATCGCCGAGCCCCGTCACCGGCTCGTCCTCGCGGGCCGGTGCGCCCTGCTTGGCCGGCTTGCGACCGCCGCGACCCTCCGCGGCATCGGTACTACGCGACCCTTCCCGCCTGGGCTTACTCTCGGTGGCGTTCGCACCGCGCGCCTGTTCTCGCTTGGGCTTGCTCTCGGCAGCCTCGGGGCTGCGTGTCCGCCTGCGCGCGGGCCGCTTCTCGGCGGTGGGGGGCTCGTCGCGACGCCTGCGACCCCGGCGCGGGCGTGCTTTCTCGCGCGGGGTTGCGTCAAGCTCGGCCGGCTCCCCTTCGGGTGTCGTGAGCGGGATCGCGGTATTGACGAGCGCCGAGATCGCACCCACCGCCTCGGCTTCCTCGTGCGTGGCAAGCGTTATCGCCCGGCCCTCGCGCCCGGCCCGGCCGGTGCGGCCGATGCGATGGACGTAGTCCTCGGGATTGTAGGGCACGTCGAAGTTGATGACGTGGGAGACGGCCTCGATGTCGAGGCCCCGACCTGCGACGTCGCTGCAGACGAGCAGGTTGACCTCGCCTTCCTTGAACGCCGCCAGTGTTTCCGTCCGGCGGTGCTGCACCATGTCGCCGTGCAGCGCGCGGGCGTCGAAGCCGTGGCGCTGAAGCGAGGCGCAAACGATATCGACGTCCTTCTTGCGGTTGCAGAAGATCAGCGCGCTCTGCACCGCCTCGTCGCGGAGCAGGACGCGCAGCGCGACGCGTTTCTCTTCGGGCTCCACCAGGATCATCGCGTGGCGCACGGTGCCTGCCACCGTGGCCGGGGGCGCTACGCTCACCTCCTTGGGGTTGATCAGGAACTCCTTGCCGAGCCGCTTGATCTCGGGCCCGAGAGTCGCGGAGAACATGAGCGTCTGGCGGATGCGCGGCAGGGTCTGGACGATGCGCTCGACATCCGGGATGAAGCCCATGTCGAGCATGCGATCGGCCTCGTCGATCACCAGCACCTTGACGCCACCCAGCATGATCCGGCCCCGCTCGAACATGTCGATCAGGCGACCAGGGGTTGCAATCAGTATGTCCGGGTCCTTGCCGAGCGCGGCTTCCTGAAGCGTGAACCCCTCGCCGCCGATCAGCAGCGCCTGGCGCAGGCTGTGGTTGGCACCGTAGGTGACGAAGTTGTCCGCAATCTGCTGTGCGAGCTCTCGTGTGGGCGCCAGAATCAGGCAGCGCGGCATCCGCGGCTTGCCCGTGCCCGAGCTCAATATGTCGATGATCGGTAGCGCGTAGGATGCGGTCTTGCCCGTGCCGGTCTGGGCGCAGCCCAGCAGGTCGACGCCCCGCAGGACGAGCGGGATGGCCTTGTGCTGGATCGGCGTCGGCGCCTCGTAGCCGGCCCCGGAAACGGCGGCGAGCAGCGGCTCGCTCAGGCCGAGATCCGCGAATCCCTCATTCAATTCCACTAGATTTCCTCCATTGCGGCTCCCCCGCCGCATCCTGCGAGCCTGCGCGCGACGGCGCGGCGCGGGCGCCTGTGTGGCACCCAGCCGCATATCGCGGACCAAAGACATGGTGCAGGATATGTGCTCCTTCGACGGCGGGCTGGCCGCGAGGCGACCGACGAATATCCCGCCGTCGGACCGAATCCGGACGCGCGTGCGACGCAGCATCCCCGATCCGCGCCCCTCCTACCCTTGCCGCACGCCAGCGTCAATCGCCATCTGCATGGGGAGAAGGATGCACATGCCGCGCTGACTTGTTCGGTCGGAAATGTGTCAGCGGGATTGCGCTTGTGCGGGCGCGCCGAACGCGTACTATCGCAACGCACGGAACTGAGCGCTTGCGGGCGTAGCTCAGGGGTAGAGCACAACCTTGCCAAGGTTGGGGTCGTGGGTTCGAATCCCATCGCCCGCTCCAGTCTCCGGCCCGCGCCCGCCACAACTGACGGCGGGCGTTTTCGCGACGTGCAGGGGAGAAGCCCGAGATGCGCGCGCTGCCCGCCGATCCCGCCACTCACGCGACGAACAGCCGAGAATGACCGCGCTCGTCACCCACCGGGGCGGCTGCCACTGCGGCACGGTGCGCTTCTCCTGCGAGGCTCCGGCCGAGATCGAGGTGCACGACTGCAACTGCTCGATCTGCCGGAAGTCCGGCTATCGCCATCTGGTGGTGTCGAAGTCGCACTTCACTCTGCTCTCGGGCGGGGACACGTTGACCAGATACCGGTTCGGCACCGGCGTCGCGGAGCATCTCTTCTGTGCGGTCTGCGGCGTGAAGTCGTTCTACTCGCCGCGCTCGGCGCCCGATTGCTACAGCGTCAACGTGCCCTGCCTCGATCCGGGCACGGTCACGGGCGAGACCGTGATCGCAGTCGACGGCGCGGGCTGGAGCCTCGACGACCCGGGACCACCCAAGCGAGAGCGTCCTCAGACCGAGACGTAAGCGGTGATCGTGCGGCCTACCTACGACCTGGCAAGCCGGGCCTCGATCGCATCCCAGATCAGGGCTTCGAGGCAGGTGCCGTCGAGGCGGTTGATCTCCTGGATGCCGGTGGGCGAGGTGACGTTGATCTCGGTCAGGTAGCCGCCGATCACGTCAATTCCGGTGAATATCAGGCCGCGTTCCCTGAGTGCCGGGCCGATCGCAGCGCAAATTTCGCGGTCGCGATCGCTCAGCTCGGACTTGTCCGGCCGGGCGCCGACATGCATGTTGGCGCGTGCCTCGCCGGCAGCCGGCACCCGATTGACGGCACCCACCGCCTCCCCTTCCACCAGGATGATACGCTTGTCGCCGTCGCGGACCGCCGGCAGATAGGCTTGGGCGATGATCGGCTCGCGAAAAAACGTGCCGAACATCTCGATCAAGGCATTGAGGTTCTCGTCCTCGGGCCCGACGTGGAACACGCCTGCGCCGCCGTTGCCGAAGAGGGGCTTGAGGATGATGTCGCCGTGCCGAGCGCGGAAGTCGACGATCATCTCGCGCTCGGCGGTGATGAGCGTAGGCGGCATCAAGTCGGGAAACCGGGTAACGAAGAGCTTCTCCGGCGCGTTCCGCACATGAACCGGGTCGTTGACCACCAGGGTCACCGTCTGGATGTGCTCAAGGATATGGGTGGCCGTGATGTAGCCCATGTCGAACGGCGGGTCCTGACGCATCAGGACGACGTCCATGGTGGCCAGATCGACGGGCTCCGGAGCGCCGAGTGTGTAGTGATCGCCGACGTTCCGGCGCACTTCGAGAGGCCGCACCGTCGCCATCGCGCCGGACGCCGTCAGCGAGAGGTGCTGCGGCAGGTAGTGGTGCAACCGATGGCCCCTGGCCTGCGCTTCCAGCGCGAGCACGAAGGTGCTATCGGCGTCGATGTCGATGGCCTCGATCGGGTCCATCTGAATAGCCACGGCGAGGCTCACGTCTGGGACCCCCTACGCCTCTCGGTGTTCAGTGCAGTCTGGTGGTCAGAGACGCGAGCGCCGCCTCGACACGCGACCGCGCGGCCTCGGGCAACGGACAGGCGAGGCTCCGCTTCAGCGCCTCGACCGCGCCCTTGATGGTGCCGAGCCTGGCGCGAACCATGCCGAGCTCATGCCAGAGGCCGCCGGCATCCGGCGCGATCAGCAACATCCGCTCCAGGATTGCCGCGGCGCGAGCGCCGTCGCCCGCCTGCAGCGCCCGGGATTTGATGTTGTTCTGTAGCCGGAGAAGGATCGCCCGGTTGCCAACCGGAGCGTAGTGGGCGGGCTCTAGCTCCACATCGGCACCCTGGAACTGCTTGAGCAGGCCGCGAAGGTGGCCAGCCTCCAGCGCCTGGCCCTGATGGAAGGGATCGACGATCACGCGGCGATCGCCTTCGTCCATGCGCACCAGAAAATGACCGGGGAAGGCCAGCCCGTCCACCGCCCAGCCCTGCGACCGGGCGGCGTGGATATAGAGGATGCCGAGGCTGACCGGCAGACCGACGCGGCGGTCGATGACCTGAAGCAAGTTCGCGTTCTCGGGAGAATCGTAGCTCTCCGTATCGCCGGCATAACCATGGGCCTCGAAGAGCACGGCGTTGAGGTGCCTGCGGCGGCGCTCCAGCGGCTCGCCGGCGCGGGCAAGGGCCGCCACGTCCTCGCCGAGGCGGCCGACATGGGCGCGGTAGTCTTCAAGCGACGCGCCCGGGACGTCGAGGGCACCGAGCAACAGCGCGGCGTCGGCCAGGTCGATCTCGTCGTCCGCGAGGGTGCCGACAGCGCGGAGCGCACCTTCGATCGCGTCACCGGGCATCAGGTGGCAGCGGGGAGCGCGACCGGGCATCGGTTGGCGGCGGGCGGCGTGGGTCGTCCTTCATGATCACGTGGCTCACGACGTGCTCGACGCCGCCCACGCTGCGGGCGTGCTCCTTGACCTGTTCCAGCTCATCCTCGTCCTGCGCGATTCCCAAGAGATAGACGGTGCCGTTGACGGTCTCGATATCATAGTTGACCGACAGGATATCGAGGTCCAGGAGCAGCCTGCCCCGGAGCTTCAACGAAATCCACCTGTCCTCCGCGTAGTCCAGGATTCCGCCCTCGCCGGTCACCTGCAACTCGTTGATCACCTCCTCCGCGCGCGTGGCCTGCCGGGCGACCCAACCCGCGCGGATCCGGTCCTCATGCGTTGGCACGCTGCCCTTGAGCAGCACGCGGCCCTCCATCACGCTGATCGATACATCGTTGTAAAGGTCGAGATCGTCCTGAAAGAAGAGATGGTTGAGCTCCGTCTGAATGGACAGGTCCTTGAATGCATTGCCGACCGTGCGCTCCTCGGCGATCGCAAGACCCGTCGTGGTGGCCGCGCCGACGATGAAGTCCGCACAACCCGCGAGACTCAGTAGAGCGGTCAGCGCGAGGGCTAGCGCTGCGGCCGGACCAGCACGGCACCAGGGGCGAAGACTCCGGCCGCCCATGCGGCCTGTGCGCGCATTCGCCCCGCCGGCCATCAAGGCGTCACCGGGCGGTGACGGTCGTCCTTGAAAACCACGTGACTCACGACGCGCTTCACGTCCTCGATGCTGCGGGCATGCTCGGTAACCCGCGCGAGCTCGGCCTCGTCCTGCGCGATACCCAGGAGGTAGACCGTGCCGTTGACTGTCTCCACGCTGTAGTTGATGGAGAGGACATCGCTGTCCACCAGGAGCTTTGTCTTGAGCTGCGCCGATATCCACGTGTCCCGCGCGTAATCCAGGATTCCGCTGTCGTCGGCCACTTGAAGCTCGTTGATCACCTCGCGAACGCCGGCGGCCTGCCAGGCGAGCCGAAGCGCGCGGATACGATCGTCGGGCGTGGGCACGCTGCCTTTGAGCAGAACGCGGCCTTCGATCACGCTGAACGACACGTCCCCAAAGAGCTCGACATCGTCCTGGAAGAAGAGGTGGTTGAGTTCCGCCCGAATGGTCAGGTCGTCGACCGCGTCGCCGACCGAGCGCTCCTCGGCGATCGCAACGCCCGTCGTCGCGGCCGCGCCGAGCAGAAGTTCCGCACATCCAGAAAGGGAAAGCGAGCCGGCCAAAAGGAGTACGAGCGCGACTGCGGGCCCCGCCTTCCGGCTCGGGCACCGGGCCAATCGAGTCAGATAATTGTCCCGCTGCGGTCGGGACGCCACGCGTCTGGCAGGTGGCTCGGCCATCGCCAAGGGCTCACCACCATCAAATCGAATCGGAGTGAAAGCTTGCGCCATTTCGGATGACGCGACAAGAAAATGGTCGCGGCATTCTCGATACGCCGCCGCTGATGCGCCGTAATGGCCTCGAGAGCACCCCGGGGCTCCTTGCGATGCTTCACTTCGATGAAGGCGATCAACCCGCCACGCCGCGCGACGATGTCAAGCTCGCCCGCCGGGGTCGCATAGCGCCGCGCCAGGATGCGCCAGCCCGCGAGCCGGAGGCGCAACGCGCAGAGTCGCTCCGCCGCAAGCCCCCGCGCGTATGCCGCGCGACGTTCCTCTAGGGATCGACCGCGCATTCCTCCCGTGTCCGTGACCGTGCCAGTGCACGGGTATAGAGCTCGCGGCGCGGCAGCCCGGTCTCGGCGCTGAGCGCCGCCGCCGCGTCGCGCACGCTGCCCGCGGCGAGCAGACGGTCGAGACGCTCGTCGATATCCGCGTCCGAGAGCGCGGGTTGCGCCGCGTCTCCCCGCGCGCCGCCAACGACGATCACGACCTCGCCCTTGGGCGCGCCGGCGGCGTAATGGCCGGCCAGCTCGTCGAGCGATCCGCGCCGCACCTCCTCGTGCAGCTTGGTCAGCTCGCGCGCCACAGCCGCCGGGCGCGGGCCGAGAACCGCCTCCATGTCTGCCAGCGACGCAGGCAGGCGCCGGGGCGATTCGAGAAGGACGAGCGTTGCATCGAGGGAGCAGAGTGTGGCGAGCGCCTCCCGCCGGGGCCCCGCCTTGGAGGGTAGGAAGCCGCCGAAGTAGAAGCGATCGGTCGGCAGGCCCGAAAGTATGAGCGCGAGCAGGGGCGCGCTCGGACCGGGGCAGCCACTCACGCGAACGCCGGCGGAGACCGCTTCACAAACCAGCTTGTAGCCGGGGTCGGAGATCAGCGGCGTGCCTGCGTCGGAGACCAGGGCCACCGAACCGCCGCCCACGAGGGTGCGGAGCAGCGCCGGGCGGACGCGCGCCGCATTGTGCTCGTGGTAGGACACGAGGCGTGCCGAGATGCCGTGGCGCGCCAGGAGCCGTCCGGTGCGGCGGGTGTCCTCGCAGGCGACACGATCGACGGACGCAAGCACCGCGAGCGCCCGCCCGGAAATGTCTCCCAGATTGCCGATCGGCGTCGCCACTAGCCAGAGACCCGGGTCCGCGCGCGGCTGCGGTTTACTCGCCGGGGTGTCGTCCCTAGTCTGTCCCACGCCTGCGGTCGTTGCGGGAGCTTCCTCGGACATGGATCGACCTCGTAGCCTCTCCGCAGCTAATCGGCGCCGGCGGATCGGAGCAGCAGGCGCCGCCCTGCTGCTACTGCTGGCGGGCGCCTGCGCGGCGCCGAGCGTACCGCCGCCGTCGCCCGAGGACCAGCCGGCGCCTCGCTCGGCTGCCGAAACGAAGACCGCCGCGCCTGAGATTTCGATCGCTCCGGCCGATGAGCGGACCCAAACGCTCGCCGCCCTGCCCACCGATGAATCGACAGCGGAGAAGCCCGCCGAGGAGGACGCCAACGCAGTTTCGGCACCCGAGGAGACCGCACGCGCCGCCAGGGTCGGCCTCCTGTTGCCGCTCTCCGGTCGCTACGCCCAGGAAGGCGAGACGCTGCTGAACGCGGCGCAGCTCGCGCTCTTCGACACGGCCGACGAGCGCTTCCTGCTGCTGCCGCGCGATACGGGAGGCACCGCGTCGGGTGCGGAGCGGACCGCACTCGCGCTGCTCGAAGAGGGCGTCGACCTGATCCTCGGACCCTTGTTTGCCGAAGGCGTGAACACCGTCGCCGCTCACGCGCGAGCGCACGGGGTCACCGTGGTTGCCTTTTCCACCGATCGAACGGCAGCGCGCGAGGGTGTCTTTTTGCTCGGCCATACACCGCGTACGCAGATCAGGCGGGTCTTCGCTCACGCGGCGGCGAAGGGCCACCGACGAATCGCCTTGTTGGCGCCCGAGACACGCTATGGCGCGACGGTGGCAGACGAAGCCTGGGCGGCGGCGGCGCTCAACGGACTGTCGCTCGAGAAAGTCCGGAATTACGCGGCAGATGCGTCGGACGCAGCTGATGTCGTGCGCAAGCTCGCCGAGTACGACCGGCGCGCCGGGGCCCTGAAGGCCGAGCGACAGGCACTTGCCCGCCAGGGCGATGCCGCTGCCCGCCGCCGGCTGAAGCGGCTCGAGACCCTCGACACGCTGGGCGAGCTTCCCTTCGATGCGCTGCTGCTGGCCGATGGCGGTGTCCGGTTGCGGCAGGTCGCGCCGCTGCTCCCCTTCTACGATATCGACCCCGCCGAAATCCGCGTCCTCGGAACCGGCCTGTGGGAAGACTCTGCCACGCTCGGCGAGCCAGCACTCGCGGGCGGCTGGTTCGCGGGCCCCGACCCCACGGCACGGCGAAATTTCGAGGCACGCTATCAACGGGTTTTCGGTGTGCCGCCGGGCGCGATCGCCACCCTCGCCTACGATGCAACCGCGCTCGCCGCGGCCCTCGCACGGGCGGGCGCTTCGTTCGGCCCACGGGCCATCGGCAATCGCGGCGGATTTGTCGGCGCGGACGGGCTGTTTCGCTTCGACGACGAGGGAATCGCGGAACGGGGCCTCGCCGTCTTCGAGGTCGCCGGCGGTGGCAAGACCCGCGTGGTGAGCCCCGCACCCGCACGCTTCGACACAGGCGCGGGTGCGGCAGAGGGAAACTGAGGCCCGACCCCGTTCCTACAAGATCTGGCTCAAGAACAGCTTGGTTCGGTCGGACTGGGGATTGTTGAAGAACTCGTCGGGTGTGTTCTGTTCGACGATCTGGCCCTCGTCCATGAAGATGACGCGGTTGGCGACCTCCGCGGCGAAGCCCATCTCGTGGGTGACGACGAGCATGGTCATGCCGCTCTCGGCAAGATCGACCATGACCTCGAGCACCTCCTTGATCATCTCGGGATCGAGGGCCGAGGTGGGCTCGTCGAACAGCATGATGTTGGGCTTCATGCAGAGCGAACGCGCGATTGCCACGCGCTGCTGCTGGCCGCCCGAGAGCTGGCCGGGAAACTTCAATGCCTGCTCTGGAATCTTGACCCGCTCGAGATACTCCATCGCGGTCTGCTGAGCCTCGGCCTTGGGCACCCTTCGCACCCAGATCGGCGCCAGGGTGCAGTTCTCCAGCACCGTCAGATGCGGGAACAGATTGAACTGCTGGAACACCATGCCGACCTCGCGGCGGATCGCGTCGATATTCTTGAGGTTGTGGGTGAGTTCGACCCCGTCGACGACCACCGTGCCTTGCTGGTGCTCCTCAAGCCTGTTGATGCAGCGGATCAGCGTGGATTTTCCCGAGCCCGACGGCCCGCAGATGACGATGCGCTCGCGCCGCTCCACGTTGAGGTCGATGTCGCGCAGCACGTGGAACTGGCCGAACCACTTGTTGAGGCCGGTGATCTCGATGATCAGATCTTCGGCGCCGCCGGGCGCGGCATCTGCCTCCGCCATGGTGCCTCCCTAGCGTCTCGTGGTGTCCAGGCGCTTCTCGAGATTGAGCGAGTAGCGCGACATGCTGAAGCAGATCACGAAGAAGAACAGCGCCGCCAGCAGGAAGGTCTCGTAATCGACCTTGCCCAGCCAGTCCGGATTGGTCTGGAGGAGGCGCGCCTGGCCCAGGATGTCGAACAGGCCGATGATGATGACCAGCGTGGTGTCCTTGAAGAGCCCGATGAAGGTGTTGACGATTCCCGGGATCGAGATCTTGAGCGCCTGCGGCAGGATGATCAGGCGCATCGACTGCCAGTAACCGAGCCCCATCGCCTGGCCGGCCTCGTACTGCCCTTGCGGGATCGCCTGCAGCCCGCCGCGGATCACCTCGGCCATGTAGGCAGAGGCGAACACCGTGATGATGATCATCACGCGGATCAGCTGATCGAGCGTGACCTGGGGCGGCAGGAAGAGCGGCAAGAGGATGATCGCGACGAAGAGCAGCGTGATCAGCGGCACGCCGCGGATGAACTCGATGAACCCGATCGAGAACATCCGGACGATCGGCATGCGCGAGCGCCGGCCCAGCGCCAGCAGGATGCCGATGGGCAGCGAGAGCACGATGCCGACGAGGCCGGCGATAAGATTGAGCATGAAGCCGCCGAACTGGTCGGTCCGGACGACTTCGAGGCCGAGACCGCCGACCAGCAGGATCGCGGCGATCACGGGATAGGCGAGCGAGAACCAGCGCCCGTAGCGGGAATACGGCAGCTTGTCGAACAGCATATAGGCGAGCGCCGGCACCAGCAGGGCGATGCAAACGTTCACCCGCCAATAGGCATCGGGCGGGTAGAAGCCGTAAAAGAACTGGGTGATGCGCTGGTCGAGCCAGGCCCAGCACGCGCCCTCGCTGGGGCAGTCCTTGCCGATCTCGCCGGTCAGGGTGGCGTCGATGAAGGCCCATTCGATCAGGCCCGGCACGATCAGCGCTATCACCGCAATCGAGCCCACCGTGAGCGCTGCGCTCAGATAGTTCGAGAACAGATTGGCCCGCAACCAGCCGATGACGCCTCTGCTGGCGATCGGCGGCGGCCGCTCCGACAGCATTTCCGCCCGGCTGCGATGGAAGGCGTGCTTCGTCATCGTTCCACCAGGGCGATGCGCTTGTTGTACCAGTTCATGAAAGCGGAGGTGAGCAGACTCAGCACCAGATAGAACGCCATGTAGAGGGAGATCACCTCGAGCGCCTGCCCGCTCTGGTTGAGGATGGTGTCGCCGATCGAGACGATGTCCTGGTAGCCGATGGCGACGGCGAGCGAGGAGTTCTTGGTCAGGTTGAGGTACTGGCTGGTCATCGGCGGAATGATCACGCGCAGCGCCTGCGGCAGGATGATCTTGCGCATGGTCAGCCCGCGTCTGAGCCCGAGCGCGCCGGCCGCCTCGGTCTGCCCCTTGGAGACCGAGAGAATTCCGCCGCGCACGATCTCGGAGATGAAGGCGCCGGTATAGGTGGAGAGCGCCAGCCACAGCGCTATCAGCTCCGGCGTGATGTTGAAGCCGCCCTTCAAATTGAAGCGCTTCTTCTCCGGGATGTCGAAATCGAGCGGCTGGCCGAGGGCGAAATAGATGACCACAGGGATGCCCACGATCAGCCCGAGCCCGACCCAGCCGACCGGGAAGGTGCGGCCCGTCGCCTCCTGGCGCTTCCTGGCCCAGCGCCCGACCAGGACCGCCCCGATCACGCCGACCAGGATCATCGCCAGCACGATCGCCGAGCCATCCTCGAAGATGGGCGAAGGCAGGAAAATGCCGCGGTTGTTCAGGAAGGCTGCATCGCCGATCGAAATGCTGTCCTTCACCCGGGGCAGCGCCAGCATGATCAGCCACCAGAAGATGATCTGCAGCAGGACCGGGACGTTGCGGGTGAACTCGACCCAGACCCCCACAATGCGGCTGATCAGGAAGTTGTTGGAGAGCCTGAGGACGCCGGTGACGAAGCCGATGACCGTCGCGGCGATGATTCCCATCACGGCGACGAGGACGGTGTTGAGCGCACCGACCACGAACGCCTGCCCGTAGGTCGAGGTCGACGCGTAGTCGAGGAGGCGCTGGTTGATGTCGAAGTTGGCGGTATCGAAGAGGAAGCCGTAGCCGGAGGAGAGGCCGGCCTCCCTGAGGTTCGTGATCGTGTTCATGACGATGAAGGCGGCAAGGCCCGCCACCCCGAGCACGATCAGAATCTGGAAGATGACGCCGCGGGCGCGCTCGTCGGTCCAGGCGCGGCTTATGTCGAAGCCGCCGCCACCTGGGGGCGCTCTCTCGGTCACGGCGGCGCCGCCCTCCTCAGGTTACCCGGACAACTGATGTTGCCTGAAGGAACGCCCTTGTACCAGAAAAACACCGTCCCACCGGGCCCGCCCGGCGGGACGGTGTGTCGTCGAACTTAACGGAACGGAGGCGAGTAGAGGATGCCGCCGTCGGTGTAGAGGGCGTTCAGGCCGCGGCCCAGTCCGAGCGGGCTGTCGGGGCCGATGTAGCGGTCGAAGATCTCCGCGTAGTTGCCTTCCGCCGCAATCGCGCGGACCGCCCAATCGGGATCGAGGCCCAGCATCTCACCCAACGAGCCTTCCGTGCCCAGCATCCGGTTGATCTCGGGATGATCGCCGGCTGCCGCGGCCATCTCGCCCACGTTCGCCTGCGTCACGCCGAGCTCCTCGGCCGTGATCAGCGCGTTGAGCGTCCAGCGCGCGATATCCGCCCACTGGTCGTCGCCCTGGCGCACCAACGGCCCGAGCGGCTCCTTCGACACGATCTCCGGGAACACCATGTGCGCACTCGGATCGTCGAAGGTGGTCTTCGTCGCGGCGAGGCCGGACGCGTCCGTGGTGTAGACGTCGCACCGCTCCGCCTCATAGGCCGCGCGGGCCTCGGCGTTGGTCTCGATCGGCACCGGCTCGTAGGTGATGCCGTTGACGCGGAAGAAATCCGCGAGGTTGAGCTCGGTGGTGGTGCCGGTCTGGATGCAGACCGAGGCGCCG
>JAPPNV010000449.1 GCA_028818565.1 Rhodospirillales bacterium | reverse complement strand
ACGTCGAGGTCATGACCCGTCTCGGCATGTTCAAGAACCAGTTCCTGCTCAAGCGCAATGTGCCTTAGCCCGGCGCTCTGACGGAGGACGCCATGAGCCTGACGCTGCAATCGATCCTGGGAGAGGAGGCGCTTGCTGCGTTCGAGGCTCCAGGGGCTGTGGCGCGCGGCTTGCCGGCAGCGGCCTATACGAGCGAGGCAGTCTTCGCGCTCGAGAACGAGCGGATTTTCACCGAATCGTGGGTGTTCACCGGCTTGGCGCACGAGCTGGCTCAGCCGGGCGACGTGGTGCCGGTTACCGTGGCAGGCAAGCCGGTGCTCCTGCTTCGCGACGCGGATGGGGAGGTGCGGGCGTTCCACAACGTCTGCCGCCATCGCTGCCTCAAGCTCGTCGAAGAGCCCGGCAACGTAGGGCCCACCATCCAGTGCCCCTATCACTCCTGGACCTACAAGCTCGACGGCGCGCTGCACCTCGCCCCCTACTTCGGCGGGCATGACCCGCGCGCGGTGCCGGAAGGCTTCGACCGGGCGCAGCACGGGCTGGTGCCGGTGCGGGTGGCGACCTGGCACGACTGGATCTTCGTCAACCTGAACGGCACCGCACCGCCGCTCGAAGACGTCGTCGCCCCGCTTCTGAGCCAGTTCGACGGGCTCGACCTCAGCCGGATTCAGCACGTCGTCACGGTCGATCTGGGCGAGATCGCCGCCAACTGGAAGCTCCTGATGGAGAACTTCATCGAGCCCTATCACGTGCCCTTCGTGCACGCGACGACCACCGAGCAACCGCTGAGCGACCACTACACCCTGAACGAGCCAGGCTGCCTGGGCTGCGCCGTGGATGTCTCCAGCACGGCGAAGCGGAACGACACGCTTTCGGCGGATTCCCGCTACCTCACCATCTTTCCCAACTTCTCGTTAGGGATTTACTTCCCGGACCAGATCGGCGTGCACCTGGACGTGCCGCTGGCGCCGGACCGAACCCTCCAGCGCCGCGCCGTCTACAGCCTCAAGCCCGAGCCGCCATCGGCCAAAGAGGCGGAGCAGCTCGAGACGCTCTGGCACGACGTGCACGTGGAGGACCAGGTGATCTGCGAACGGCTCCAGGAGGGGCGCGCATCCGCCATCGCGGACGACGGCGGTGTGCTTTCCCCGGTGTGGGAGGACTCGGTGCGGAGCTTCCAGGAGCTCGTGCTGAGCCGTCTGCGGTGAACCGCAAGGCGCAGTCCGGTCCGCTACCGCGGCCCGGCCCGACGCAGCGGCCTGTCGGGGACACGCGAGGGCTGTCCCCGATGGTGACAACCACCGGAGTTGTTTGAGCCCGCAACAGCGGGAGACCAACACGCGCGACGGAAAGGAGGGAAACGATCCGAGCCTCCGGGTCTCTCCGGGCGCCCATACGTTCAAACAACAAGGGTGTTGAAGGAAGTGCCGAACCCGGACGGACCAAACGAGCGACACGGTCCTTTTGCCGCAAGAAGACGCAGAAAGCGTCGTGGACATAAACCGCCAAGCCCGACGTCTCGCACACGGGACGGTGGGGCAGGCAACAAAGCAGAGGGAGAGACTTCCAATGAAATGGAAACTTGCCGCAGGCGCCGTCGCAGTCGCGTTGGCTCTGGCCGCCGGCTCCGTTCAAGCCGGCCCGCTTGAAGACAGGGTCGCAGCAGGCGAACCCATCCGGCTCGGCTTCGCCAATGCCCCGCCATGGGCGCACCCGGGCGAGGACGGCTCGCCGCTGGGCTTCGTCAACGTCATCACCGTCGATGTGCTGGCGAGGATGGGCCACACCAATGTCGAGCCGGTGGTGACAGACTGGAGCGGCCTCATTCCCAGCCTCGTCGCCGGTCGCGTCGATATCATCACCGGCGGCATGTACATCCTCAGTGCCCGCTGCGAGAACATCGACTTCTCCGAGCCGATCGGGCAGTTCGGAAATGCCTTCATTGTCCCGGCCGGCAATCCCAAGGGGTTGCAAACATACCAGGACATCAAGAATGCCGGCGCCATGATGGTCGGGGTGACCGGCTACGTGAACATCGCAGAGGCTCGTAGCGAAGGCATCCCGGACGACAAGATCATGCAGGTGCCCGGCATCACCGAGGCCCTTGCCGCGGTCCGCGCAGGGCGAGCGGACGCCGGCGCCATGACGTCGGCGGAGGCGGACAAGATCGCTCGCGAAGCCGACGACATCGATGCGACCGACACCAACGCCCTGCCTCAGTGGACCTTCAACTGGGTGGGCATCGGCTTCCATCAAGATGACGACGGCTTCCGCGAAGGGTTCAACGCGGCGATGGATGGTTATATCGGCTCCGACGAGATGCTGGCCAACGTCGCACCCTACGACTACACGCGGTCGAATGTTCCCGGCGATGACGCGACAAAGTGGATCTGCGTCAATCGCCCGGTAACCGACTCCTAGCCGCCCACTCAGGGAGGCCGGCGCGCGCCTGAGCGCGCCGGTCCCCCTCCTGTTCCGCGTGGCGTCGAGCAACGAAGGCTTGTCGCAATGACATATATCGAATTCCTGGATGTGTACGGCGGCCGGCTGATCGACGGCACCATCGTCACGATCTACCAGTTCTTCCTGGCCACGTTCGTCGCGGTCGCCGCCGCGCTCGCCTTCGGATTGATGCGCCTGTCGCAAAACCTGATGCTGCGCGCCGTCGCGGTCGCCTACATCGAGTTCTTTCGCGGCACGTCCCTGCTCGTGCAGCTCTTCTGGATCTTCTTCGTCCTGCCGCTCTTCGGCATCACCCTGGACAAGTTCACGGCCGGCTTCCTCGCGGTCGGGCTGAATATGGGCGCCTACGGGGCGGAGCTTGTGCGGGGCGCGGTCCTCGCTGTGCCCAAGGGCCAGTGGGAGGCCGCACTAGCCTTGAACATGGCACCCCATAACCGGATGCGACGAATTATCCTGCCCCAAGCCTTCGTCATCATGCTGCCGCCCTGGGGCAACCTCATCATCGAAATCCTCAAGGGCACGGCTCTGGTCGCGCTGATTGCGGTTGCCGACCTGATGTTCGAGGTCCGTCAGATTAACATCACCACCTTCCTTTCGGCCGAATCGTTCGGCACCGCCATCGTCATCTACTACGTGATCGCCCGCTTCTTCGTGACGCCCGGCATGCGGGGACTGGAGCGTCTGATGAACCGGCGGATCGGAAAGGCCTAGCGCATGGAGTGGCGATGGGATTGGGTGTGGGACCTCGCGCCGCGATTCGTCGACGCGACGGGGAAGACCCTGATCGCCGCCGGCGGCGGCTATACGATCGCGATCATTCTGGGCCTGGTCTTCGTGCTGGCCCAGCGCACGCCTCTTCTGCCCGTGACCCTGGTCGTCCGGGAGTTCGTCGAGCTCATTCGCTCGACGCCGCTGCTCCTGCAAATCTTCTTCGTCTACTACGTCGGCCCGCAGTTCGGGCTGACGCTCTCGCCCTGGACAGCGGGACTGATCGCCATCGGGGTGCACTACGGCGCCTATCTGTCCGAGGTCTACCGCGGCGGCATCGAGAGCGTGCCCAAGGGCCAGTGGGAAGCCGCAAAGGCGATCAATCTGCCGATCGTCACCACCTATCGCCGCATCGTCATCCCGCAGGCACTGCCACCGGCGGTGGCCGGGATGGGGAACTATCTGGTCGGCATCTTCAAGGACACGCCGATGCTGTCGGTGATCGGCGTGGCCGAGCTGATGCACACGGCGACGGCCGTCGGTGCCGAGAGCTACAGGTACCTGGAGCCTTACACCATGGTCGGCGCGATCTTCCTCGCCGTCTCGTTGCCGTCCGCCTTCGCGATCAACGTGTTCGAGAGATGGGTGCGGCGAACGCTGGGAATGACGAAATGACCGAGAACCTGGAGAGCTATCCGTTGAGCCTGGAAGGCGACGGCATCCCGATGGTCAGGTTTCAGAACGTGACCAAGAGATACGGCGCGCTCGTCGTCCTGAACCAGCTCGACCTCGACGTCTCCGCCGGCGAAATGGTGACGATCATCGGCCCCTCGGGCTCCGGCAAGACGACCGTTCTGCGCATGCTGATGACTCTCGAAACCATCGACGATGGCGTCATCTACGTCGAGGGGGAGCCGCTGACGCACATGGAACGCAACGGCGGGCTCGTACCGGCAAATTCGTCTCATCTCCGACGCATCCGCAGCAAGATCGGCATGTGCTTCCAGCACTTCAACCTGTTCCCGCACATGACGGCGCTCGGCAACTGCATGGAAGGGCCGGTGCAGGTGCTGGGCCTGCCGCGCAAGGAGGCGGAGGAGCGCTCGCTCGAGCTGCTCGACATGGTCGGGATGATCGACAAGCGCGATCAGCACCCCTCGCGCCTCTCCGGCGGGCAGCAACAGCGCGTTGCCATTGCCCGGGCGCTCGCGATGCGGCCCAAGGTCATGCTGTTCGACGAGGTGACGTCGGCGCTGGACCCCGAGGTCATCAGCGAGGTGACCGGCGTGATCAAGCACCTGGTGGATACCCACAACCTCACCATGCTCATGGTCACGCACCAGATGGGCTTCGCCAAGGAGATCTCGGACCGCGTCTGCTTCTTCTTCGACGGGGCCATCGAAGAGCAGGGAACCCCGACCAAGCTGTTCGAGAACCCGGAGCGGGAGCGCACGCAGCAGTTCTTGAATGCCGTCCTGCACGCAAACTGAGGGAACGCGGCAGCGGGCAAACGCGGTGAGAAATGCGGGCTGGCGGTCCGCCCGCCGGATCGCCTACTCTGCCGCGCCGCCATCCAGGGAGAATGACCATGCAGCTTCTACACACCATGCTCCGCGTGGGCGACATGCAGCGCTCCATCGATTTCTACACGAACATCATCGGCATGGACCTGCTGCGCACCACCGAGCGCCCCGACCAGGGGTATTCGCTTGCCTTCGTCGCCTTCAAGGGCGGCAACAAGAACGGCGAGGCCGAGCTGGAGCTGACCTACAACCACGGCGTGTCGAACTACGACCTCGGTAGCGCGTACGGGCACATCGCGCTCGGCGTGGAAAATGTCGCCGAGACCTGCGAGCGGATCCGGGAGGCGGGCGGCAACGTCACGCGCGAGGCCGGGCCGGTCAAAGGCGGCACCACGGTCATCGCGTTCGTCGAGGACCCGGACGGCTACAAGGTCGAGCTGATCGAGGCGGCTGGGTACGGGACCTGAACGCGCCTGCCTCACGAAGAATCTCCCGCCGTGAGGGGGCGACCCGACGTTCAGCGCGACGCCGAGCGGGCCTTCGCGGTTCTCGAACGAGGCGGGATCGCCATTCTGCCCATGAGCGTCGGCTATTCCGCCATCGGCGGGTCGGCCGCAGCGCTGAAGACGATCTTCGAGACCAAGCGGCGCACGCCGTCGAAGCTTAACGCGATGTTGGGCGACATGGCCCTGCACCGCGAGCTTCACGTGCTCGATCAGAAGGGGTGGGACGTCGCCGCCACCTTGATCGAGGACCTCGACCTGCCGCTCGGCGCGATCGCGCCGGCGCGCATGGATCACCCGATCCTGCGCGAGATGGAGCCCGAGGCGCTCGCGGCCTCCACCAGCGCCGGCACCGTGCTGATGCTGCTCAACGCAGGGCCCTTCCATGCCGCGATCACCCGGCTCAGCCGCGAGGCCCAACACCCGCTTTTCGGCTCGTCCGCGAACCTCTCGCTCTCCGGCACGAAGTTTCGGGTCGAGGACATCGAGCCCGAGCTGATCGCGATCGCGGACATCGTCATCGACCACGGGCTTCGCCTCTATCACCTGTATCGGGCATCATCCACCCTGCTGGACCTGGAGACCTTCGAGGTCGTGCGCTTCGGCGCCTGCTTCGAGCTCATCGCCGACGCACTGAAGCGCCGTTTCGGGATCGAACTGCCGCCGCCGCCACCCGGCCACATCCGGGACTTGACCGGCGACCTACCGTGATCCTGGGTCCGCGCGACGAGTCAGGAATGCCCGTATGAAGATCGCCCGTATCGAAACCATCCCGCTTGCCATTCCGCACGATCACGGCGGGCCGCCGCCGGCCTGGGGCGGGCAGGCGTGGCAAGGGCTTACGATTCTGCTGGTCCGGGTCGAGACCGAGGACGGCGCCTCTGGCTGGGGCGAAGGCTTCAGCTACAACTGCATGCCGGCGCTTCAGGCAGTCATCGACGCGACGGTGGCGCCGATCCTGATCGGGCGCGACGCCACCGACATCGCCTCGCTCAACCGGGAGCTCCAGCAGGCGCTGCACCTCTTCGGCCGCTACGGCATCACCATGTTCGGCATCTCCGCCATCGACATCGCGCTCTGGGACCTTGCGGGCAAGCGGGCGGGGCTGCCGCTCGCGCAGCTTCTCGGCGGGCCGGCCACGCCGCCGCTGGTTCCAGGCTACGCGAGCCTGCTCAAGTACCGGGACCGGGAGCTGGTCGCTGCGACCGTGCGCGCCGCGCTGGACGAAGGCTATCCCGCCATCAAGCTGCATGAGACGGGAGAGCCGGAGATCGCGGCGGCGCGCGAGGCGATGGGGGCCGACATGCCGCTCTGCACGGACACGAACTGCCCGTGGACGCCGGCGGAGGCGCGCGCCATGGCGGCACGGCTCAAGCCCTACGACCTTTACTGGCTGGAGGAGCCCATCTTCCCGCCGGAGGATTTTGCGGCGCTGGCACGGCTTCAGCAGGAATCGGGCATCGATCTCGCCTGCGGCGAGAATGCCTGCACCGCGTTCGAGTTTCGGCGCATGCTGGACGCCGGCGCGGTGCGTTACGTGCAGCCGAGCGTGACCAAGGTGGGCGGCGTGACCGAGTTCCTCAAGGTGCTCGCGCTGGCCGAGGGTTACAGCGTGACGGTAATGCCGCACTCGCCCTACTTCGGCCCCGGCTGGCTCGCGACCCTGCAGCTCCTGGGCGCGATGCCTCTCACCGGCCGCCCCGGCGGGGGCTGGGCCGAGCGCTTCTACACGCGGCTCGAAGCGACGCTATACCCCGGGTTCGTCTCCCCGGACGAGAACGGCCACGTCCGCATTCCCACCGGCCCCGGCCTCGGCGCCGAGCCCGACCCGGACGTCATCCGCGACTACCGGGTGCCGGCGTAAGCCGGCCACGAGTCTTAGCGCGAGTCCGTCCTTGACGGACTCGCGACAGGCCGCGACCGCGGCCCGCCGCTCCTGCGGCGCCCTCGCGGAGGCGCCAGCCGGAGGCTGGCTGCCGTGAGCGATAAACAGCGAGAGCGTTTCCGTCCAAGACGGAAACGCTCTATTCCTCGGGCACGCCCAGCCGGAGCGCGCCGACACGGATCAGCAGATAGATGATGAAAAGGAGAAGGAAGACCAGCGCATTGACGATGGTCGCCAACGCATAGAGCTCGGGCTCGATGCCGTGACGCAGCGTTCCCCAGGCGATGGTGGGGAGCGTGGGAATGGCAGCCACGTTGTAGAAGGTGATCTCGAAGTTGTTGAAGCCCAGGATGAAGCTGATGATGAAGGCACCCAGCACAGCCGGCCAGATGTTGGGGAACGTGACCTCCCGAAAGGTGCGAAACGGCCGGGCACCGAACACCTGGGCGACCTCGTCGAAGCGCCAGTCGTAGCGCACCAGCTGGGCCAGGATCACCAGAAACGCAAACGACACGCTGTAGGCCGTGTTGGCCACAATCGCCGATTCGATGTTGCCGGGAATCCCGAGCACGTTGCGGTTGAACATCAGGGTCGAGATCCCGATCAGGATCTGGGCGACGAAGAGCGGCGCAAGAAACAGGACGACGATCACCCCCCGGCGCCGGATCGGATACCGCAGTATCCCGATCGCGGCGGCTGTCGCGAACAGCGTGGAGAGCGAGGCCGTGCCGACACCGATGAGCACGCTGTTCAGGAGGCCCACGTGAAAGTCGCTCATGATCATGAGGCGGTCGTACCACTCCCCGGTGAAGACCGGCGGGAACGGCCACACGTTATTCTCCATGATCGAGAGATAGCCGATGTAGAAGATGGGGAAGTAAAGGAACAGGTAGAGCGCCAGTAGCATCGCGGTCTGGCCGCCGATCACGAAGCGTGCGCCTGGATTCACCGCGGCCATGTCAGGCCCCTGCGCCCGTGAATCCCGCTCGACGCAGTCGAACCGTGCGCCACAACACGAAGATAACGACGAGCGAGGCCACGCACATCACCACCCCCATGGCCGAGCCGAGAGCCCATGTGCCGGCGGATCCGAATTGATGTTCGAGACGGTTGACGAACATCGAGCCGTTGGGCCCACCCAGGAAGCGCGGCGTCACGGACGCGGCGAAGGTGGGAATGAAGACCAGCACGATCCCGATAGCGGTTCCCATCCAGTTGAGCGGCCACGTCACTTCGAAGAACGCCCGCCACGGCCTTGCGCCGTTCACCTTCGCCACTTCCAGCAGCTCGAAGTTGAAGTTGAAGAGGGAGAGATAGATGGCCAGCAGCATGAAGGGGATCCAGAGATAGATCAGACCCACTGCGCTGGCGATGTTGGTGTACATCAGCACCTGGATCGGCTGTGCACCCAGCTCCATCAGCGCCATGTTGACCAGACCGATGGGCCCCAGAATCTGCTGCATCGCGGTAATGCGCAGCAGGATTCCCGTGAGAAACGGGGCCGCTGTAAGCAGAACCAGGACCAGCTTGTAGCGACCGCCGTGCTTGGCGATCAGGTACGCACAGGGCCAGGCATAGACGAGACAGATGGCGGAGACCGCGGCAGCCATGGCGAGCGATTTCAGCAGGAACTTGAGGTAGATCCATTCGCCCAGGACCGCCTCGTAGTTGTTGACGTTCCAGTCCGAAATCAGCTCATAGCTTTCGGTCCGCCAAAAGCTGAAGACGACGATCGAGAGCAGCGGAATCAGCAGGAAGAGGACGATGAAGAGCGCGCCCGGCCCCACCAGCGTCGCAAAGCGGACGCGCGGATCGAGGTGGAGCGCTCGTCGCCCTCTCACGGCGCGACGGCCTCCGACTCCTCGGGCGTCACGGCTCGCCATCCTCGGTCGCGAACACGTCGGCCGCCTCAACCGGCCAGCCCAGGCTCACGCGCGAGCCGCGGTCGACGCCGGCGATGCTGGGCGGCCCGCTCACGACCAGCTCCGCCTCGTTACCGGTGCGCACGATGTAGTCGGCGAACTGGCCCTTGAAGATGATGTCGCGCACCGTCCCTTCGATCCGGTTGTCGTGATGGATGCCGTCTGCCGAGGCACTGAGCGCGATCCGTTCGCTCTTGAGATAAATCTCCACCGCATCGCCCGGCCGGGCATTGCCGATAGAGCGTGCGATCAGCGTGATGCCGTCCCAGTCGATGCGCGAGCGCGCGCCGTCGCCCTCGATCGCGCGTCCGGTGAGCTTGTTGGGTGCGCCGACGAAGGAGGCGACGAACCGCGTGGCCGGCGCGTTGTAGACCTCCAGCTTGGGTCCGATCTGCTCCAGTGCGCCCTGGTGCATCACTGCCATGCGGTCGCTCATGGTGAGCGCCTCTTCCTGGTTGTGCGTCACATAGACGAAGGGGATGCCGAGCTCCTCCTGATAGCGGCGCACCTCGATTTCCATCTCCTTGCGCAGCTCTCGGTCGAGGTTGGCCAGCGGCTCGTCGAGCAACAGAAGCTCGGGCCGTGAGACCAGCCCCCGCGCGAGCGCGACGCGTTGCTTCTGGCCGCCCGAGAGCTGGTGGGGGAAGCGGTTCTCCAGCCCTTCCATGCGGACGAACCCGAGGATCCAGTCGAGCTGCTCCCGCCGCTCGGCCACAGTGCGGCCCTGCATCTTGAGCGGGAAAGTGATGTTTTCCGCCACCGTGCGGTGCGGGAACAGAAGGAAGTCCTGGAACACCATGCCGATGCGGCGCAGGTAGGGCGGCAGCCTGGTCACGTCGGTGCCGCCGATCTCCACCCGGCCGCGATCAGGCGCCTCCAGGCCCGAAACGATGCGCAGCAGCGTGGTCTTGCCCGAACCGCTGGGCCCCAGCAGCGCAAAGAACTCGCGGCTGCCGACCTCGAGGCTCACGCCGTCGACCGCGCGGACGGCGCCGAAGCGCTTCTCGACGGCCTCGATGCGCAAGATTGCCTGGTCGCTCATCCCGCCCAGACTCCCGGTAGCCTCAGCGCTGGCATGCGCCACGCGCCCTTACGCCGCGATCCGGCAAGGCGGGCCACCATACCAAGAGAGGGACCGGACCGTGGGGCCCGATCCCTCTGTACCGTGTTGTCGTGAGTGTTGCGGCTAGGCCGCTTCCACTGCCGACCAGATGCGCTCCCACTTCTCAGGCGAGGAGGGCGCGTCGAACTGATAGAGGCCGTGAATCGACCCGGTCTCGTTGAGGAACAGCGTGTCGACGTAGCGCTCCGGCAGCATGTCGCGAACGTCGACGGTCGGCGCCCAGCCGATTTCGACCGCCACCGTCTTCATGGCCTCGCGCTCGAGCCGGAAGTCGATCCACTTGTGCGCGATTTCCAGTTTCTCACTGTCGGTCACGCCTGAGGTGATGGACCACTGGTCCACCCAGCCGAGCCCGCCTTCCGTGGGCTTGAGGACGTGGCGCATGTTGAGATCCGACTTGCCGTCCAGCTTGTCGAAGTGAATGCGCCGGTAGATGCCGGACCACTCCGGCGATGCCCAGACCACCTGGGCGCGCAGCAGCCGCTCCAGGGTGTCCTCGTCGTTCCAGCGATTGACCAGCAACCCCTTCTGCTTGATCAGCAGGCGCTTGCACTCTTCGAGCTCCTCGTCCGACAGCACGTAGGGATTGAAGCTCTTGCCGTCGGGCCGCTCGCTGTCTTGCGTGCCCATGTTGTGCGCCGCGAGAATGCCGGCCAGCGCGATGTTCTCCTCGAAGCGCGCGCTGGTCGAGAGATGCCCCTCGTACTTCTCGTTGAACAGAAGGTTCACCGATTCCTGATCCTCGGCGGCAACCTTGTCCATGTTGACCGTGAAGCCGTACCCGCCCCAGCAGTTGGGCGCGGCGATCATGTCCTCGCTGTCCTCCGCACGCAGCAGCGTGAACTTGGGAGGCACGAAGTCGTCGAAGACGTTACTCAGGTCCAGCTTCGAATAGTCGACCGACTGGACCAGCCCTTGCTTGGCATAGAGGCGCGGCCAGAATCCGTCCGCCATCACCAGGTCGAAATCCTGGGTGCCGCCGGCCCTGAGCTTGTTCCAGGCTTCGGAATTACCGTCGAAGAACCCGGCGCTGACCTTGACGTCGTGCCGGTTCTCGAACTCGGCGGTCAGGCTCTTGACGTTGTAGTGCTCCCAGCCGAGCCAGCGCAGCTCCAGCGTCGCCGCCTCCGCGTCGCGCACGAAAGGACCGATGCTCTTCCAGGTGAACCCGGCGGCCGACAGCGCCGCGGCGCCCTTGATCACGCTCCTCCGGGATACACGGCGCTTCTGGTGTGGTACAGAATTCGATGTCGAGTTGGTCTTGTCCATTGTTAGTCCTCCCTCTGGCGTGGCTTTGAAAACCGGTTAACCCGGTCCTCCGCCGCCGCTTTCGTCGCTGCGGTCCGCAGCAGGTCGTACAAGGACCTTGGAATGGGTGCAGCCGGCAAGGATACTAACACCGCGCTTGCGACACCACATCGCCATCATGTCCATATCGGCGACGGCGGGAAGATGATCGAGGCGCGTCGGCGAGAGGCTGCGACGGCTGCCGGCCGAGGAAGCCTCGGCCGCAAGCGGCGTCCAACCGGAATCCAGAGCCCCTTCAGGACACCGTCCCTTGAAAGCGCAAAGCGGCGGAACCACTCTCTACACGAGTGATCGTCGGTTACCAGTTCATTCACGATCTCTTGCCTACATGCTTCGGCAACCGCGACCTATCATGCGTGCTTGTCTAGCTGAATGCCCGAGCCGAGCCGGGCGAACCTGTAGCAACGATCACCGCAGGAGGTGACGATGCGGAAATGGATAATTGCGTTCTTCATTGGGGGAGTTATGGGCACGGCCTTCGGCGTGGCCGTTGGCTTCTTCATCTTTCCCTACGTGTTTCCGCCGCCGCCTGCGATGGAAACCCTCACGGCCGAAGAGCAGACCGAGGTTGTCGCTCAAGGCATGTTTATTCACGCAAATCCTTCGGACCCAATCCATTACGGAGAGGGGCGGGTTACGGTCTACGAAGAGCTGGTGTTCCTGGAGGAGGACTTCAAAGTTGGGCCGGGGCCCGCGTTCCATGTCTATCTCGTGCCGAGCGAAGAAATCCGTGAATCCTCCGACGTCAAGTCGACGATGTACATCGATCTCGGCAAGCTACGCGCGTTCGAGGGCAGTCAGAAATATGCCATTCCCAAGGGCGTCGATCTGAAAGAGTACCCAAGCGTGGTTATCTGGTGCGTCCAGTTCGGCGTGCTGATTTCACCCGCCGATCTGGCGTTCGAGACGTAGCCCGGATCTCTCCCTGCGGTCGCGGCCGTCATTGCGATGAGGTTGGCGGTCCGCAGCGTCCGTCCAATATGACTTGGGTCATGGTCTCGGCCGCCGCATCAAATTCCTTTCGTGTGAGCCGACGCCGGTTGAGTACGTCAGCGGCCAGCATGCCGACATCCGCATAGAACCGGGTTGCCGACCACAGCATGATGAAGAAGTGGCGGGGGTCCACCGGCGCCGCGACTATTAGCCCCCAACGCTCCCGCGGTCATGGGGTCGTTGCGGGGCAGCGGAGCGAGGTGTGCAGCGCCATCCTGGCATGCCAATTGGAAGCTTTCGCGCATCCGCATGACGGGCGTCATGACCGTAAGGCGGTGCATTTGTGATCAGCAATAAGAATATTACAAAATATTATAGGCGAGATATTACATGGCGAACCAGTATTCAGCCCTTTTGGGCATGCATATTTCGTTCAAGTTATAGATATCACTTCTCAGCATATAGCAATCGCGAAAGTAAATTGCTTCGCTACGCTCATGCATGTATCAAACTCGTTATGCCCCGGTCCGGCTCCTATAGGATTCCTACGACCGCAGCCTTGAGCGCTTTTGAATGCGCCGCGCGGACCGGGAGTTTCGCCGGAGCGGCTAAAGAGCTGGGCACGTCGCAACCCGCAGTCAGCCGCCATATTGCCGGCCTTGAGCGGCAGCTTGGCACAAAGCTGTTCGATCGATCCCGGACCGGAGTGAGCCTGACGGATGCCGGAAGGCGCTATCATGATGGCGTCGCCTCCGGGCTCGGCATGATCGAAAAGGCCGCCGACGAGACCACCCAGGGCTCGACGGGCGAACGCGTGGTGATCGCGTGCTCCAACCCGGCGTCGCACTACGTGCTGAGACCGCGACACGACGCGCTCCGCCAGGCACTCGGCGAGCGAACTCAAATTCAGCCCGTGATCTTCTATCGTTACTCGCGGAACCTGCCGCTCGAGCCCGTCGCCGATGTCGTCCTGGACTGGGAAGCAACCATCGAGGCGGAAGACCGTGTGTCGCTCTTCAGAGAGGCGGTGAGGCCGGTCTGCTCGCCGAATTTCGCGGCATCCCATGCGGAAACGCTGGATGGCCCCGTCAGCGGTTGGGGCGACCTGACGTTCCTCCAACCCGGCAGCAGCGATGGCGACTGGGCGTCGTGGGAGGATTGGTTTCAGTCCGCTGGGCGCCCCGAGCCCGAACCTCGGTTCGTAGGCTTCGACAGCTACGTCTATTCGCTGGAGGCGGCGGTTGAGGGCCAGGGCATCGCGCTCGGTTGGAGAAACTTCGTCGATCGGCATCTCGAAACCGGCGCTCTGGTCGCGCTCGGCGATGACTATGTCGAACGCGACAACCACTTTTGCGCCGCACTCACGGAGCAGGGACGTGTCAGACCCATCGCACGGCTCTGCATCTCGGTCCTGGAGCAGAGTGCATCGTCCCAGGACGAGACGTAGAACGCACCGCGCCGCCCCAGTCCACCTCTTGCCGGTTGCCATCGCAGGACTGCGCTGCCGGATTTTAGCCAAGCCGGCGATGGGCGATGAACCGTGATGCTTGAGCGCGCCCGGCGACAAACGCATCACCCCATTGATTTGTGTGGGATACGCCTTCAATAAAAGCACATGCCTGCCGGGCATAGTGGCGACAAATTGATTTTGCGAGTCTCTCATAATGTGACAGTTATCATGAAAGTTCCTTGAGTGTTCTCTAGCGATCAAGGTCATAAATCTTTCCACGACTGTGGTCCCGGGAATTGACTGAGGTTGTCCGTCATTTCTTCTTCCATCCCCGGCTCATCATCACGAATAGCGTTGCATAACAGTATATTAGATGATAGCGGACAGATTGGGTATGTCACATTATCAGGATAACATGCTTATCGTCCGACTGATATAATTCGTGATGACAGCAATAAAGTTCGATCATTATTCTGCAAGAAGTTACCGACTAGTTCTCCGCGGATGCACGCACTCTTATAAGAACTTCTTATCGAGAGAGTAAGAATTCTTCTCTGGACGACTTTTGCCATCATTGCCACATGCATTCGTGGAGTATGTGCAGTTAATTTATGAGAGGCCTGGACCACAGATGTTCGAAAAGCGTAACGACCTGATCAAATTCATCGCCGTTGCGGAGACGGGCGCCATCCTCTCCGCCGCCGACAAGCTCGGCATCACGCAACCGGCCCTCTCGCGCGTCGTCGCTCGGCTGGAGCGCCAGTTTGGCGGCCGGCTGTTCGACCGCCTGTCCACGGGCGTTCGGCTTACGCCTCTCGGTGCCGTGGTCGCCGATCTGGCTCGACACATCCTCTACGAAATCGAGGCCGCCGAAGAGAAGATCACCGCGACGCTCGCGGGCCGCACCGGCAGCCTGCGCGTCACGGCCGGCCCCATGTGGATGCGGACCGTGCTTCCCGATGCCATTGCCAGGTTCCACGAGACCTGCCCCGGCGTGGAGATCAAGCTGAAGACCCTTCCGATGAACGAAGGCGTTCGCCTGCTCGCCAACGGCGATAGCGACATTCACTGCGGCGGCATTTACAGCAATGAGCCCTTGCCGCAGTTCCTCAAGAGCGAACGCTTCCTCGACATGACCTGGGGCATCGTCGCCCACAAGGACCATCCGCTCCATTCCGGAACGGTGAGCGATGACGCGCTCGCCCAGTACCCGTGGATCGACTTCGACGCACCCATGCGGGCGGATGCCGCCAACGGGCGGCCCTCGCTGGCCGGAGTCCTCGACCAGCTCTACGAGAGAACGGGCCAGCGGGTGAAGACCGTCACGCGCGCCGGGTCCGCCGGCCTGTTCCTGATGGCAGCAGGCCCTTACCTCTCATGGCTGTCGCTGACCTTCCTGGAGCGCCTTCCCGGACATCCACTCAAGCCCTTGCCGGTGACATTCGGCACGTATCGTCACCGCACCGGAATGGTGTCGCGGCGCTCCTCCGACGACCTGTCGCCGTTCGGTCGCTTCCGGGGAATCGTGCGGGACATCGCGTCGTCGTGAGACGCCTTTGTCCCGATAACGCTAGCCCGTTCCGCCTTCGTCCTTGGGCGTGAGCACGAGCGCGGCGGAGTTCATGCAGTAGCGCAAGCCAGTGGGTGCCGGCCCGTCCGGGAAGACGTGGCCGAGATGGGCGTCGCAGCGGCTGCACACGACCTCGGTCCGGCGCATGCCGTAGCTCATGTCCTCCACCGTGCCGACGTTTCCCTGATCGACCGGCCTCGTGAAGCTCGGCCAGCCGGTGCCGGAATCGAACTTGTCGCCGGAGCTGAAGAGGGCGGCGCCGCAGCAGACGCAGGCATACTCGCCCGGCGTCTTCTCGTCGCAATAAGTGCCCGTGAACGGCCGTTCGGTGCCACCCATCCGGGTCACGTAGTACTGCTCCTCGGTCAGCGCCTCGCGCCAATCCGCATCCGACTTCACCACCTTGTCCGCCATGATGTCCTCCTTCGGCAGCGCACTGCCGTGCCCCGTTCCCTCGATTGCCGGGCTCGACCGGTATATATAGCGCCGGCCGGCCACGCCCAGCCCTAAATTCGACTGCACCACCCCGCGAACGGCCCGCCGGCAAGCGAAGGAGGCTCCCATGGCACGGCCCGCACCTGCGACGGTCAACACCGTTGCACTGCTCGGCACCGGCACCATCGGCGCGAGCTGGGCGACGTACTTTCTGGCGCGCGGCTTCTCGGTCACGGCCTGGGACCCTGCACCCGACACCGCTGAGCGCCTCCGCGCCTTCATCGACGCGGCCTGG
Source organism: Rhodospirillales bacterium (assembly GCA_028818565.1). Lineage (GTDB taxonomy): Bacteria > Pseudomonadota > Alphaproteobacteria > UBA828 > UBA828 > WTGU01. Next base: position 4,513 of record JAPPNV010000449.1, on the reverse strand, counting down.
CCCGCCATGGAGCGGCTCGGCCTGGCGAATGGCGCCGATCCCGGCCGGGTTCGTGTGGTCGCAGACCCCGAGGACGCCGTGAAGGGCGCGGTCTTCGTGCAGGAAAACGCGCCGGAAGACATGGCCCTCAAGCGCGCGCTCTACCGGCGCATCGACGGAGCGCTCGCGCCGGACGCGGTGCTTGCCTCGAGCACGTCGGGCTTGTTGATCAGCGAGCTTCAGGAGGGCCTGCGCAGCGGCCTGCGCTTCGTCGTGGGCCACCCCTTCAACCCGCCCCATCTCGTCCCTTTGGTCGAGGTGGTGGGCGGGCGCGACACCGACCCGGCCGCGGTCGACTGGGCGCTCGCCTTCTACAACGCCCACGGCAAGCGGGCGATCCGGGTCGAGCGCGAGGTGCCGGGCCATATCGCCAACCGGCTGCAGGCGGCGCTTCTGCGCGAGGCGTTTAGTCTGCTGCTTTCGGGCGCAGCCAGCGCCGCCGATATCGACGCGGCCGTTTCCCACGGCCCGGGGCTGCGCTGGGCCTTCATGGGGCCGTTTCTCACCATGCACCTCGCCGGCGGCGAGGGCGGCACGCGCGGGGCCCTCGACCACTTCGGGCCGGGGCTGGAAGGCTGGTGGGCGGATTCCGGCACGCCCCGCCTCGATGAGGACGCGATCGAGACCATGAGCCGTGCCGTGGACGACATGCTGGACGGCCAGTCGATCCCGTCGCTCGCGGCCGAGCGCGATACCCGGCTGCTCGCTCTGCTGGCGGCACTGGAGACGTCGTCGAAGCCAGAAGACGCGGCGTAACGCAAACCCGAGGGCGCGGAGCGCTGGTGCCGGCAGCCGGCATCGGCCATCATCGCGGCGCTCCGGGGCACCGCAGGGAGGAGCCATGATCACCAGGGGAATCAAGCAGCTCGTGGCCGAGGCCGAGGCGGAGATCGAGACCCTCTCGGCCACCGACGCCATCGCGCTGATCGACGACGAGGGCGTCGAGCTGGTCGACATCCGCGACATTCGGGAGCTGTGGCGCGAGGGCGCTGTCCCCGGCGCGCGCCATGTGCCGCGGGGCATGATCGAGTTCTGGATCGATCCCGAGAGCACCTATCACAAGCCCTTCTTCGCCAGCGGCAAGAAGTTCGTCTTCTTCTGTGCCGGCGGCATGCGCTCGGCGCTGGCCACGCAGGCGGCGCAGAACATGGGGCTCAGCCCCGTCGCCCACATCGCCGGAGGCTTCGGTGCGTGGAAAGAGGCGGGCGGCCCGACCGAGGAGAAGCCGCGTCCCTAACCCGCTTTTGCCACCGCGGTCACGGCCTGCGATCCGCGCTATCCAAGCAGCCACAAATTTATGGTGGGATTTGCCGGGATCCGGCGGGATAAGTGGGACAAGTGGGATTCCGCGGGGCAGGCGCCGGCGTCGCCCGATGCCGCCACCGCATACGGGTGCCGGCCTCCAGGCCGCCCGACGCCCGCTCGTCACTTCTGCCCCACCTCCCGGGCTCTCGTTCTTCACGGCGCGATCCTGGCACGGGCGCCGCACGCGGTGCTCCGGACCATGGTCCGGGAAGTCCAGCAGACCGAGAGGTCCGGTGTCTGCACCAGCCTGTTGTCGGGCTAGGAGCGCGCGAATTCTGACTGCGGCAGGACATGCGGAATAAGCCCCCGCCGGCCAGCCCCGCGCAGCGGGCCGGGCCGCTCGCGCCGCTGCTCGCCGCCTACTACACCCTGCCGCCGCCGGCGCGCGGCATGTTGCTGCTGCTGGGGGCCACCATCGGCTTCGCGTCGATGCACGCGTTGATCCGCATCGCCTCGAGCGAGCAGCATGCCTTCGAAATCGCGTTCTTCCGCAATTTCTTCGGCCTGCTGTTCATCGCACCGTTCCTGATGCGCCACGGCTTCGGCGCATTGCGCACGCGCAAGCTCCCGCTCCATGCCGCGCGCGGTGCGGTCCACGTTTCGGCCATGATGATGTTCTTCTATGCGGTGCCGATCACGCCGCTCGGCACCGTCGCGGCACTGAGCTTCACTGCGCCGCTCTTCGTCACCGTGGGTGCGGTGCTGCTGCTGGGCGAGGTGGTGCGGATCCGGCGCATCGTCGCACTCGTCGCGGGCTTCGCCGGGGCGCTGATCATTGTCCGTCCCGGCATGGTGGCGCTCGACCCCGGCTCGTTGCTGGTGCTCGGCTCGTCTGCCGTCTGGGCCGGCGCGATGATCATCATCAAGCTGCTGTCCCGCACGGAATCGAGCCTGACGATGACCGCCTACATGGCGGTCTTCCTCACGCCGCTCTCGTCGATCGCGGCGGCCCTCGTCTGGCAATGGCCTTCGCTCGAGGACCTCGGCTGGTTCGCGCTGATGGGGAGCTTCGGCACGCTCGCCCATCTCTGCCTCGCCCAGGCCTTCCGCGAGGCCGATGCCACGGTCGTGCTTCCTGTCGATTTCCTCCGCCTGATCTGGGCATCGCTCTACGGCTATCTGCTCTTCAACGAGGTGCCGGTGCTCTACGTCTGGATCGGCGGCATCGTCATCTTCGTGAGCACGCTCTACCTCGCCTACCGCGAGGCCAGAGTGGCCAGGGAGACCATCGCCGCCAAGGCCGGCGCGCCGCCGCCGAGCTGATCACCCGGATTGGCGGCCCAACGGTGCGCTCGCTATGCTGCGCGCATCCATGGGCCTCACCGCTGGAGACGGTTCGATGCAACTCGGTCTCTTCACCATGCCGCTGCACCCGCCGGGCGCGAACTTCACCGAGACGCTCAAGGCGGACCTGGATCAGATCGTCAAGCTCGACGAGCTGGGTTATTCCGAGGTCTGGATCGGGGAGCACTTCACGTCGGAGTGGGAGAACATCCCGGCGCCGGACCTGCTCATCGCGCAGGCGATCCCGCTCACCAAGCAGATCAGGCTGGGTACGGGGGTCAGCTGCATCCCGAACCACGATCCCTTCGTGCTCGCCCATCGGATCGCGCAGCTGGACCACATGGCGGAGGGCCGCTTCAACTGGGGCGTCGGCACCGGCAGCTTCCCCGGCGACATGCAGGTCTTCGGCTATTGGGGCGAGAACCCCGCCATCAACAACCAGAGCTACACCCGCGCTGCGCTCGACACGATCCTGAAGCTCTGGACCGATCCTGAGCCCGGCGTCTACGAGAGCGACGGCTTTCGCTTCGTCATTCCCGAGACCGTTACCGATTACGGGCTGCGCGCGCACGTTCGCCCCTATCAGAAGCCGCATCCACCCATCGGCGTCGCCGGCGTCTCGCCGCGCTCGTCCACGCTCAAGATGGCCGCGGTCAAGGGCTGGATGCCCATGTCCATCAACCTCGTCCCCCCGGTGCTGCTCAAGACCCACTGGGACGCGATCCAGGACGGCGCTGAGGAGGCGGGCCGTGCCCCCGACGCCAGCGAGTGGCGCGTCGCCCGCGAGGTCGTGGTGGCGGAAACCGGCGCGAAGGCCCGCAAGATTGCCTGCGAAGGGGTCCTCGCCCGCGATTTCCGCGACTACTTCTTCCGGCTCCTGCCCAAGGTCGGCATGCTCAAGCTGCTGAAGAACGATCAGGACATGGCCGACAGCGACGTCACCATCGAGTATCTGGTGGACAACGTCTTCATCGTCGGCAGCGTCGACGAGGTCGCGCAGAAGCTGAACGACCTCAGGGGCGAGATCGGCTCCTTCGGAACCCTGCTCGCCATGGGCCACGACTGGGAGCCCTATGAGGACTGGCACCAGTCCATGGCGCTGCTCAAGAACGAGGTGCTGCCCAAGGTGGCGTAGCCCCGGATCGCTCGCCGAATTTGCGGCTTGCGCGCCCGCACCATAGTCCGGAGAGGCGGCGGGCGGTTGCGTTCCGCGCGCGCTGTTGGGACCATGGCATGTACCGGCGCCGGGCGGCGGCCGGCACTCACCTCAGCAGGCGGTAGGGCGCCAGCGTGACCGACATCGCCGAGGCCTTCGCGGCGGCCTTCTCCCTCGTCTACCACCTGGACAGTGACCTGGGCGAGATCGTGCTGCTCTCGCTCCAGGTCAGCGTCGGCGCCGTGGCGGTGGCGAGCGTCATCGGCCTGCCGCTGGGCGCGGCGGTGGCGCTGTTCCGCTTCCCCGGCCGGGGCGCGCTCGTCGTCCTGCTCAACGCGCTCATGGGCCTGCCGCCGGTGGTGGTGGGCTTGCTGGTCTACCTCGTGCTGTCGCGCGCCGGCCCGCTCGGCGTGCTCGGCCTGCTCTTCACGCCCACCGCGATGGTCATCGCCCAGGTGCTGCTGGTGACCCCGATTATCGCCGCGCTCGCCCGCCAGGTGATCGAGGACTTGTGGGGCGAATACGAGGAGCAGCTTCGCTCCCTCGGCGCGACTCCGCGCCGCGCGCTGATGGCGTTGCTCTGGGACGGGCGGCTCAGCCTGCTCACCGCCGTGCTCGCGGGCTTCGGCCGCGCCATCGCGGAGGTCGGCGCGGTGATGATCGTCGGCGGCAATATCGACCACGTGACCCGCGTCATGACCACGGCGATCGCGCTCGAGGTCTCCAAGG
>JAPPNV010000130.1 GCA_028818565.1 Rhodospirillales bacterium | reverse complement strand
CACGCGCGATCCGCCAGCGCGCATCGACCGGCCACATGGTCCATCTCGAAGGCGATGGCGCGGCACAGGGTGGCGGCCATTACGTGATCCTGCGCGGAGCAGCCAAAGAATCCGACATCGATCCCGCAGGCGTCGCGGCCTTTGGTGGGCGGGTGCTCTCGAGCGGCCGTGCGCCTGTGGTCAAGGAAGGCACCTGGCCCGACGGCCGCATGACGGTGCTCGAATTCGCCGACCGCGCAGCGGCGGAGGCCTGGAACGAGTCAGTGGACGCCCAACGGATTGAGGGCGAAGCGGTTCTGGTCGAGGGCGCCTGAGTCTTGCGTCAGGCAGGCGCGCCGACGATGCCGCGATCGTGCAGCGCGCCGATAGCACCGTCGCTGAAACCCAGTACTTCCGCCAGAATCTCATCGGTATGCTGACCGAGGCGGGGCCCCGGCTCGACGTCACCGCGCGGGGCGGCAGCGAAATCGAGCGGCGAGCCCGGCGTCAGCACAGGTCCGATCCCCGGCTGATCGATCCGCTGGAACAGCGAATTGGCGGTCGAGCAGAAGGGGTCTTCCGCCACCATCTGGGTATGGGTGCGAAACGGCCCCCAGAGCACGCCGGCCTCCGTGAGGCGGGTGCCGACCTCCTCCAGGCTGAGCGATGCGAACCAGGGCGCGAGCGCAGCGCGAAGCTGCTCCCTCACCTCCCAGCGGTCGGCTTCGTCGGCGAGACTGACGCCGTGCTCTGCCTCGATCTGGGCAAATGTCTCCGTGAGCCCGGCCGCCTGGCCCAACGCCTTGACGTGGCGCGGCGTCACCACCACCAGCATGATCCGACGGCCGTCCCGGGTGGCGAAATCGCCGCCGAAGGTGCCATACATGTCGTTGCCGATGCGCGGCCGCTCGGCGCCGTTGATCTCGACGTCACCGATGTACCCGAGCGAGCCGGTGATGTGATAGGCGACATCGGCGAGGCTGAGCCGCACCTCCTGCCCCTCTCCGGTACGGCCGCGGTGGCGCTCGGCGGCGAGCAGGCCGATGGCGGCGGTAAGCCCGCAGGTCAGGTCCCAGCCCGGCAGCACGTTGTTGACCGGCTCGTCCAGGTTCGCCGGCCCGGTCACGAAGGGCCAGCCCATGCGGGCGTTCACGGTGTAGTCGACCGCGACCGTGCCGTCCGGATTGCCGATGATGCGGAGCATGATGAGGTCCGCACGCCTGGCGCTCAGCGTCTCATAAGAAAGCCAGTCGCCTACCTGGAGATTGGTCAGGAAGATGCCGGCCTCGGGCCCCGGCGCGGTGATCAGTGCCGCCACCAGTTCGCGACCCTCCGCCTCGCGCAGATTGACGGCGAAGGAGCGCTTGCCCTTGTTCATGCCGGCCCAGTAGATGCTCTCGTTCTCGGGCGTGACAGGCCAACGACGATAGTCCAGGCCGCCGCGGAGCGGATCGAATCGGATCACGTCCGCGCCCATCTGGGCCAGCGTCATGCCACCGAGCGGAGCGGCGACGAAGGCCGAGCCTTCGACCACGCGCAGGCCCCTGAGGATGTCGTTCACGCCCTCTCCTCTCCTCCCGTTTACTCGCCTCAAACCAGCCGGCCTTGAGAGCCGGGCTGCGGATAGGGCGCTGTGTAGAGGTCGCGCGTGCTGCGATCAACCGTCGCTTTCGCGAAGTCTGAGAGCTGGTGACGCATCGTCCTCTAAGGCCCTCTCGCCCCCGGCCGGCGGGCGGCCGAAGAGAGCGGCGATGTCACCCTGAATCGCGAGCAGGCACGGCACCAGGATCAGCACGATCAGGGTCACCCCGAGCAGGCCGAACACGATGGTGACTGCCATGGGCTTCAGGAACTGCGCCTGAAGGCTGGTCTCGAACAGCAAGGGCGTGAGGCCGAAGATCGTGGTCACCGAGGTCAAAATGACGGCCCGCAGACGATCCCGCGCACCGCCGACCAGGGCTTCCATCAGTGGTTCGCCGGCATTGAGACGGTCCTGAATCGCGCGCACGAGAATGATCGAATCGTTGACCACGATGCCGCTGAGCCCCAGCAACGCCATCATGCTCAGCACCGTGAGGTCGTAGCCCAGAACGAAATGGCCGAAGACGGCACCGACCGCACCGAATGGGATCACGGCCATGACAAAGAGCGGCCGAGAGTAGCTGGAAAACACCCAGGCCAGGATGAGATAGATCGCAACCAGGGCAACCACGGCGCCGGTCATCATGTCGCCCATGGTCGTCGCCTGTTCCTCGGCCTTGCCGCGCAGCAGGACGCCGACGCCGTACTCCTGCGCAATCTCCGGCAAACCCTCGACCTGGAGCGCGTCCAGGACCTCGTCGGTGTTGGTGGTCGATTCGTCGATCTCCGCCGTGACGGCGATCATGCGCTGGCCGTCCTCGCGGCGGATGCTCGCGAATCCGGTTGCTTCGTCGAAGTCGACCACTTCGGCGAGCGGCACTTCGACGCCTGCGGGACTGCGTAGATAGAAGCGTCGCAGATCGCCCTCGGTCAGTGCGTCGTGAGGCAGGCGGACGCGGATCGCGACCTCCTCGTCGCCTCGTGCGAAGCGCCTCGCGATCACGCCCTCGAAGGCGGCGCGCACCTGGCGCGCGGCGCTCTCCGTGGTGAAGCCGAGTGCGCGGCCGCGCGCATTGACAGTAAGGATCGCCTCTTGCTTGCCGTAGGGCGTGTTGTCCTCGATGTCGCTCACACCTGGGAAACGGCCGAGCAACACGCTCACCCCGCCTGCCGCCGCCTTGAGTGCCTGCACGTCGTCGCCCGCAATCCGAATGTCGATCTCGCGACCGGGCGGCCCGGCCGCACGTTCGAGAATCGTCATGGTCTCCAGCCCCGGCAGCGGGCGCACCCGCTTGCGCCACTCCTCGATCAGCGCCTGCGTGCGGATGGTGCGCCGATCCGAGGGCTGCAGCTCAACCCGCATGGCGCCCACGTGGTCGCCGGTACCGAGGAAGAACGTGTTGGGCCGAGACGCCGGCTTGCCGACCTGCCCAAGGCTCATGACCACGAGGCCACCGGCCCCCCCTGTGAGCGCGCGCTCGGCCTCGTCCAGCGCCCGGCCGAGCTCGTCCACCATGGCGGCCGTGGTCTCCCGCTTGGTGCCTTCGACGAAGGTGACGTTGGCGAGCACCGAGTCCGCTTCCGGCGAAGGGAAGAAAACGAAAGCGATGCGCCCGCCTCCGATCAACCCTATGAACAGCAGCAGCAGGCCGATCGCGACGGCGACGGTGAGGTAGCGCCAGGCGACGCAGGCCCGCACGACGCGGGCAAACAACCCGTCGCGGAACGCCTCGAAGCGCGGGTTGAACCATCGCGCGAATCTGTTTTCCCCCCTCGGATCGGTCTTCAGACCAATACGCAGATGGCCGGGCAACACCAGGAAGCACTCGATCAGGCTCGCAACGAGCACGGCCACGATCACCAGGGGAATGGCCCCGATGATCTCACCGATCTGGCCCGACACCATGAAGAGCGGCAGGAAGGCGGCGACGCTTGTCAGCGTTGCCGCCATTACCAGCGCCAGCATTCGTCGTGCGCCGAGTTCCGCCGCATCGGCCGGGCTGGCGCCCGCCGCGCGCTGAGTCACAGCATGCTCGCCGACAACGATGGCGTCGTCCACGATAATGCCGATGGCCATGATGAGCGCGAACAGGCTGACCATGTTGATGGTCTGGCCGGTCAGCATCATCACGCCGAGGGTGGCGAGCAGCGAGACGGGAATGCCGACCGTGACCCAGAAGGCGACCCGCGTGCTCAGGAAGATGAACAGCACCAGCACCACCAGAGCCAGCCCGCTCGCACCGTTGCGGAGCAGCATGTTGATGCGGTCGTCGATGAGCTCGGCCGTATCGTCGTAGTGCTCGACCACCAGAGTCGGCGGCAGCGTCGGCCGCATCTCTTCGAGAAAGGCTTCGAGTATGCCCGCCTGCTCCAGCGCATCGGACGTGCTCGCCCGTCGCACCTGTAGCTCAATGGCGGGATAGCCGGCCCGGAATGCGACCGCATCCCGCTCGTTGAAGCGTTCGCTGATGGTCGCGATGTCGCGCAGGTGGACCTTGGTCCCGTCCTCTCGCGCGATGATCTCGACCTGGCCGATCTCATCGGCCGACCTGGCTAGGCCCAGGCTTCGGATCTGCTTGTTGGTGCCAGCGGGGACGATGCCGGAGGGCTGGTCGGCCGAGCTCGTGCCGATCCGCGATGCGACATCGCCGAGTGTGAGGTCGAGCTGACGCAAGCGCCCCTCGCCGACCTCGACCCATATCTCCTCGCGCCGGCTGCCAAACAGGTCGACCTTGTCGACGCCAGCGGCAAGCAGACGCTCCCGGATATCCTTGGCGTGAGCCCGCAGCGCGGCCTCGGAGAACGGGCCGGAAACGACGATATTGCCTATGCTCTCGTAGAAGTAGAGGCGGTTGACGATCGGCTTCTCGGAGTCCTCCGGCAGCGTCTCGACCCGATCCACGGCGTTCTCGACATTGGCAAGCGCCGTATCGAGATTCGTTCCCGGCTCGAACTCCACGACGACCGAGCCGATACCTTCCACGGACTGTGCGAAGACGCGCTTGACCCCGTCGAGGAAGCGGACCTCCGGCTCGATTGCCGCCACGATGTTGGTATCCACGTCTTCCGCGCTGGCGCCGGGCCAGGTCACGCTGACCGAGACCCATTCGACGGCGAAGGTAGGGAAGAACTGCGTGTTCATGCGCGCGAGCCCGAGCGCGCCGAACAAGATCATCAGCACCATCACCAGATTGGCGGCCGTGCGGTGGCGCGTGAACAGCGCGATCAGACCGCGACCGGTCTGGCTCATCGCACCTCGACTTTGACGCCGGGTCCGATCTCGGGGAAGCGCGTCGTCGCGACGCTCTCGCCCTCGGCAATCCCGCCAGATACCACGACGTCGTTGCCGACGCGCGCGAGCAGCGCCACCGGCCTGGGCTCGAGCCGGCCGTCCACAACCGCGTAGACCGTATCGCCGCCAACCAGCGCCGTCTCCGGCAACTGCGTAGCCCCCCGGTATACGCGGTCCGGTATGCGAACCTCCACGAAAGCGCCGGGGCGGAGAGGCATCGTCGCCGCGTCATCCTCGATCCGCGCATACACGCGAACCCCGCCGCTCGCCGCGTCCACCTCGCCGTCTGCCCGCTGGATCACCGCGCGGAAGGGGAAGTTGCGATCGCCCGCGCGCCACGTCACCTCCACCGGGCGCCCGCGAAGGCCGGCCGCAGAGGAGACGAGCCGGCCGTAGTCCGCGTCGCTCAGTTGAATTTGGATGACCAGCTGGGCCTGATCCAACAAGCGGACCACGCGATCGTTCACACCGAGCCGCTTGCCGAGCGCCGCGGAAATCGACGTCAAATACCCGTCGAAGGGTGCGACCAACCGCACGTTCGCAAGGTCTCGCTCGGCCCGTTCCAGCGACACGGTACTGCGCGCAATCACCGCCTCCTGCCGCGCGATCCGCGCGCGCAAGCCCGCAATCCGTCGCTCCGTCGCCGCCAGCGCCCGCACCCGCTCGCTCCGGCGCACCAAGGCATCGTCGACCGTCTTCTGTGCGGCCGTGCCCTTGGCGAGCAGTGCCTCCCGCCGTTCCAGCTCGCGCTCTGCCAATGCCAGTTGGGTACGATCTGCCGTGAGGCCCGCCTCTTCCGCTCCCAGCTCCGCCCTGGTCTCCTCAAGCTGCGCCCGCGCCTCCGCCAGCGCCGCCTCCGCCTCCGTCACCGCTGCGCGATACTCGAAGGGGTCGATCTCCACCAGGAGCTCGCCGGCCCGCACGGTGCCGCCGTTCACGAAGTTCTCGCCCACGGCTACGACCGGCCCCGCCACCAGCGCCCGCAGCTCCACATCGCGATGCGCCACCACCTCGCCGTAGGCCCCGATTGAAGGCTGCACGTCGGCGATGCGCACGGTCGCGGCGGCGATCGGCCTGGCCCGCTCCGCAGGCCCCGTGCGCTCGATCTCGGGCCGCGTCGCCTGCAGATAGCCGACCGCCAGCACCGCGCCCACCAGCGTGAGCAGCGGCAGCACGATCTTCAGCGTCCGAAACGGCCGGCGCTTGGCCAACAGCGGCCTCCTCTTACTCCCCTATACGGCAACCCGTGGCGGGCGGCCTTGTGCCGCAGGTACGCCGCAGCGACAATCGCCGCCCGCTGCACGGATGGTGACGCGAATGTCCGGTCCTCATTACGGTCCCATCGAAATGATCGAGCGCCTCGTGTCCTTCGACACGACGAGTCGCGAATCGAACCTCGCGCTCATTCACTTCGTGCGCGACTATCTAGCCTCGCACGGCGTTGATTCTACACTTATTCACGACGAAACGGGAAACAAGGCGAATCTCTACGCGACGGTCGGCCCCGGCGATGTGCCGGGAATTGCGCTTTCGGGCCACACCGACGTGGTGCCGGTGGACGGCCAGCCTTGGGACACGGACCCGTTCAGCGTCGTAGAGAAAGACGGTCGCCTCTACGGGCGTGGCACCTCCGACATGAAGAGTTTTAGCGCCATTGCGCTCGCCCTCGTGCCCGAGTTCACCGCCCGTCCGCTCAAGACCCCGATCCATTTTGCGCTCTCCTTCGACGAGGAAGTCGGCTGCCTCGGGGCCCCGCTGATGATTGACCAGCTTGGCTCCGAGCTCGGCGTCAAGCCGCATATCGTGATCGTGGGCGAGCCCACGAACATGGCGGTGGTGAACGCCCACAAGGGTGTCTACAGCTTCGAGACCCGCGTACGCGGGCTGGAAGTCCATTCCAGCGCCACCCACCTTGGGGTCAACGCGGTGCAGTACGCGGCAACGCTCGTTCATTTCCTGACGGAAATCGCGGAGGAGATGGCCACGCGCGCCGAGCCCGAAAGTGGCTTTGACCCGCCTTACACGACGGTACACGTGGGCACTATGCAGGGCGGCACGGCCCAAAACATCGTGCCGCTCGACTGCAAGTTCACGTGGGAATACCGGCTATTGCCGGGGGCGGACCCCGACGAGATTCGCAGCCGCTTCGAGCAGTTCGTCGAGGAGACCGTGCTGCCGCGCATGCACGCGGTCGATGCCACTACCGGAATTTCCACGAAGGCCCGCGCCGTCGTGCCGGGCCTGGTGCCGGAGGACGGCTCACCGGCCGAGGCGATCGTGATGGCGCTGGCACGCACCAATCACACCGAGGTGGTGGCCTACGGCACGGAGGCGGGGCAGTTCCAGGAAGCCGGAATCCCCACCGTGATCTGCGGTCCCGGCAGCATTCGCCAGGCGCACCAGCCCAACGAATACATCGAGTTGAGCGAGGTCCGCGCCTGCGAGGCCTTCATGCGCCGCCTGCTCGACGAGGTGTGCGCGGCCTGACGCCGCTCACAGGCTTTCCACCGGTTATCCACAGCTTATCCACCGAGTTATCAACAGCTTATCTGCAGCTTCTCCACTGAAGGACAGAGGGACGCGAGCCATGAGCGGCGCGAGCTTGGAGCGCGAGGGCGCGGTCGGCATCATCACCATCGACAACCCGCCGGTGAACGCCATGAGCCCGGGTGTGCCGGGCGCGATTTTGGAGCGGCTGGCGGAAGCCCAGGCCGACAATGCGGTCGAGGCCGTGGTGCTGCGCTGCGCGGGCAAGGGCGGGCTCGCCGGCGCCGACATTCGCTCGTTCGGCAAACCGTGGCCCGAGGGGGAGCCCACTCTGCGCGACGTGATCCCGGCGATCGAGCGCTCTGCCAAACCGGTGATCGTCGCTCTCAGCGGCTATGGCCTAGGCGGCGGGCTCGAGTTGGCGCTCTCCTGCCACTACCGGGTCGCGAGCCGGAGGACCGAAGTCGGCCAGCCTGAGGTGCTGCTCGGCTTCCCGCCCGGCGCGGGCGGAACCCAACGCCTGCCCCGGCTCGCAGGCGTGGAGACGGCGCTTGCGATGATCGTCGACGGCACGCACGTCGCCGCGACGGAAGCCGCCGAGCACGGGATCATTGACCGGGTAATTGACGGCGACCTGCTCGAAGGCGCGCTGGCCTTCGCGAAGGAACGGATCGCCGTCGGGCCGCCGCACGCGCTCGCTCGCGAGCTGACGCCAAAACTGAAGGACCCCGGAATTTTTGAGGCGACACGAAAACGCCTCGAGCGGCGGGCGCGCGGCCAGCGGGCTCCGATCGCCTGCCTCGAATGCGTCGAATTGGCGCTGACCCTCCCCTTCGACGATGGGATCCGCAGGGAGCGCGAGATCTTCGAGGGCTGCATGACATCGCCCGAGTCGGCGGCGCTGCGCCACGTGTTCTTCGCCGAGCGGGCGGTGCGCAAGGTGCCGGGCATCAACAGAGACACACCGATTCGGCCGATTGAGCGTGCCGCCATCATCGGCGCCGGCACCATGGGCAGGGGCATCGCCACCAGCTTCGCCAACGCCGGAATCCCGGTACGCCTGATGGATTCCGACTCCGAAGCCCTTGATCGCGCGCTTGCGGCCATCCGCAGCGACTACGAGCGCCGCGTCTCTCGCGGCCGGCTCGCCGCAGCGGATGCCGAGGCCCGCATCGGGCTTATCGAGCCGATCGAATCACTGGAAGGCGTGGCCGGCGCCGACCTCGTCATCGAGGCGGTGTTCGAGGAGATGCCGCTGAAGGAGGAGGTGTTCCGTGCTCTCGATTCGGCGTGCGACGAGGGCACGATCATCGCCTCCAACACCTCCTATCTCGACGTCAACCACCTGGCCAATATCGTGCCGCGCCGAAAGGGCAACGTCCTCGGCATGCATTTCTTCAGCCCGGCGCAGGTGATGCGGCTCCTGGAGGTCGTGCGCACCGATTCGGCCTCGCCGGAGACTCTGGCCACCGTGCTCGCGCTCGGCCGGCGGCTCAACAAAATTGCAGTCGTGGCCGGCGTCTGCCACGGCTTCATCGGCAACCGCATGCTGGAGGGCTACACCCGGCAGGTACGCTTCCTGCTAGAGGAAGGCGCGAGCCCGACTGAGATAGACGCTGCGCTCACCGGCTTCGGAATGGCGATGGGACCCTGCGCCGTCGCCGACCTCGCCGGCCTCGACGTGAGTTGGCGCAAGCGCAAGGCCGACGCGCACCTGCGCGATCCCTCCAAGCGATACTCGGCGGTGGCCGACCGGCTGTGCGAGCGCGGCCGATTCGGCCAGAAGACCAGCGCCGGCTACTACCGCTACGAGCCCGGCAGCCGCACGCCGATACCGGACCCCGAGGTGGACGCGCTGATCGCCGAGGTCGCGGCGGAGAGCGGTATCGAACGCCGCGCCATCGGCACGGACGAGATCGTCCAGCGCTGCCTCTATCATCTGGTGAACGAGGGCGCGCGCGTGCTGGAAGACGGCATCGCACTGCGCGCCAGCGACATCGACATCGTGTGGATCAACGGCTACGGCTTTCCCCGCTGGCGGGGCGGCGTGATGCACTGGGCCGACCAGGTCGGCCTCGACGCCATCCACGCCACCATCGCGGGCTTCAACGAGAGCCAGGATTACTGGGAGCCGGCGCCGCTGCTCGGCCGGCTCGCCGCGGAGGGCAAGGGCTTCGCCGACTTCGACCGCGCGGCGTAGGGAGCGCCGCCGGCGCCGGGCTCAGGCCGCCGGCACGCTCGCCGACTTGAGCTGGCCGCAGGCCGCCTGGATGTCGCGGCCGCGCGGTGCGCGCACCGGCGCCGCGTAGCCTGCCCGGTTGACGATCGCAGCGAACCTCTCGATCACGTCTGGCGACGAGCACTCGTAGGGTGCGCCCGGCCAGGGATTGAAGGGGATCAGGTTCAGCTTGGCGGGAATGCCCGCGATCAGGCGTATCAGGTCGCGGGCATCGGCCTGCGAGTCGTTCACGCCCTTGAGCATCACGTACTCGAAGGTGATGCGCCGCGCGTTGCTGGCGCCCGGGTAGCGCCGGCAGGCGTCCAGCAGCATCGCGATCGGATACTTGCGGTTGATCGGGACCAGCTCGTCGCGCAAGTCATCCCGAACGGCATGAAGTGAAATCGCGAGGCCGACGCCGAGCTCGGCGCCGCAGCGCTCGATCATCGGGACGACGCCGGCGGTGGACAGCGTGATTCTCCGGCGCGAGAGCGCGATCCCCTCGGGGTCCATGACGATACGCAGCGCCTTGGCGACATTCTCGTAGTTGAACAGCGGCTCGCCCATGCCCATCATCACGATGTTGGAGAGCAGGCGCGGACCGCGCGGCGATGGCCATTCGCCGTATGCATCGCGGGCCGTGAGGAACTGCGCAACGATCTCGCCGGCTTCCAGATTGCGTACCATGCGCTGGGTGCCGGTGTGGCAGAAGGTGCAGGACAACGTGCAGCCTACCTGGGAGGAGATGCAAAGCGCACCGCGGTCCTCCTCCGGGATGTAGACGGTCTCCACCTCCCGGCCGTCAGTGAAGCGCAGCAGCCACTTCCGGGTGCCGTCCGTCGCGCGTTGTTCCGTCGCCACCCCTGGGCGCGCCAAGGTATAGCGCTCGGCGAGCGCCGCGCGCAGCGCGCCACTTATCGTCGTCATCGCACCGAACTCGACGGCGCCGCGGTGGTAAATCCAGTGCCAGAGCTGCTTGGCCCGCATACGCAGGCGGTCTTCCGGCACGCCGACGTCCTGCAGACGCAGGGCAAGCTCGTCCCGCGAGAGCCCGATCAAGCTCTCGCGCTCGTTCTCGGAAGCGCTCGCTTCGTTCGATGTGAGGCCGTCCGTAGCGGGCCTTGAGCCCGCAGCGGAATCTTGGGCTACTGGCACGCCCTGACGATGGCGTCGTGGATCTTGGTAAAGCCGATGAGGGAGTAGCTGTCCTCGGAATACGTGTTCTTGAGCGAGACCCCGCGCACCCTCATCTCGCGGCCGCGTATCATGGCCTTGACGACCGTGGCGTCGGCCTCTTCATCACTCACCCAGGCGTGCTCCCCATGGGTCAGGTCGAAGTTGAACTGGCGGCCGTCGATGGTCACCTTCACGACCTTCCCCTCGGGATAGGGATAGCCCGAGGTTACGCTGACTTCCTCCGTCGTCCTCGCCCCCTGGCGTCGGGTCACCATGACGTTGGGCGCGCCGCGCCGCTTGTAGTTGCCTTTGGAATTCGCCGGTTTGGCGTGCATGTAGCAGACTTTATTGCCGTCCCGGACGTAGCTGTGCGCCTTCCAATTGGCGTTCTCAGCCAAGGGCTCAGGCTTCACCTGCGCGTCCGCCCCCTGGGGGCCAGCGAGCAGTGAAACACACAGAACGGCGGAAAACAGGAGCGCCGGCGTCGCAGCGATGCGTCGAATCATGGCCTCTGGAAACTTATGAGCGACGGCGGCGCAGCATAACCAAAATGATGCCCGGCCGCCAGTACCTCTCCCCGCCGGTTTGAATCACGATTTCGACAACGGCTGCCCGGCATGCTTCGCGCCCTCCCTCGACTCGCCGGCGCGAAGCGGTTTACGGCGGGCCCGGAGCGGGCCATATAGAGGGCATGGCGATACTCAAGATCGCACGCATGGGCCATCCCGTGCTGAGCTGCCCTGCGTTGCCGGTCGCCGACCCGACCGCACCGGCGGTTGCGCGATTGATCGAGGACATGATGGAGACGTTGGAGGACGCAAACGGAGCCGGCCTCGCGGCACCCCAGGTCCATGCACCGCTGCGACTCGTGATCTTTCGCGTGCCGCCCGGCCGCGAGACGGCGGGAGAAGAGAGCGCGGACGGCGAGCCGGCGCCTTCGTCCGATCTCGAGTCGCCGACGGTCCTCATCAACCCCGCGATCGAGCCGATCGGCGAGCGCATGGTGGAGGACCTGGAAGCGTGTCTCTCCCTGCCCGGCCTCGCCGGCATCGTGCCGCGCCACGACCACATCCGCTACCGCTGGACCGACACCGAGGGCCGCAATCACGAATGCGAGGCGCAAGGGTTCCATGCGCGCGTGGTGCAGCATGAGTGCGACCACCTAGACGGAATCCTCTATCCGATGCGGATGACCGACCTCTCGACCCTTACCTTCACGAGCGAGCTCGGCCGCCCGGCGGCCGCGGAGGCCTGAGCCATGTGGCAGGCGCTGCCGGCGGACGAGTCGCGCGACCGGCTGCTGGTCGCGGCGCTCCCCCACGTGCCCTTCGACGGCTGGTCCGAGAAGGCGCTGGCAACGGCAGCGGCGGAGGTCGGTATCGAGCCAGAAGAAGCGCACCAGGCCTTTCCCGGCGGGCCCGTCGCGCTCGTCACCTATCACGCGGCCTACGCCGACCGCCGCATGGAAGAGGCACTTGAGGAAGTTGATCTGACGGCGATGCGTCTGCGGGAGCGCATCGCCCACGCCGTGCGTCTCAGGCTGGAGCAGAACGTGGCGCACCGCGAGGCGATCCGCGCGGCGTTGCCGATCCTGGCGCAGCCCGCCAATGGCCCGCACGCGCTCTCGTCCCTCTACCGCACGGTGGACACGATCTGGTTCGCGGTCGGCGACAAGTCGACGGATTTCGGCTTCTACACCAAGCGCGCCCTGCTCGCCGGCGTCTACCTCTCCACCCTGCTCTACTGGCTGAACGACAGCTCCGAAGACACGCAGGCGACCTGGGGCTTCCTCGACCGCCGCATCGCCGACGTCATGCGAATCCAGACGGCGCGGGGGCAGTTCGCCCGCTTCCGCCCGCCCGGCTTCGGGCTATTGCGGCGTCTGCGTGAGGCTGCCCGCGCCGCAGCGGACCCCATGCACACGCGCGGGCCAGAAAGCCCGTCGTAGCACGCGGTCCCGGCGCTATCGCCGGCCCCTACACCAGCAGTTCGACCAGCAGGCTGTTGAGGAGCGGCCGGCCGGCGGCAGTGGCGCGCAGTCGCCCGTCCCGTCGCTCCAGGTAGCTGGCCTCGACGAGTCGTGTGAGGCCGTCGCGGTCGATTATCCGGTCCGGCTCACAGCCGGTGCGTTGCCTGAGCCGGGATTCCGACACCCCCTCGGCAAGTCTGAGCCCCATCATCAGCATCTCGCGTGCCTGTTCTTGCGGGTCGAGGGGGCGAGTCTCGACCGTGCCGTGGCCCGCGCGCTCGACGGCGGCGAGCCAGGATTCGGGGCCGGCGTGCTGGCGCGTCGCCTGCCGCCCGTCCCTTGCCAGCGCAATTCGGCCGTGGGCACCAGGCCCGATGCCGACGTAGTCGTCGTAACGCCAGTAGGCGAGGTTGTGGCGGCAGGCATCCCCGCCGCGCCCGTGGTTCGAGACCTCGTAAGCGGCAAAGCCGGCCGCCTCCATGGCCTCCTGCGTCGTGTCGTAGAGCGCGCGGCCGGTATCGTCGTCGGGCACCGCGAACGCGCCGTCGCGCTCCTGCCGCCAGAATGGCGTGCCCTTCTCGATGGTGAGCTGATAGAGCGAGAGGTGATCGCCGGCCAGCGCCAATGCGTCGCTCAGCTCGTTGCGCCAAGCCTCGACCTTCTGGCCGGGCCTCGCATAGATCAGGTCGAAGGAGCTGCGCGGCATGATGCGCTGCGCCAGCGCCACCGCATGCCGCGCTTCCGCCGCGCCGTGTCCGCGCCCGAGGAATTTGAGAGCGTGGTCGTCGAGCGCCTGCACGCCGAGCGAGACCCGGTTGACGCCGGCCGCGCGGAAGTCTTCCAACCGCGCCGCCTCGGTCGACGTGGGATTGGCTTCGAGAGTGACTTCAGTGTCCGCTGCGAGGGTCCAGCACGCTGCCGCCCGATCGATGACGGCGGCTGCAGTCTCAGGCGGCATCAGCGAGGGCGTGCCCCCACCGAAGAAGACGCTCGTAATCGTCGCGCCCGGCAACAACGCCGCGAAGTGGTCGAGCTCGCGCATCAGCGCGCCCCGCCACCTGGCCTGATCCACGCTCTCCCGGACATGGCTGTTGAAGTCGCAATAGGGGCACTTGGAGAGGCAGAACGGCCAGTGGACGTAGAGGGCAAGCGCCGGGGGCGCGCCGGTGGAGGTGGGTTCGGGCTCGCTGCTCACGGCCGGGGCGGCAGAAAGGCCGCCAACTGCTCGAAGGCGCGGGCACGGTGGGTCAGCGGCTGTTTCTCCTCCGGCCGCATCTCGCCGAATGTGCGCCCGTGGCCATCGGGGACGAAGATCGGGTCGTAACCGAACCCATGCGGGCCGCGCGGCGGAAACGTCAGGGTCCCATCCGCGCGGCCTTCGACGGTCTCGCAATGCCCATCCGGCCAGCCGAGCGAAAGCGCGCAGACGAAATAGGCCGCCGCGCCGACGGTCTCGACCCCCCCCGCCGTCAGCTCCGCCTCGATGCGCGCCATCGCCACGCGAAAGTCCTTCCCCGGCCCCGCCCAGCGGGCGGAATAGATGCCGGGGGCGCCGTCGAGCGCCGACACGACCAAGCCGGAATCGTCGGCCAGTGCGGGCTCGCCGCTTGCTTCCGCCGCCGCGCGGGCCTTGAGCGCCGCGTTCGCGCCGAAGGTATCACCGGTCTCCTCCGGCTCCGCTAGACCCAGCGCCGAGGCGCCCACCGCCTCGATGCCGAGGGGGCCGAGCAGCGCCGCGATCTCGCGCACCTTGCCGGCGTTGTGGCTCGCCACGATCAGGCGCGCCGCCTTGAGACGACGGGCCATTCCCGCCTAGCCCGCCCCGGCGAGGGCGTTCCGCTGCAGGGCGAAGAGCTGCTTGGCGCCTGAACGGGCGAGCGCCAGCATGGCGATCAGCTGCGGCTCGCTGAAGGGATCGCCTTCCGCCGTGCCCTGCACCTCGACGATCCCGCCGCCGGCAGTGAGCACGAAGTTCGCGTCCGCGTCCGCCGTGCTGTCCTCGTCATAGTCGAGATCGAGCACCGCCTCGCCGGCGACGATGCCGCAACTTACGGCGGCAACCTGGTCCGCGAGCGGCAGCTCTTCGATCGCCCCGCACGCTACGAGACCATCGAGCGCCGCATGGAGCGCCACAAAGGCGCCGGTGATCGCTGCCGTGCGGGTGCCGCCGTCGGCCTGAATGACGTCGCAGTCGAGGGTGATCTGGCGTTCGCCCAACGCCTCAAGGTCGGTGACCGCGCGGAGCGAGCGGCCAATCAGGCGCTGGATTTCCTGGGTGCGCCCGCCCTGGCGCCCGCGCGCGGCCTCGCGCGCGCTGCGCGATCCGGTGGAGCGCGGCAGCATGCCGTATTCGCCGGTGACCCAGCCCCGCCCCTTGTTGCGGAGGAAGGGGGGCACACGATCCTCCACGCTCGCGGTGCAGAGCACATGCGTGTCACCGAAACGAACCAGGCAAGAGCCCTCGGCGTGCTTGTTCACGCCCGGCTCAAGCTTGACCTGGCGCATTTCGTCCGGTTTGCGGCCGGATGGTCGCATCAAGGACCCTCCCTCGCTGGCGACGCGACACTATCGCGGGGTCTGGAGAGCGTCCACAGTATTCATTTCCCTCAGCGGCGCAGTCGCGCCGTCCGAGCCTGACGGCCCGGTCGATGCCCCCCTCGCGCGGGCAGCATGACGACGGAGCCTGTAGAATGCGCGCCTCGTTCGCGGCGCGGAGCCCCGCCATGCCTTACCGAATCGCCGTCGATACCGGCGGCACCTTCACCGATGTCGTCGTTGCCGCACCGGGCGGCGCGCTCACGGTTGGCAAGGCGCCGTCCACGCCCTCTCGCAGCGCCGATGGGGTCAAGGCGGGCCTCGCCGATGCGGCGCAGATCATGGGCATCCCCGTCGAGGCGCTGATCGGGGACGCGGACGTGCTGATCTACGGCACGACCTGGGCCACCAACGCGATCGTTACCGGCTCCACCGCGAAGACCGCTCTGCTTGTGACCGAAGGGTTCCCCGACATCCTGGTCTATCGCCAAGGCGGCAAGCTGCACCCCTTCGAGCTCCACATCGATCCGCTCAAGCCCTATGTGCCGCGCCGTCTTACCGCCGAGATCCCAGAGCGGATCACGGCCGAAGGCGAAGTAGAGCGGGCGCTGGATGAGGACGCCGCGCGCGCAGCGCTCACCCGCCTGGCGCGGCAGGACGTCGAGGCGGTCGCCGTCTGCCTGCTCTGGTCGATCAAGAATCCGGCGCATGAGGAGCGGCTGGGCGCCTTGATCGAGGAGACGATGCCGGGTGTTCCCTACACGCTCTCGCACCGGCTCAACCCGATTTTGCGGGAGTATCCGCGAGCGTCGTCGACCGCGATCGACGCGTCGCTGAAGCCGCTCATGCAACGCCACCTGCGCGCGCTCAGCGACGACCTCGGCGCGGCGGGCTTCGCCGGCGAGCTCCTGGTCAGCACGGTTTCCGGCGGCCTCATGCATGTCGATGATGTCGCCGACCGGCCGATCTTCATGGTCAAGTCGGGTCCGGCGATGGCGCCGCTCGCTGGTATCGCCTACGCCGAGGCGGAGGGGCTCGGGCGCGATGTGCTGGTGGTGGATGCCGGCGGCACCACCTTCGACGTGAGCATGGTGCGCGACGGCGCGGTGAAATACACGCGCGAGACGTGGCTAGGCGGGCTCTTCTCCGGCCACAATCTCGGGCTCTCCTCGGTCGACGTGCGGAGCGTGGGCGCTGGCGGCGGCTCCATCGCCTGGATCGACCCGGGCGGGCTGATGCGCGTGGGGCCCGAGAGCGCCGGCGCCGACCCCGGCCCCGCCTGCTACGGCCGGGGCGGGAATTCGGCGACCGTGACCGACGCCGCCGTAGTGCTCGGCTACATCGACCCCGACGCCTTCCTGGGCGGGCGCATGAAACTCGACGTGGCCGCTGCCCGGCGTGCCGTGAATGCGCTGGCCGAACCGCTCGACATGGCCGTCGAGGAAGCGGCGGCGGCGATCCTCACCCTCGCCAGCGAAACCATGATCAAGGCGATCGAGGAGATCACGGTCAACGAGGGGGTCAATCCGCGCGAGAGCGTGCTCGTGGCCGGCGGCGGCGCGGCGGGCCTCAACATCCTTCCCATCGCCGCGGCGCTCGGCTGCGAGCGCGTGCTGCTGCCCAAGACGGCGGGCGCGCTCAGCGCCTGCGGAGCGCAGTATTCCGACATCGTCGCCGAGTTCAGCGCGAGCCACTACGTCCGCACCGACCATTGGGACGAAGCCGCCGTCAACGACACCCTTAACGACATCGACGCCGGCATGGAAGCGTTCGCCGACGGCCTGCGGGCGCGGGGGATCGCGCGCTTCCGCAAGGACCACTTCGTCGATGCTCGTTACCTCAACCAGCAATGGGAAACCGAGATCGCGATGCCGGCCCCGCGCTTCTCAGGCCTCGGTGCGGTGGATGACCTGGTCGAACACTTCCACGAGGTGCACGAGCGGCTCTACGGCGTGAAGGAGGAGGATGGGCTGCTCGAATGCCTGAACTGGAAGGGCCGGCTCACGGCCTTTCTTGACCGGCCGCGGCCTGCCGCCGCCGAGGAGGGCGTCCGGCGCAGCGGGCCGCCGGCGCCGCGCCGCACCACGCGCGCTTTCTTCGGCGACGCCGGGTTCCTGGAAACACCGGTTTACGAGGGAGCAACGCTGGCGGCGGGCGATGCCATCGCCGGCCCCGCCATCATCGAGGAACCGACCACCACAGTGGTGGTCTATCCCCAAACGCAGGCACGGGTCTCGCCCGGCGCCAACTACATTCTGGAGCCGGCGCGAGAAGCGGCACGGACGGGAGCAGAGGGTTCGAAAGAGCTCGACCCCGTGCAGGTCGCGATCATGGCGAATCGAATCGACGCGATCCTGCGCGAGATGACGGGTGTCGTCATGCGCACCGCGCGCTCGGCCGTGATCGGCCAGTCGCGCGACTTCTCGTGCGCCATCGTCACGGCCGACAACGAGCTGCTGGCGGCCGCCGAGGGCATCCCGGCTCACATATACGGCGCCCATCTGCAGACCAGGACCATGTGCCGCGTGCATCCGGACTTCCGCGAGGGCGACGCCTACCTCCACAATGACCCCTACGACGGCAACAGCCACGCCGCCGACTGGTCGATCATCGTGCCGGTCTTCTGCGACGGCGAGCACCTGTTCAACGTCACCGTGAAGGGCCATCAGGCCGACTGCGGCGACAGCATCCCCACCACATACACGCCGCGCGCCCGCGATGTGTACGAGGAAGGCGCGCTGATCTTCCCCTGCGTGCGCGTGCAACGGAATTTCCGGGACAACGAAGACATCGTGCGCATGTGCCGCCGTCGGATCAGGGTGCCGGACCAGTGGTACGGCGACTATCTCTCGCAACTCGGCGCCGCGCGGATCGGCGAGCGACGGCTGAAGGCGTTTGCCGCGAAGCACGGCGTGGACCAGATGCGGCGCTTTATCGACGCCTGGTTCGACTATGCCGAGCGCCGCGCCGATCACGCCATCCGCAGGCTGCCCAGGGGCACGCTGGTCAACCGCGGGATGCACGATCCGGTACAGCCCTTCCTGCCCGAAAGCCTGGAAATCACAGTCAAGGTCGGGATCGACCCCGATGAGGGCCGCATCACCGTCGACCTCCGCGACAACCCGGACTGCATCGACGCAGGCCTCAACCTCACCGAGGCCTGCGCGACCGCGAATTGCATCCAGGGCGTGTTCGAGAACCTGGAGTCCGACATCCCGCCCAACGCCGGCAGCTTCCGCCGCCTCGAGGTCAAGCTGCGCGAGGGCTGCGTGGTCGGCATCCCGCGCTTCCCGCATAGCTGTTCGCTCGCCACGACCAACATGGCGGACGTGGTGGTGAACCTCGTGCAATCGGCCTTCACGCAGCTTGGCGACGGCCACGGGCTGGCCCAAGGCAATCTCTGCTTTTCAGCCGGCATGGGCGTGGTCTCAGGCAGGGACTGGCGGCGCGGCGGGGCCGAGTACATCAACCAGGTCTATCTCATGGGCGGCGGCGGGCCGGCGCTGCCCAAGCACGACGGCATGATCTACCTGCTGACGCCGGGGGGCTGCGGCCTGCTGCATCGGGACAGCATCGAGTTCGACGAGCAGCGCTTCCCCATGCTGATTCGCTCGCAGCGGCTCCTCCCTGATTCGGGCGGCGCGGGGCGCAGGCGGGGCGGGCCCGCGACCGAGGTGATCTTCGGCCCGCGTCGCGACCGGATGACCGTGAGCATCATGGGCGGCGGCACGATCAACCCGCCCAGAGGCGTGCGCGGCGGCAGCGACGCCAACCACGCCTACCATGGCCACTTGCACGCCGACGGCTCCGAGGACTCGGTGCCGAACGGGGTGATGCTGGCGCTCGCGCCCGGCGAGTTCGTGCGCTCGGTGGATAACGGCGGTAGCGGCTACGGCGACCCGCTCACTCGCGAGCCCGGGCGTGTGCTGGAGGACGTGGTCGAGGGCTATGTGACCCGAGACCACGCGGAGACGGTCTACGGCGTGAAGCTCGCCGGAAGTGCGGAAGACGGCACGCTCGCTGTCGACGGGTCCGGCACCGCGAAGCACCGCGCCGCATTAGCCGGCGGCGCGGTGCCGCCACGAAGCGTCAGCCGGTTCGGGCAAGGGTAGGCGCCCAGCCGTCCTCCATCGGCTTACATTGTCTTGCCCGAACCAACTGGGTGGACATCTGCGCAGCCGTTCTTGTCGCGCTCGCCAGCGACTTCCAGAGTGTTCGTCTCTGCGGTCTTGAAGCGAATCCGCAAGTCTCACCACGGTCATGGTCTGCGCGGCGCTGCCCGGCCTGCAGGGAGGGACAGGCGGGTAGCGGGTCGAACGCCAGGGAGGGGCGCAGACCATGACCGTGGTGAGACGTACGGGATAAGGGAGTCACTCGAGTTCTCTTCCTTTGTGCATTCGGTCCAGATTTCGCGATCCGGGCGCGTTGCCGTAGACGGCCGCCCGGGCCTACGCACCCGCTGTCGAGAGAAGCAGCGCCGCGACGATGAGACTCACGCCTGTGAGCCAGGCGACGAATACTGAGTACGTCCATATCATCGAGGCGTCTCCCCACGCCATGGGCGGTGACTTACCGTTGCATTCAGCCACTTTATCCGCCTAAACGAGGCGGATACTCCGAGTTCACTCATGGGCTTCTCACCTCACAACCGGTGCTGTTCTCGAGAATCGAGACCGTGCTTCAGCGTCTCAGTGTCAAAGTCGACGGAGACTGGGACCACTGTACAGAGCGAAGGCAGGCGTAAAATGGCAAGAAATATATGCCGAATCAATATATTTTGTTGGCCTTGTGCTATACCATAAACGGCATAGTTTCCCACATAAACTGTTGAAATAAAGAGATTAATATAATTAGTATGCAAATTACATCTTAGAAAATGGCCCGACCAATGCGAAGTTGATATGAAGTGGTTAGACCAGCGCTCTATTTCAAACAAAATCGCATACCATCATATCATTTCAACTATGTTACAGCGTAGATTTTGGAACACCATAAGGTTTCATGGAAGTTTCATCGCCTGATAATCTTGATTCCAGAGGGAAAACCGGCCCGGCCTTCCATGCAACGTGTGCGACTCGGGACGCGGTGGAGACACGATGGATGGTCGATTAACATTGGGACGAAACGGGATAGCCTCGAGGAGGGCCAGCGCTATGCGGCGGAGCGAAGAACGGATCCTCACCACACACGCCGGCAGTCTGGCGCGGAGCCCGGAGCTCAGCGCCCTGCTGATCCGGCAGGACCATGGCAAACCGGTCGATCCTGCGGCGCTCGACGCCGCGGTCCGCGCGCGCACCCGGCACGTCGTCGCGCGGCAGCTCGAGAGCGGTATCGACATCGGCGGGGACGGCGAGCAGGCTCGCGCCGGCTATTCGACATATCCGGCCCAGCGCATGAGCGGCTTCGGCGGGAGCTCCACCCGCAACGACCTGCTCGACTTCGAGAAGTTCCCCCTCTACGCCGAGGCTTACCGCGAGGCCTAGCGCGGTAGGGAAGCGGGTTGCCCCGCTCCCCCCGCACAGATCCGGACGT
>JAPPNV010000433.1 GCA_028818565.1 Rhodospirillales bacterium | reverse complement strand
CCATGACCTGGAGCCCGGCGGCGAAGTTGAGCGCGCCGCCCCAGAGGTGGGGCGCAAGTCTGATGCCGTGGCTCTCGGCCAGCGCGGCGATCCGCATGGCCTCGGTGATGCCGCCTGCAATGGCAAGATCGGGCTGGAAGTAATCGACGGCCCCATGCTCCAGCAGATCGCGGAAATCGAAGCGGGTGAACTCGCTTTCGCCGGCGGCGACGGGGATGTCGCTTGCGGCCCGCACGGCAGCCATGCCGGCCCTGTCGTCGACATTCACCGGCTCCTCGAACCAGGAGAGGCCGCAGCCCTCGACCAGTCGCACGAAGCGGAGCGCCTCCTTGACCGAAAATGTGCCGTGGGCATCCACCATGATCTGGATGTCGCAACCGAGATGGGCGCGCGCGGCCCGGACCCGGCGCACCGAGGTGATAACGTCGCCGTCGCCGGCGCCGACCCGCATCTTCACCGCGCCGAAGCCGCCGCGCGCGATGTACCCTTCCAGCTGTGCGCCGATGGCCTCGGCCGGCGCCCAGCCGCCGGAGGCGTAGGCCGGCATGGCATCCCGGCACTTGCCGCCGAGCAGCTGCCACACGGGCACCCCGAGGGAGCGGCCCAGAATGTCCCAGCAGGCCATGTCGATGGCGCCGACGGCGCTGATCCGACTGCCGCGGCGGTCCAGCACGGGAAAGGCCTGGCCGCCGGTCAGCGAGAAGTGGGCGCGGCTGCCGCTGTAGCCGATCTCCCACAGCCGGCGGGGGCTGCGCGGGTCCTCGCCGATCAGCGCCGGGCCCAGGTCGCGGTTGATCAGCACAGCCAGCGCGGCGTTGTTGCCCATGCTGCCGACCGAGGCCTTCGCTTCGCCCCAGCCCACGAGGCCGCACTCGGTCTCGACCCGCACGATGGTGGCGTCGAAGAAGTCGGCGACGCCGAGGTCGCTCTTGTGCTGCTGCGCCTTGGGGATCGGCACATGCACCCAACGCGCCGTGATGTGCTTGATCTTCATCGGCCTTCGGTTCCTCGATAGGCGGTCACTCGGCGCGAGGGACTTGCGGGCGTTGCAAGTTGGCGGAGAAGATCTCGTTTAATCGATTGCGTAGCAGCTCGTCCTCCCGCGCGGCCTCGTAGATGGCGTAGTACTCGTCCTCGTCGATGCCTTCCGTCTCTTCGATTGCGCGCGCGAGGTCGGCCTGCGCCTCTTCGATCAGGGCCTCGCGCCCGTCCTCGTCAGCCGCGCTCTCGATGAGAGGCCGCCAAGTCTCGATCCTTCTGCTGACCTCGATGGCGGCGGAAGCGAAGGCTTCGAGCAAGGCATCGCTGTATTCGTCCGCATAAGCGCGCGGACCCTGCGTGAGCGCCGCCGCGACGAGGACCAACGCGAACAACAGGGCGGCGAGTGGGGGCTTGCAGTGCTTTTGGGTGTGCTTGTGCGCATTCTCGGCGACGGTCGCGCCGCTATGCTGGACTGCCGCAGCGGGGGTTCCTGTCACCCTATTCGGCCGACTGGAGGGTGAAGGTCAGCGTCGCCATCGGCGAATCCGAGAACCTGCCCTGAGCCTGGAGGCTGGTAATGGTGCCCTGCGGCACGGTTGCCGCGTTGTCGAACGAGAACTCGTTCCCTTCTTCGGTCCCGGCATCCCAGGGGTGGAGATCCACCGTCAGCGCCTCGACCCAGCCGCCCTCGGC
The DNA here is from genome assembly GCA_028818565.1 of Rhodospirillales bacterium. GTDB lineage: Bacteria > Pseudomonadota > Alphaproteobacteria > UBA828 > UBA828 > WTGU01. The sequence goes on along the minus strand of JAPPNV010000433.1, from coordinate 19,170 downwards.
GTCGAGCAGGGGGAGGCCGAAGACGCCGACGAACCAATCAGGGCTCGGCGCGATCATCGAGAGCAGGGTGATGCGGGGATGGTCGGCAGTGAGCACGACGGACTCGAACGTCGAGGACTCCGTCGCGCCGGAGCCCGATTCCTTGCGCAGCACGCTCAGCGCATTCGTCCCGGCTGCCTCGATTTCCTTCGTCAAGGTGGCGGTGCGTCCGCGCTCCGCCATGGATTCGATACCCGCCGTGGCCGTGCCGCCGTCCTCAAGGAACGCTACTGAGGCATTGTGAACGCCGCCGATCAGCGGCGAGAAGTGCGCACCGTCGGGAACGCCCCCGGGCGTGGCAACCGCGGTCCACGCGCCCGTGTACGTGACGGTATAGGTCGCCGAGGCGCCGGCGGCGGGGTCGCTCGCCTGCGGGTTGAGCGACACGTCGTCCGACGCATCGCCATAAGCCGCACACCCCAGCCCGAGGGTGCCCACGAGAAGTGCGGCACAGGCCGGGGCAAGAGAACGAACGTGCGCGCGAAGAGCGCGATCAGGCTTGCGAATGGCGGAACCGGTCATGTTCTCTCGTCTCCCCGAACGCGCGTCGTCCACGCTCTGCCGACATGCCCCATCCGCCAAGGCCGGGCCGCATTCCATTGCGGCACGCAGCCAAACGGTTCGACACTGGCCGGCTGGGTGCATAGCGTCCAATATTGATTGCTCATATTTGATATAACTTTCCCTTATGTCTCGACCGAACCGGTCTAAGTGACCTGGAAGCCGTGGGCGAAGGGGTCGGCCTCGTCCACGAAAATGGTGTTGAGGCCGGTGACGCGCGCCCAGCCCTCGATGCTCGGCACGATCGCGTCGTGATTGCCCACCTTCGTCGCGCTTTCGACCCGGCAGCGAAACAGGCTGCCGATTATGCTCTCGTGCACGAACTCATCGCCGGGCGCGAGCCTGCCCGTGGCTGCCCACTGCGCCATGCGCGCCGAGCTGCCGGTGCCGCAGGGTGAGCGGTCGAGCGCGCCGGAGCCGTAGAAGACGGCGTTCCGCGCATGAGCGCCGGGGTCCTGCGGCGCGCCGGTCCACATCACGTGGCTGACGCCTGTGATGGACGCATCGTCCGGGTGGACGCACTCCACCACACGGTTGCAGGCCTCGCGCAGGCCGGGGCTCATCGCCAGTAGCTCGGCTGCCGAGAATTCTTCCATCCCCGCATAGCCCGGCTGCGGGTCGACGATCGCGTAGAAGTTGCCGCCATAGGCGATGTCCACCGTGAGCGGGCCGAGGCCGGGGCACTCCACGGCAACACCGGTCTCCGCCAGAAAGCTCGGCACGTTGGTGATGCGCACGGCCTCGACGCGTGCGCCGTTGCGGCGATAGCGCGCCTCGACCCGGCCTGCCGGCGTGTCCAGCACCAACGCGCCGTCGCTGCGCGGGGTGACGAGGCCATGCTCCAAGGCGATGGTCACGGTCCCGATGGTGCCGTGGCCGCACATGGGCAGGCAGCCGCTGGTTTCGACGAAGAGCAGTGCGATATCGGCGTCGGGCGAGAGCGCCGGATAGAGCACGGCGCCCGACATCAGGTCGTGGCCGCGCGGCTCGAACATGAGCGCCCGGCGGATCCAGTCGTAGTCGCGGAGGAAGTGCTGGCGCCGCTCGCTCATGGTGGCGCCTGAGAGCGTCGGCCCGCCGCCCGCCACCACGCGCACGGGATTGCCGCAGGTGTGGCCATCGATGCAGAAAAAGGTGTGGCGCGCGCTCATGCCTCGCCCCCGCCGGCGACCTCCACCCACTGGCCGGCGGCAGCGGCCTCGACCAGCGCCTCCATTACGGCGATGCCGTGCACGGCCTCCTCGGTCGTCACCGTATACTGCGCCTCGCCGGCGCAAGCCGCAGCGAACTCGTCGAGCTCCAGCCTCAGCGTATCGTTCGGCTGGATGGGTTCCTCTCGCCTGACCCCGTCCGCCGATTGGAGAATAAGCTGACTATTGTCGATCTGGCCGAAGGCGTTGCCGCCAGTGCCGTAGACGTTGATGTAGGAAGTGTGGGGGCAGGCGAACATCGTGCCCAGGTAGCCCGAAGCGCCAGACTCGAATTCGAACAGCGCCGAGGTCGTGTCGTCGATGTCGACCGGCACCGCGCGCCGATGGGCCTGCGCCGCCACCCGCGCGATGGGCCCCAGCAGATAGACGAGGGCATCGATCATGTGGATGCCGAGACCGGTGATCGAGCCGGCCGGACTCTCGACGCGGTTGGAGCGCCAAAGCTCGGGCGGGTAGCTGAGCGCGCTCGGCACCGAGAAATTCGCCTCCGCGTGGAGGAGCGTGCCGAAGTCACCGCCCTCCACCCTGCGCTTGAGCTCGCGAGTCGCGCTGTGCCAGCGCCGGTTCTGCCCGATCGCGAGCACCACCCCGGCCTTGGCGCAGGCATCCACCGCGGCTTGCGCGCTCGCACGGGTCAGTGTGAAGGGCTTCTCGCAGAAGACGTGCTTGCCGGCCGCCGCCGCCGCGATCACCTGCTCGGCATGGGTCGAGTGCGGCGTGGTCAGGATGACCGCGTCAACACCGTCGTCTGCGAGCACCGCTTCATAGGAGTCGTGCTGGGCCGTGCCGTATTTTTCGGCGAAGGCCGCGCGCTTTTCCGCCGACTGGGTGAAGCAGGTCACGATGCGGATCGCATCCGACTTACCCTGTGCGGCGTCCGCTAGCTCGTCGGACCACCAGCCCATCCCGATTGAGGCAGCGCGCAGCATGGCTTACACCCGGTTATGTGACCTTTGCACCGACACTAACATTCCGCCTCGCGTCGGCGAACCCGTTTCCCGGCGCGGGCCGCTAGGGCGACGATGGACGCCCTGATCGGCGCCCGGCTGCACACCCCGGAGGGGATTCTCTCCGGCCGCGCCCTGCTGTTCGCGGACGGCGTCATCCGCGACATTGTGGCGGAGGACGCGATCCCCGCCGACGCTCGTATCGAGCGGCTCGCGGGGGGCACGCTGGCGGCCGGGTTCATCGACCTCCAGGTCAACGGCGGCGGCGGCGTGATGTTCAACGATGCGCCGACGGCGGCGACCATCGCGGCGATCGGCCGGGCCCACCGCACCTTCGGCACCACGGGTTTTCTGCCGACCTTCATCTCCGGCCCTCGCGCCGACATGGCGCGCGCGGTCGAAGCAACGCGGGAGGCCCTCGATCAGGCGGTACCAGGGGTCCTCGGCATCCACTTCGAAGGCCCTCACATCAACCTGGCGCGGCGTGGGGTCCATGATGCTCGTGAAATTGGGCCGCTGGCGGAGAGTGATTTCGACCTGCTCGCCTCGCTCGGCGCTGGACGAACTCTCGTGACGCTGGCGCCGGAGAGCGTGGAGCCTTTCCACATCGCCATGCTCGCGGCGCGCGGCGTTATCGTCGCCGCCGGCCACACCGAGGCCGATGCCCACACCTTCGACAGGGCGGCGCCGGAACTGTCCGGCGTGACCCACCTGTTCAATGCCATGGGCCCGTTGGGCCACCGGGAGCTGGGCGCCACCGGGGCGGCGCTCACGCGCGATGATCTCGCCTGCGGCATCATCGCCGACGGTATCCACGTGCATTGGGACGTGGTCCGCCTCGCCTGGCGCGCCAAACCCCGCAGCAAGCTATTTCTGGTCACAGACGCGATGGCGCCGGTGGGCGCACCCGCCCTCGATGAGTTTAGCCTGGGCGATGAGCGCGTGCGCGTGGTGGACGGTTGCCTGCGCACGGCCGACGGCCGGCTCGCCGGCTCGCTGCTCGACTTAGGCCAGGCGGTGAGGAACTGCGTCGTCCACGCCGGCATCCCGCTTGAGGAGGCGCTCGCCATGGCCGCTGCATATCCTGCGGACTTCCTCGGACTCGCCGAAAGCCGGGGGCGGCTCGCGCCGGGGCTCCGCGCCGATCTGGTCTGGCTCGACGACGACCTGCGCGTCCGCGCCACCTGGATCGGCGGGGAGCGCAGCGACACACCTGAGGCTCGGTAGGGCGCGATGCGCATCGGCTTCGACATCGGCGGCACCAAGCTCGCCGCCATCGGCCTCGACGACGACGGGGCGGAGCGCGCACGCCTGCGCCGGCCAGTGCCGAAGAGCTTCAACGGCGTGGTCGATGCCGTCGCCGAGATGGTGGAGGAGCTCGCGACCGCCGGCGTGTGCGCACCCGGCGTGGGCGTGAGCCTCCCCGGCGTGATCACGCGGGACGGCGAGATCAGCATGATCGTCAACCTACCCTGGCTCGAAGGGCAGCCGCTGCGCCAGGCCCTGGAGGCCCGGCTCGGCTGCCCGGCGGCGCTCGCCAACGACGCCAACTGCTTTGCGCTCTCCGAAGCGAGCGACGGCGGCGGCGCAGGGGCCGAGGTGGTGTTCGGGGTCATCCTCGGCACCGGCGTGGGCGGCGGGCTGGTGGTGCGGGGAGAGGCCCTGGTGGGTGCCAACGCCAGCGCCGGCGAGTGGAGCCACAACCCCTGGCCCACGCCGGGGGGCGCCGGCGTGCCCTGCGCCTGCGGACGCTTCGCGCAAGGCTGCATCGAGACCTGGCTCAACGGGGCGGCACTCGCGCGCGACTATGCGGCGCTCGGGGGCGGCCAGGCCACGGCCGAAGAGATCGGCACGCGGGCGGAGGCGGGGGAGGCAATCGCGGCGGACTCCGTGGCCCGCTATGCCGAGCGTCTGGCCCAGGCGCTTGCCAGCGTCATCAACCTGCTGGACCCCGACGTGATCGTGCTGGGCGGCGGCCTCTCGGAGATCGGCGCGCTCTATCGCCTGGTTCCTGCCGCCTGGGGCGCTCACGCGAACGTGGCCCGGCCCGCCACCCGGCTCGTCCGCGCGCGATTCGGGCCGGAGAGCGGCCTGCGCGGCGCGGCCTGGCTTACGCCAGGTGTCGTCAGTGCAGTTGAGGGGCCTTCATGAACTCGTCGCGGGTGGCGCTCAGCACCCGGACTTCGTGGGGCTCGCCGTCTCGCATCACGGTGAGCGGCACGGCGACGCCCGCCTCGCCCACCGCCCAGACGCTGCGGAAGAGCTCGACGAGGCTGCCGACCGGCTGGCGGTTGACCGCGAGCACCTGATCGCCGACCTGCAGTTCCGCCTGCTCGGCCGGCCCCTCCGGCGCGAGCCCCGCGACGACGAGCGCCTCGTCGACCTCGGTGACGTAGGCGCCGAGCCAGGGCCTGGGCGGGCGCTGGGTGCGGCCCAGCGTCTGCATGTCGTCGAGAATCGGCTTCAACAGGTCGATCGGGACGATCATGTTGCCGTCGAGCGTGTCGTCCCCGCCAGCGCCAGCCTGGCGCACCAGCAGCGAGCCGATGCCGACGAGCTGGCCGTGGCGGTCGATCAGCCCGCACCCGCCCCAATTCGGATGCGGCGGCGCGGTGAAGACGGCCTCGTCCAGCACGTATTCCCAATAGCCCGCGAACTCGCGCTTGGCGGTGACGCGGGCGTTCAGCGAGCGTCGCCTGCCGCCTTCGCCAGCCACGATGACGAAATCGCCCACCTCAAGAGCAGCCGAGGAGCCGATATCGAGCGCCGGCACGTTGAAACGGCCGAGCGCCTGCACCAGACCGAACCCCGATTCGAAGTCGTAGCCCAGCGCGTGACCCGCGAGCACGCTGCCGTCGCTCGCCGTCAGCCAGACCGATTCCGCCTCGGCGATCAGATAGCCGATGGTGAGCACGAGGCCGCTTTCGCTGATCAGGACCCCGTTGCCGGTCCTCTCGGTTCCCAGGATCCCGGCTGTGAACGCGTCTTCCGGGATGGTGGCGCGCAAGCCGACGACGGCGCCGAGCGCGCGGTCGAGGTCGAAGGACACCTGCTCCGGCTTCGGCTGCGCCGAGAGCGGAATCTCCCAATCGAACTCTTCACTCATGCCGTTGCCTCCGGCCTTTTCCGCAAGACTATCCCGCTCCCGTCGCACCCTGGCAAGGGCCGGCGTGGATTGCTTCCGGCAGCTATGCGCCCCCGCGCGCTGCCAGCCGGTCGTTGAGCGCGGCCAAGCTCGGCTCGCAGATACCAAGGGCGCGCAGGGAGGCAACGGTCTCGATAAGGTAATCGGCGCAGCGTCCGATCGGACCTTCGGCGGCGGCGATCGTGTCCAGAATGCACTCTTCCGAGAGTCGCCCCGCATAGCGTGAATGGGCGCGGTTCACGATGAAGGCGAGCGCCTCGACCGGGCCCGCCGCGCTCCGCACCCGAAGCCAGCGCGCACAATAGACCGAGGTGAGCATCTCCCGCTGCCAGACCACGTCCAGTTCGCTTTCGACCCGCTCCGGCGCGACGCGCAACAGCACGCCACGGCAGGCACCGCCATGGTCGAGGGCGAGCACCAGACCGGGCCGTTCCGGGCTGCCGCGGCCGAGCTCCGACCAGATGCAGAACCGCCGGTGATAGCCGTAGGCCGTGCCGAGCCGCTTTTCGGCAACATCGATGAGTGGATTCCAGATCAGCGACCCGTACGCGAACAGCCAGACGCCGCCGGAAAGATCGCGGCCTGCCAGCGCCGCACGGCGGGAGGCCGCGAGTTCTGCCGGGCTCCGCGTCTCGATGTGCGAATGCGCTTCGACGAAGCGACGGAGCGCGCCCGAGGCGAGCGCCTCGCGGCTCAGCGTCAGCGGACGCTGTACCCCGCGTTCCATCATCCTTGCCGGTTAACTTGAGCCGGGCGGCCGCTCATTGCGGCGAGGGTGCGCCGGGGAGCATGTCAAAGGGGATGCCGTTGACGGTGACGGCCCCGTCGCGGCGCAGATCGATCTCGAAAGCGTAGGCCGGCTTATCCTCGCCCTCCTCGAAGACCGGCCGGCCGAGACCCTGAAGTGCGATCAGCAGCGCCACCACGTCTTCCTCGCCCTCCGCCACGGCCAGCGCCATGAGCGCGCTCAGCCCCCGAACGCGGGCGTCCAGGCGGCCGATGACGCCGAAGACGCTCGCCGGCTCGACCTGCAGGCGGCCTTCGGCGCGGAACTCGCACGACCGCGTGACGATGTGGATGTCCCGAATCTCGAACGTCGAATCCGCCGCATCGAGGTGGTCAAGAATAACCTCCATCATTGGCTCATCGCCGAACTGGGCCGCCCCGTCCCGTTTCGCAAGGCCGGAGAGCGCGTCGGCAATGCGGCGCACCGGCAATCGTGTGAGGGCGATGTCGAGGGTCGCCGCCCGAGGCATCAGCGCGGGCGGAATCTCGGCGGCGGCGGCCCCGCCGAGCCGGAGGTCGGCGGCCGCGATGCGCGTGGCGAGATCGGTGAGCTCGGCTCGGCCGTCGAGATCGACGTGCCACTCCAGCCGGCCAAGTGAGAGCGTACCGCCATTGCCCAAGCCCGCATCGTCGCCGGTCGCCGTCAGGTCATGCAGGGCGATCGTCATTTCGGAGCGCCCCCAGTGGCTGTCCATAAGTGGCGTCAGAAGATCCGCGAGCGCCGTCGGCCCTCCCATGCCGCCCGTGAGAGCGCCGAAATCTCCGTGCATGTGCAGGGCCAGATCGCGATCGAAGTCCTCGAAGCTGCCCGAAGCCTCAAGCCGGCCCAGGTGAAAGCTCTCGCCCGCGAGGTCGGAAAGCGCAAACGAGAAAAGTCCGTCCCACAGCCCGTCGGAGCCCTCGGCCACTTCGTCCGCCAATGTGATCGCGCCAACCGATACCGCCTCCACCGCGGCCGCACCCTCGCCCTTGGAGAGCCGCAGGTTCGTGGCACTGGCCTCCAGCCGGGTGGTGACTTCCAGATCGGACCGCCAGGTGCCGGAGACAGTGCCCTCGCCGATGGTAAGCCGCTCCTCGCCCTTGTCGATCACGGGTGGCAAGGTCGTCTCGAAATCGTATGTGGTCTCACCCTGGGGCTTCACCGCCACGGCCAGGTCGCCGAGCGCCCACTGCACGAGGGGCACGGAGGGCTCCACGAGACGTGCGCCGGGCAGGTGGAGGATGTAGGTGCCATCCCGTTCCTCGGCCCACATCGGGGCATCGAGCGCGAGCCGCACGTCTTGGGACCCGGAGCCCAAGCGCTGCTCCAGCCAGTCGGCGACGCCGAGGACGATCCGCCCGGCCGTGCTGCCGGGATCAACCGGCGCGACGGGAATCGTGCGCGCGGCGGGCGCGGGCGCGCCCTCCTCTACCGCAGCAAGGGCGGCCGCGGCCGGCTGCACCGCGGCGGCAAACGCCAGAGCACAGGCGAGGACGGCACACGCCAGAATTTGCTTGCCGGTTCTCATCATCAAGGCCACGACGATCAGTCGAAGCGCGGAATGTCTTCGGTCGGCGTGGTGATCGCGGTGTAGAGATCGGGACGGCGGTCGCGGAACATCGGCCAGGCGCGGCGGGCCTCGAAGACGCGGGCTCGCTCGAGGGTCGCCGTGATGGTCTCGTCGCCCTCGTCGCCCGCCTCGGCGAGCACTTCGGAATCGGGAGCGACGATCATGCTGCGCCCGCCGAAGGTCCACTCCCCCTCCAGCCCCACCTTGTTGCAGGGCGCGAAGTAGACGCCGTTTTCGAAGGCGCGGGTCTGCATGGTCTCGCGCCAGCAGGCGACCGCCGGTGTCGCGAAGGGAACCACGATCAGCTCCGCCCCGTTGACTGCGGCGCAGCGCGCGGATTCGGGAAAGAACGTGTCGTAGCAAATGTTTATCCCGACCCGCCACTCGCCGATGCGGAACACGGGGAAGTGCGAGCCGTAGCGGAAGTAAATCTTCTCCAGGCTGCGGACCGCAGCCGGATGCGCCTTGCGGTAGCGCCCCAGAATTTCGCCCGCGGGATTGATCACGATGGCGCTGTCGTAGCAGAGGCCGGCGGATACGGACTCGAAGATGGTGGCGATGACGTGGATGCCGTGCTCGCGGGCCTTGGCGCGCATGGTCGAGATGGCGATGCCGTCCTCGCCCTCCGCCTCGTCGATGTGCGCGTAGTCCCGGTACTGGAAGACGTAGGGGTGGTTGAAGAACTCCGGCACGACCACGAGATCCGGCTTTTGGGCCGCGACCGCCCGGTCGATGTAGCCGGCGGCGCGGGCCACGTTTTCCCCGTGGTCGGGAGTGCTGTTCATCTGGATCAGGCAGAGTTTCATCGCCCCTCACTCCGTGCTGCGCCGCGCGCAGGCGCCACGTCAGACTAGCGGGTTTCTCGTGCGTCCGGGTAGCGGATCAATGTGGCAATACTGTGCCCAAGCGGTAGGCTGTGGTGGCCGCGGCCGCCGGGGCGGCCCGATCTTGAGCAACGAGCGGGACGGATGCAATGAGCGAGACCGTGCTGACCACCGCCGTCGTCGGCAGCTATCCGCAGCCGGAGTGGCTCGTCGACATGGACAATCTGGCGAAACGGCTGCCGCCACGGGTGCGCGCGCACGAAATCTGGCGCATCCCGTCCGAACATCTGGAAGAGGCGCAGGAGGCGGCGACGCTTGCCGCGATCCGGGACCAGGAGCGCGCGGGAGTCGACGTCATCAGCGACGGCGAGATCAGGCGCGAGAGCTATTCCAACCGGGTCGCGACCGCGCTCGGCGGCATCGACAAGGTACGGATCGGCACGCACATGGACCGCACCGGCAACCCCGCGCCGGTCCCCCTCGTCTCCGGCCCGATCCGGCGCGAACGCCCCATCGAGGTGGAGGACGTCAAGTTCCTGCGCGCCAATACGGAGCGCACGATCAAGATCACGCTGCCCGGCCCCTTCACCATGACCCAGCAGGCGGAGAACGGCTACTACCCCGACGCCGAAAGCCTCGCCTTGGACTACGCCGAGGCTGTGAACGAGGAGATCAGGGACCTCTTTGCCGCCGGCGCCGACATCGTGCAGCTTGACGAGCCCTACGTTCAGGCCCGGCCCGACGCCGCGCGCGGCTACGCGGTGAAGGCGATCAATCGGGCGCTGGAGGGCGTGGGCGGCAAGACCGCGCTGCACCTCTGCTTCGGCTACGCGGCCATGATCAAGGCGGAGAAGCCCAGTGGCTATTCCTTCCTGCCTGAGCTGGAGGCGACGGCGGCAGACCAGATCTCCATCGAGGCGGCCCAGCCGGGTCTCGACCCGGCGATCCTCGCCCACCTGCCGTCGAAGGAAATTCTCTACGGCGTGATCGACATGAACGATCCCGCCATCGAGAGGCCGGAGACCGTGGCGACCAGACTGCGCGAGGCGCTCGCGGTGGTGCCGGCGGACCGCCTCGTCGCGGCACCCGACTGCGGCATGAAATACCTCACGCGAGAGACCGCGTTCGGCAAGCTCAAGGCGATGGTGGAGGGAGCCGCCATCGTCCGCCGCGAAGTCGCGGGATAGGTGTCACGTGCTGTCGCGCGCCTCGCCCTCGTCGCGGGTGGCGAGCGCGACCATCGCGTTGAGCAGCACGTCGCATCCGGCCGCGATGTCGGACTGCGTGGCGGCCTCGATCTCGTTGTGGCTGATCCCGTCCTCGCAGGGGATGAAGATCATGCCGGTGGGGGCCACGCGGGAGACGTAGACCGCGTCGTGGCCTGCGCCGGAGGTGATGGGCTGGCTGGCGTAGCCGAGGGATTCCGCCGCGCTCTGCACGGCGCCGACGCAATCGGCGGCGAACTTGATGGGCGGTGAGTGCCAGATCTCCTCGAAGGTGATTTCCAGCCCGCGCTCGGCGGCAAGCGCCTCTGCCTGGCGCTGGGCCTCGGCGGTCATCGCCGCGAGCGTGTCGGGATCCGGGTGGCGCAGGTCCACCGAGAAGTAGACAGAGCCGGGGATCACGTTGCGCGAGTTGGGGCTTACCCGCATGACGCCGATTGTCGAGCGGGCGTCCGGCGCGTTGTCGAGCGCGAGCTGGTCGATCGCCGCAACCAGCATTGCAGCGCCCACCATCGCGTCCCTGCGGCGCTCCATCGGCGTGGTGCCGGCGTGGGATTCCATGCCGGTCACGGTCACGTCGAACCAGCTGATGCCTTGCACCCCCTGCACGATGCCGATGGTCTTCTCCTCCGCTTCGAGAATCGGCCCCTGCTCGATGTGAGCTTCGAAGAAGGCGCCGACCTCGCGACCGCCGCACTCCATCTCTCCCGCGTAGCCGATGCGTTCGAGCTCCTCGCCGATGGTCTTGCCGTCGACGTCCGTGCACGCCAGGCCCTCCTCCAGCGTGAACACGCCGCCGAAGACGCCGGAGGCCACCATCGCGGGCGCAAATCGGGAGCCTTCCTCGTTGGTCCAGGCCGAGACCTCGATGGGTGCGTCGGTCTCATAGTCGAGGTCGTTGAGGGTGCGGATCACCTCGAGGCCTGCGAGCACGCCGTAGATGCCGTCGTACTTGCCGCCCGTCGGCTGGCTGTCGATGTGGCTGCCGGTCATCACCGGCGGGAGCGAGTCGTCCTTGCCGGCCCGGCGGGCGAAGATATTGCCCATCTTGTCGATGCTGACGGTGCAGCCGGCCTCCTCGCACCACTGGACGAAGAGATCGCGCGCTGCCTTGTCCACATCGGTGAGCGCGAGCCGGCAGACGCCGCCCTTCTCCGTCGCCCCGATCTTCGCCATCTCCATGAGGCTCGCCCACAGGCGATCGCCATCCACCTTGAAGTTCCGCACCGCTCCGCTCCGTCGCTGTCTTCAGCCGCAGGCTGTCTATGATAGAGCGCGCTCACGAGCGCAAGAGGAGGTATCCCCAGGCCCATGGCTGCCCCGACCGTGCCGGATGTCCTGCCCGACGTGCTCGGCCCCGGGCTGCGTGTCGTCTTCTGCGGCTCGGCGGCGGGCGCCGCTTCGGCGCGCGTCGGCGCCTACTATGCCGGACCGGGCAACATGTTCTGGCCGACGCTCCACCGCGTAGGGCTGACGCCGCGTCTGATGGAGCCAGCCGAGTTCCGCACCGTGCTGCGCTACGGCATCGGGCTCACCGACCTCTGCAAGACGGAATCGGGCGCTGACGCCGATCTCTCCCGGCAAGCCGACGATGCCGCCGCGCTCACCGCCAAGATCGAGCGACACCGGCCCGCTGTCCTGGCCTTCAACGGCAAGCGGGCGGCGCGTGTCTTCCTCGCCGCCGAGACCCTTGACTATGGCGAGCACGCGCGCCGCATCGGCGGGACCGCGATCCACGTGCTGCCGTCCACCTCCGGCGCCGCGCGGCGCTGGTGGGAAGAGACGTTCTGGCGCAGAGTGGCGGACGCCGTGTGCGGAGCACGCGAGGCGGCAAGAGGATGAGGCGGCGCGCGATCGATCGAGCCGGCTGGGGGCGCACCGTGCTCTGCGCGATCGTCGGTTTCGTCTACTTCTTGCCGGTGCTCTGGATCGTGCTGACCGCGTTCAAGAGCCCGCGCGACATTCTCACCTCGACGCTGGCCTTCACGCCGACCCTCGACAACTTCGCCAACATCTTCGCCCGCGTGCACTACGAGGGCGGCGCGCTGGTCGAGACCGGGTTCGAGCTTTACTTCGTCAACAGCATCGTGATCTCGGGCGCGAGCGTGGGGCTCGCGCTGATCCTCGGCACCGGCGCGGCCTACGGCTTCTCGCGCTGGCCGCTCAAGGGCAACGACACCTACCTGCTGGTCGTGCTGACCACGCGGATGCTGCCGCCCATCGTCCTCATCATCCCGCTCTTCGTGATCTTCCGCATGACCGGGCTGGCCGGCAGCTACCTCGGCATCATCCTGCTCTACACCGCGTTCAACCTGCCGTTCGCCATCTGGATGATGAAGAGCTTCTTCGACGACCTGCCGCGCGAGATGGAAGACGCCGCACGGACCGAAGGAAGCTCGGAATGGCGGGTCTTCTTCCGCGTCTGCCTGCCGCAGGTGAAAGCCGGCATCGCCGCGACCGCGACGCTCGGCCTGATCCTCACCTGGAACGAGTTCCTGATGGCGCTGCTGCTCACGGGGCCGGAGACGCGGACCGTGCCGGTCGGCATAGGGGGGAGCCTCGGCAGCGGGATCGGCGTGGACTGGGGGCGGCTCGCCGCGATCGAGACTCTGTTCCTGATCCCGGTGGTGGTGGTGACGTTCGTCCTTCAGAACCAGCTGCTCAGGGGCGTGACCTTCGGCACCATCAAGCACGGGCGCCGCGCGGGTTAGGTTTCGCCCGGCGGGTCTCGGCGTGCGGCGACCACCCCGAAGAGCGCGTTGCCGGCCACCGAGGCCAGGATCACCACGGCGCCGATGAAGACCAGCGTGCCCGGCACCTCGCCGAAGCCGAGCCAGACCCAGATCGGCGCGAAGACCGCATCGATCAGCACGACGAAGATCAGGATCGGCGCGGGCAGGTAGCGCGCGGCGTAGAAGTAGAGGGTGAGTGCGGAGGCGAGCTGCACCAGGCCGAGCGCGGCCATGAATCCCACTTCTTTCGCCGTCGCGTCGAACGGCAGTGCCAGCGGCAGCGAGGCGAGGCCCGCGATCACCGCCGCGAGCAATACCGCGGGCTCCATCCGCCCGGTGCGGAAGCGCCGCGCGATCAGGGTCTGGAGCGCAATCGCGGCGGCGATCGAGAGCGCCAGCAGATTGCCGATGATGCCGCCGCTGCCCACGTCGCTCCAGAACATGACGCCGACGCCGCAGAGGCTGCCCAGCAGCGCGAGCCAGGTTCTGAGCGCCACCGGCTCGCCCAGCACCGGCTTCGCCAGCAGAGCGACCATGACGGTCGACGTCGTCATGATCGCGATCACGTTGGCGACGAGCGTGTATTGCATCGACAGTACGTAGGCGATGATCCCCCAGGCGGTGGCGACGCCCACCGCGATCACCGGCCAGCCCGAAGCCCGAAGCACCGGCCAGACCCGGCCCCGCTCGCTCACGAAGAGGATCAGGAGCACGCCGAGCCCGGCGAAGAAGCAGCGGACCGAGATGATCTCCCAGGGATCGACCGACACCGAGCGGACGAAGAAACCGCCCGAACTGAAGCAGAGGCCGGAGATAACCGCGAGGCCGGCGCCGAAGAGCAGGCGGCGGCGGGCAGGGATCATGGGCGGGCTCCCGTGTCACCCGAACCGCGCCGGCACCGGGTGCTGTACGCCGGCATGGTAGCGCGTCGTGCCGGGCTGCGCTTGCGGCGCGGCTGCCGTGCTCCGGCCGGCGGATGACGCTCGCCGGAGGCTCTGGCATGGTGAGGCATGAGCGAAGACCCGAGACTCCTGCTGCGCCGCCTCCTGGATTCGGCGCTCGCAAGCGCCCAGCCGGCCCAGTGCCTGCCTCCGCACCTGCCCGAGCCGCCTGCGAGCCGCACCGTGGTCGTGGGTGCCGGCAAGGCCGCCGCAACCATGGCGCGGGCCGTGGAAGAGCATTGGGAGGGCCCGCTGGAGGGCTTGGTCGTGACTCGCTACGGCCACCGCGTGCCGACGGCAAGGGTCGAGGTGGTAGAGGCGGCGCACCCGGTGCCGGACGCAGGCGGGCGCGAGGCCGCAGCCCGCATCCTCTCCCTGGCAAAGGGCTTGAGCGCGGACGATCTCGCGCTCTGCCTGATCTCCGGAGGCGGCTCGGCGCTTCTCACCCTGCCGGCGGAGGGGATCGAACTTGCCGACAAGCAGGCGGTGACCGGCGCGCTGCTGCGCTCCGGCGCCGCCATCGGCGAGATCAACTGCGTGCGCAAGCACCTCTCCGCCATCAAAGGCGGACGGCTTGGAGCGGCCTGCCATCCGGCGCGGGTCGTGAGCCTGCTGATCTCCGACGTGCCGGGCGACGAGCCCGCCGTGATCGGCTCGGGCCCGACCGTGCCCGATCCCACCACCTTCGCCGATGCCCTGGCCGTGCTGCAGACGTACGGAATCGCAGAACCCGACGCCGTGATCCGGCATCTCGAACGCGGGGCGGAGGAGACGCCGAAACAAGGCGACCCTCGACTTGCGGAGGCCGAGACCCGGATCGTGGCAACACCGGCCATGGCGCTCGCCGCGGCAGCCGAGGCCGCGCGCGAGGCGGGCTACGAGCCCGTCGTCCTGGGCGATGCGCTCGAGGGCGAGGCACGCGCCCTTGCCCGCGAGCACGCCCGGCTTGCCCGCGATGCCGCGCCCGGCACGGTGCTGCTTTCCGGCGGCGAGGCCACGGTGACCGTGACCGGTGAGGGTCGCGGCGGCCCCAACGCCGAGTATGCGCTCGCGCTCGCACTGGCCCTTGATGGCGCGCCCGGCATCTTCGCCACCGCCTGCGATACCGACGGAATCGACGGCACCGAGGACAATGCCGGGGCCCTGGTGAAGCCCGATACCCTCGCCCGCGCCGGAGAGGCAGGCGAGGATGCCGCCGCGCGGCTTGCCGCCAACGACGCCTACGGCTTCTTCGCCGGACTTGGCGATCTGGTGATGACCGGTCCCACGCTTACAAACGTGAACGACTTCCGCGCCATCCTGGTTCGCCGTTGACCGGCGGCGGCGCCGTGCCGATATAGAGGCGGGCACACCGCAGGGGCACGAGCCGTGCGACGCCACCGCAGCGCCAAGATCGTCGCGACCCTCGGGCCATCGAGCGCCGACGAGGCGACCGTCCGCGCGCTGTTCGAGACCGGGGTGGACGTGTTCCGCCTCAACTTCAGTCATGGCAGCCACGCCGAGCACCGCGCCCGCCACGCCCTCATCCGCGCAGTCGAGGCGGAGGCCGGTCGGCCCATCGGCATCCTCGCGGACCTGCAAGGGCCGAAGCTCAGGATCGGCACGTTCGGGAACGGAGAGGTTACGCTCGTGCAGGGCCAGCGCTTCACCCTCACCCTCAGCGAAGTGCCGGGGGACGAGGCACGGGTGCCCGTTCCGCACCCTGAGATCTTCGCGGCGATCGCGCCCGGCGCGGAGATCTTGCTCAACGACGGCAAGGTGCGGCTTCGGGTCGCCGCGTGCGGGCCCGACCATGCCGAGACCGTGGTGGTGACGCCGGGGGTCCTCTCCGACCGCAAGGGCCTCAACCTGCCGGGCGTGACGCTGCCGATCGAGGCGGTTACGGCCAAGGATCGGGAAGACCTCGCCTTCGCTCTCGACCTTGGCGTCGACTGGGTGGCGCTCTCCTTCGTCCAAAGGCCGGAGGACATCAAGGTAGCGCGCCGCCTGGTGCCGGAGGACTTGGCCATCGTCGCCAAGCTGGAAAAGCCCGCAGCGCTCGACTGCCTGGAGGAGGTCATCGCGCTCTCGGACGCGATCATGGTGGCACGCGGCGACCTCGGCGTGGAGCTCGCGCCGGAGGACGTGCCGGCCGTGCAGAAACGTATCGTCCATGCGGCGCGAACCGCCGGCAAGCCGGTGGTGGTCGCCACGCAGATGCTGGATTCGATGATGAACGCGCCATCGCCGACCCGCGCCGAAGCCTCGGACGTCGCGACGGCAGTCTACGACGGGGCCGATGCGCTCATGCTCTCCGGCGAATCCGCAGCCGGGCGCTATCCGCTCGAGGCGGTGGCGATGATGAATCGCATCGTCGAACGCGTGGAGCGCGATCCGTCCTACCGGCGCCACGTCGATTGGCAGCAGCAGGACCCCGAGGCGACGACGGCCGATGCCATCACCGCGGCCGCGCGCCAGGTGGCGGAGACTCTCGATGCCGCCGCCATCGTGACCTACACCTCCTCGGGCTCGACCGCGCTGAGGGCAGCGCGCGAGCGTCCGCCGGTGCCCATCCTCGTGCTGACGCCCGACCGCGGCACGGCCCGCCGCCTCGCGCTCCTCTGGGGTGTCCACTGCGTCCACACCGACGATGCGACCGGCTTTACC
The DNA here is from genome assembly GCA_028818565.1 of Rhodospirillales bacterium. Lineage (GTDB taxonomy): Bacteria > Pseudomonadota > Alphaproteobacteria > UBA828 > UBA828 > WTGU01. Next base: position 2,565 of record JAPPNV010000433.1, on the reverse strand, counting down.
GACATGGTGGAGAAGGCGTGCGCCCAGGCGCTCGCCGCCGGCCACGCGGCGCCGGGGGGGCGCATCGTCATCACCGCCGGCGTCCCCTTCGGCACTCCAGGCACCACCAACGCGCTCAGAATCGCCCGCGTGCGTCCTGAGAAGGACTGACCGGCACGTTTCGCCACGTTCCATGGTGCGCTGCACAGCGCGCGGCGGGCGCGCCACCGTTGCGTCATGACGTGCGAGAGCAAGCGGGCCGTGGCCAGTGGAGGCAGGAGAAGTGGATGCTCTCTCGGCGAGCGGATCCCCCTGGAAGCCCACCCATCCCGCTTGATCCCGGCGCATCCCGCATAAAATCAATGTTTGCCCGTCCCACGGAGAATGCGCGAAGCCGCGGGGTGCGCGACCCTGGCGAGAAATACCAAGTGAGCCAGCACGCACGCTTGACCCCTGCGGGCGGCGATTTCTATGCTGCTGGTCTGTCCATGCCGCCGCCGGCGGGGCGGGCGGTGGCCCGCGCGAACCCAAGGAGGGGAAGGAATGAACAAGCTGTTGTCAGCGGGCCTCGGTGCGCTCGCCGCGCTCGCCGTGACGGCGCCGAGCGTGCACGCGCTGGACGACCTCTCGCACTACGTGTTCGTGCCCAACCGGGCCTCGGCCGACGTGGCGGTGATCGACACGCGCATCGACGCGGTGGTGGCGCATGTTCAGGTGGGCGAGGTGCCGCATCAGGTCGCGGTCTCCCAGGCGCTCGGCAAGATGGTCGTGACCAATACCGCCGACAACACGATCTCGGTGATCGATCTCGCGACGTTGGAGACGACGGCGACCATCCCCCTCGGCCACGAGCCCGAGCACATGGAGCTCGACCCCTCGGGCGCGGTGCTTGCCGTCGGCAATATCGGCGAAGGCACGGTCTCGCTGGTCTCGCTCGATGCCGAGCGCGAGCTTGCGCGCGTGGACGGGCTGCACGAGCCCCACAACATGACCTTCGACCTCGCCGGCCAGCGCCTCTACGTGGGCAACCTCGGGGCGAGCTTCGTCAGCGTGATCGACGTGCCGCAGGCCACGGTCGCGGGCGAGATCGTGATCGGGCCGGACCGCGCGCTCGCGCACCACGAGGATGACGACACCGCCTATCAGGGCATCATCAACGTCACGGCGACGCCCGACGGGCGCCTCGGCTTCGCGGCCTACGGCGAGGGCGACCGCATGGCCGTGATCGACCTGGAGTCGGGCCAGACGCTCAAGGACCTGGCGCTTGGCGACACGCCCTGGCGCGCGTTCACCACCAGCGACGGCCGCTACATGATCGTCCCCAACAACGGCGACGAGACGGTCTCGGTGGTCTCGACCGAGACCCTCGACGAGGTCGCGCGCCTCCCCGGCGCGGCCGACATGACCGGCGTCAACACCGGCTGGTTCGATTCGCTCGCCTACGTGATCAGCCGGGGCGACGACAAGGCGTTGGTTATCGACCTCGAGACCATGCAGCCGGCCGGCGAGGTCGCGCTGCCGGGCACGCCCGAGACCGGCGTCGTGACACCGGACGGCACCAAGCTCTACGTCGCGCTGAGCGATGCAAACACGGTCGCCGTGATAGACGTGAAGGCAAAGGCCGTCGTCACGACGATCGAGGGCGTGGGCGAGGAGCCCTGGGGCGCGCACATCGCCGGGGCGGTCAACTACTGCCACTAGGGACCGCGACGAGCGCCACCCTCCGCATTGCCGTCGGCGTCTTGGCGCTGGCGGCGCTGAGCGGGCCGTCCGCCGCCGAAGCGGCATCGGTCGCGCCGCGCGACCGTCTGCTCGGTTCGGTCGAGCGTCATGCGGCCCTTCCCGCTGCGCTCGGCGCGGAAATTGCGCGGCGCTGCCCGGCGGACGGGACGCAGTGCGCCGCGCAGCTCATCGCGGACAGCCTGCCGGCTGCCCGCCTGGTTCGGGTGAGCCACCCGGATACCGATACGATCAGGCGTGCCCACACGGTCCCCTCAATCAGTGCGGTCGAGCGGCGCAGCGATGGGGCGCTCGTCCTGGTGCTCGACCGCTTCGGCCGCACTGCCGACCGCGAGATCGCGGATACCATCGACGCCGTCGGGCCGGCTGAGACTGCACGCGTGGTGCTCGATCTGCGCGGCAACGGGGGGGGCGATTTCGACCGGATGCGGCGGGTGGCGAGCCTCTTCACGGGGCCGAGGGACGGCGCGATTCGCCTGCTCGGCCGCGGTGGCGCGACGGATGTGACGCTGCCCCCGCCGCTTCGCGCCATCGGTGAATTCGAAATCGACGTGCTGATCGGCCCCGGCACGGCGAGCAGCGCGGAGGTTCTGGCGGCGCTGCTGCGCCGCCACGCCGGCGCCCGGCTCATTGGCGCGGCTACCCTGGGCAAGGACCGGCTCACCCGGCTCGTCCCGGTCGATCACGACTGGCGCCTGGCGATCCCTGCGGAGCGGATCGAGGTGCCGGGCGAGACGCTGGCGCAGGGCCTCGCGCCCGACATCGAGAGCGCGCCTGATGAGCGTCAGACTTACGAATGAGAGGAGACGGACGATGATCCGGTTGAAAGCGCTCGCGGCCGCGCTC
>JAPPNV010000075.1:18530-20847 GCA_028818565.1 Rhodospirillales bacterium | reverse complement strand
GCCTCGGGCAGCACCGTGCCGGACAGCATGATGCCGAGGCCGGTGAAGAGGATCGCGCCGCCCAGGATGCCGAGATAGTGGCCGCGGCCCCCGGTGATCAGCGTGCCGCCCAGCACCACCACGGCGATGGACGAGAGCAGGTAGGGGTCGCCCATGCCGTAGAACGCCTGGGCACTGAAGCCCGCGAGGAAGACGCCGACCAGCGCGGAGCAGAAGCCGCTCAGCACGTAGGCGCCGACGATGGGGAAGCCGGTGCGCACGCCGGAGAGGCGGCTCACCCGCTCGCTGTTGCCCACGGCGAAGATGCGCCGGCCCGGCGCGCTCCGGTTCAGGTAGAGGGTCGCGACGACGACGAAGGCGACGAGGAACCAGCCGATCGGCGCGATGCCGCCGATGCGCCCGGTCACGAACCACGCCAGCGCCGGCGGCGCCTTGCCGATGGGCGCGCCGGAGCTGAACAGCAGTGAAACGCCCTCCAGAATCCCGTTCATGGCGAGCGTCACGATGATCGGCGAGAGCCCGAAGAGGAGGATGGTCATGCCATTGAGGAAGCCGATGGCGATCCCGATCCCGAGTGCCGCCGGAATCACCCAGACCGCCGGCGCGTCGACGCCGTTGCAGAGCGTGGTGACCACGATGGCCGGAAAGGTCATGGTCCAGGGGACCGAGAGGTCGAGCCCGCCCGTGATGATGACCGTGCCCTGCCCGAGGCCGAGGATCGCCAGGAAGGCGGTCAGGATCAGCATGGCGTTGAGGTAGGCGAGCGGCGAAAAGTCGCCGCCGAAGATGCCGACCGTCGTGCCCAGAATGACGATGTAGATGACGTAGGCCGGCACGGCGAAGCGCAGCACCGCGCGGTGGCGGTCGAGCCACGAGACAGCCACGCTGCCGGCGCCGCCCGCCGGCGGGTCCGGCCCGCCAAGGCGGATCGGCTCGCCCACGACCCGCAGCCTGGAGGGCAGCGAGGACTCCTTGAGCGCCCGCAGCGTCGCCCGCCAGAAGCGCGTGATCTCCACCACCGGCGAGTCGCGGCCGAGCGAGAAGCCGAGCACGGCAATGAGCAGGATCAAGCCCTCGACGATCGGCGTGTAGTAGGTGCGCACGCCGAGCACGAGGAAGATGTTGACCACGACGGTGAGCGTCAGCGCGCCGAAGATGGTGCCGACGGCGCCGCCCCGGCCGCCACCGATCAACGTGCCGCCCAGCACCACTGCGGCGAAGATCTGAAGCAGCATCTTGGCGCCGATCAGCGGGTCGCCGCCGCCCATGTTGGCGGTGATGAAGAGGCCGGCGGCGCCGTAGCACATGCCGGCGAAGGTGAAGGTGAGGAAGCGCGTGCGGCGGACATCGACCCCGTTGGCTTCGGCCGATCCCGCGTCGCTGCCGATGGCATAGATGCCGGTGCCGATCCGCGTGTTCTTGAGCAGCAGCCAGAACAGGATGGCGACCGCGAGCACGACGACCGGCGCGGGCAGGCCCTCGGTGATGAGATCGCCGGTGAAGACCAGGCTGAAGTCCCACGGCATCTCGCCCCCGGGGAACTTGAGCACGAGCAGCGCCGCGCCCTGGGCGATGAACATGGTGGCGAGCGTCACCACGATCGACTGCAGGCGCACGTAGGCGACGAGGAAGCCGTTGAGGGCGCCGATGGCTGCGCCCAGGCCGAGCGCGATGACCAGCGCGACGAGGGTGAAGAGGCCGGTCCCCATGTCGGCGACAGGGCCAAGCTGGGTGACCAGCACGACATTGACCAGCGAGATCACCGCGCCGGCCGAGAGGTCGAGCCCGCCGGCAAGGATGACGATGGTCTCACCGAGCGCGGCCAGCGCGAGGGTCGCGGCACTGGCGCTGATGCTGCTGATATCGAAGTAGGCGATGCCCTGGCCGGTGATCAGCTGGAGCGCAATCATGGTCGCGGCGAACACGGCAATCGCGATGATCGTGCCGCGCTGGCGCGACCAGCTGAACTGCGGCAGGTAGGGTGCGCGCAGCGCCCCGAGCGGCGTCATCGGGAGCCCTCGCCGAGCGCCGCGCGCATGATGCTGGCCTCGGTTATCTCGGCTCCAGTGAGCGAGGCCGCCTTGCGGCCGCGGTAGATCACCATCACCGAATCGCAGAGGTTCACGAGCTCCGGCACGTCGGTGGAGTAGTAGAGCACCGCGCCGCCGGCGTCCGCGTATGCCCGCATCAGCGCGTAGATCTCCGCCTTGGTGCCGACGTCGACGCCGCGCGTCGGGTCATACATGAGCAGCACTCGGCTCTCGGCCAGCAGCCACTTGGCGATGGCGATCTTCTGCTGGTTGCCGCCGCTGAAGAC
>JAPPNV010000075.1:0-18430 GCA_028818565.1 Rhodospirillales bacterium | reverse complement strand
TGGGCCCGGTGGGCTCGTAGGGCAGCAGCATGTTTTGCACGACCGTAAGGTCGCCAATCAGCGAGATTTCCTGATAGGCGGTCTGTATTCCCAGCCGATGGGAGTCCCTCGGCGTATGGATGTGTGCGGGGTTGTCGAACAAGGCGATCTCGCCGGCATCCGGCCGGCTGAGCCCACTCAGGATCTTGACCAGCGTCGACTTGCCCGCGCCGTTCTCGCCGAGGAGCGCATGGACCTCGCCACGAGGAATTGCGAGCGAGACGTCGTCGAGCGCAACGGTCGCGCCGAACGCCTTGCTCAGGCCGTGGGTTTCGACCGCCGGCGCCTGCTCATCCATGGCCGGCTTCCGCGCGCCGCCGCCCGGTCGTACCGGGGACACGGGGCGCGGCGACAAGCGCCGCGCCCCTTACGCCTCCGATCCTACCGGGAACGGCCCGACTCAGAGCCGTTGCTCGCCCGTCGGGATCAGCTTCCCTCAGGCACCTTGCCCTCGAGCGCGGAATAGACGTCGAGCTCGGGCACTTGGGAATGCCAAACGTCGATGAAGTAGTTGGACGGTGCAACGGAGAGCGGCACCGCATTGCAGGACCAATCCTTGGCAGTGAGCTCGGCCTTGTCACCCGTGTCGCAGAGCTCCGTTTGCCCCGGCGTGATCAGGGGCATCGGGATTTCGGCGAAGCGCGGGATCTCGGCGCCGTCGAACTTTGCCATCCCGAGCTTGAAGGCATACGGCGCGGCCCAGGGCGGCGAGCCCATGGAGGCGCTGCGCAGCCCATAGGCGCCCTCGGTCGTTCCCGGCGCGAGCTGGGCCACGCGGTGACCGTTGGTGCCGTTGCCGGCGCAGGGCTTGAGCTGGTCGCCGCGGCCCTCGTCCACCTGCATCTGGGTGAAGACGTAGCAGCCGGTCTGGGTCCACAGGCCGTCGATCTTGTCCCACCCGTGGGTCGCGACGATCTCGGTGAGCTTCTGCTTCGCCGTGGCGTTGTTCCACATGCTCGGCGTGTCGGCGATGATCGTGATGTCCGGAAACTCGGCGAACACCGCCTTGGCCGCGGAGTTCCGCCGCAGGTCGACCATGTTGCCGGGGATGCCGCCCATGAAGACGATGTTGCCCTTGCCGCCAAGCTCCTCTGCCAGCCATTCCGCCGGCCCCGCGCCGGCCCAGTCCTGATTGATGCCGACGTGATGGGCGCAAGGCTCGGTGACCTGCGCGTCGAAGGTGATGAAGACCACGCCCCGGCGGCAGGCGTTACGGATGGCGCGGTTGAGCGCCGTCGGCGAGATCGCCCACGAGACGATGACTTGCGCGCCCGCCTGCACCATCGCGTTGATTTGCTGGATTTGGGTCTGCGCATTGCCGCGCGCGGACTGGATTTCGATGTCCACCCGGTCCTTGTAGTCCTTGGTCCCTGCTATCGAGCTCAGCAGGTTGGTGGACGCATCCATCCAGGTGTTGCCCTCGAATCCCAGGCTCACATAGACCTTAACTTTTTCGTCCGCGGTGGCGGTTGCGACCGGCACCATGCCGCCCGCGAGAAACGCTAGTGCCGCGGCACCGAGCGCCGCATTGCGCAGATGTTTTCTCATTTCCGTAGCCTCCTGTTTGTTTCGCCGGCCGCGCGCGCGCTCTTGTTGTTGACCGCTGGCGGGCACGCCTCCCTTTCCGGCACCGCAATCATAGGCGGTGCATTCTCATGGGGACAAGCGGGAGGGAATTGGCTTGGCCGAACCAAGCGGCTTTTCTTGCGCGGGTCAGAACGGCTGCGTGAGCATCGGAAAGCTTTGATCGCAGTTCGTGAGGTCGACTCGCTTGAGGCGGATACGCAGCCGGTCGTCCTCCTGAACGATGGTGTGGGAATAGCGGCCGCCGAACACACGCTGCGGGTTGCCGGGGCGATCCTCGACCATCACGAACTTGGAGCGGACCAGCCACGCGCCCTCCGTGGTCACGTCGTCGAGCCGGACGCCCGAAATCACGCGCACGCAACAGGACGGCGGGCTCTGGCAGTGAATACGCGGATGATTGAGCCGCTGGACGCGGACTCGCATCGTGTGCTTGTCGTCGTAGAAAAGCGACACGTGGTCGCGCCAGTTCTCTTGCTCTGGGCTGGCGGGAACCCAGTAGGTGGCATCCTCGGTGTAGAGGTCGCACCACTCGTCGAAGCGCCGCTCGTCCAGCAGCTCCGCCTCGTGCTCGAGAAAGCGCCGCAGCTCTTCGAGGCGCACCGCATTCGACCCCGCGACGGCGCGGGCGTCGGCGGTGACGCTCATGCGCCCATCAGGTCGCGCCATGCCTCGTGCTGGGCGCGTTGGCCGACCTCGCTGGAGCGGGGACCGAAGAATACCCCGTTGCCCTCGTCGATTTCGGCGCCGAGGCCGCGGGCGACCAGCACCCAATCGGTGCCCTGGGTTCGGAGCCCCTCCTGGCACCGCTCAAAGGCTTCCATGTCGTCAGACTGGATGAACGAGGCGGCGGCGTGCGTGATGTTCACGAAACGCACGAGATCGTCCGAGATGCTTTCGGGCGCACCCTCGAGGCGGACCGGCCAGACCTCGACCTCCGTGAAGTCCACCGCGACCGGACGGACTACCCGCACCGAGGTCTGCGCCAGCAGGATGTCGGAACTCGGGAAGAAGGTCATGCTGTGGCGCCTGTTCTTGAGGATGTCAGCCGTGCGCTCCTCGCCGTAGCGCCGCACCATGATGGCGCGGTAGTCGTCCCAGTGGCCGCCAGACTGCTCCTTGTCGAAAAGCGACGCCTCGGAGCTGTGCCGGTTGTTCAGGCCGCGCACGCCGGTCTGGGCGACGACAGCCTCGCCATTGGGGGCGAAGAACGCCGCATCGCCGCCCTCGTCGCCGGCGCGGCGCTTGAACTGCCGGCCGTCGGGGCCGACGGTCGATGCGTGGCAGGCAGCGGGGTGGTACATGTCCGCCAGGTTCTCGAGCTGAAGCTTCCAGTTGCCGCGATAGTGATAGCGGTGACAGCCGGCGGAGAGCGCTACCTCGCCCGCGGGCGAGCGGTCCGCCAGCTCGTCGATGCCGCGCCGGGCTTCTGCGAGATAGTCCAGAAGCGGTTCGACATCGGGGTCGAAGGACGCGAACACGAAGCCCCGATAGCTCTCTACCTGCGGCAGCTGCGCCATACCGAACTGCGGGTCGGCGAGCGGCTCCTCGGGGAAGTCCCGGCGCATCGGCACACCGGCGAGCGCGCCGTTCGGCCGGAAGCTCCAGCCGTGGTACATGCAGGTGAAGACCTTGGCGTTGCCGCGCTCGCGATTAAGCACCTTGGCGCCGCGGTGGCCGCAGCGATTGAACAGCACGCAGATGCCGTCGTCCTTGTGGTGGCTCAGCACCACCGGCTGGCGGGCGAGGTGCGTGCAGTAGTAGTCGCCGGGGTTCGGCACCAGGCTCTCGTGGCCGACGTAGAGCCAGACCCGCCGGAAGATCTTCTCCATCTCGATCTCGAAGATCGCCGGGTCCGTGTAGATGGCGCGGTGTACCCGGTCGGGCTGCACCATCGCCCGCAACTCTTCGCTGGTGTAGCCGGCCATCGCTCCCTCCGCTCGGTGCCGACGCGGGGGCATCTTAGCCCGGATTTCTCAGGCGTCGAGCAGGGGACTCTGTGCCCGGCGGGCTTCGGCGAAGTTGTCGGCGAGATGATGGGCGGCCCGGTAGGCGAGGGCCGAGATCGTGCTCGTCGGGTTGATTGCCGCGCCGGTCGCCATGACGCTGCCGTCGGTGATGTAAAGGTTGGGGCAATCCCAGGCCTGGTGCCACTTGGTGACGACGGAGGTCTCGGGGTCGGCCCCCATGCGCGCGGTGCCGAGCAGGTGCCAGGCGGGCGGGGCATAGACGCCGTTCGCGTCTCGGAAGGGATTGACCTTGATGTCCCAGGCGTCCATCGCACCCGCCAGCTCCGCGGCCCGGTCGATGCCGAAACGTGCGAGCCGTGCATCGTTCTCGCACATGCCGTAGGCGATGTGCGGTGCCGGCAGCCCCGACGAATCGATCATGGTGTCGGAGAGGGTGACTCGGTTCTCGGGCCGCGGGAGGTCGTCGCCCACGATGAGGATGCCGATGCCGTGACCGAAGTGCCGCGCGAACCATTCGTGATGCGCCTCGCCCCACGGCGCCGTGTTGCCCGAGTGCGAGCCCAGCGCCTGATAGCCCGCGCCGTTCTGCCGCACGATGTGGAGGGTGAAGCCGTTGACGAAGCCCCGCGCCGTGTCGCTCTCCGCGAACTCCTCGCAGATCGCGATGGCGGAGATCAGGCCCTTGTGCGCCTCGGTCGGCGCGTCGACCCAGCACTCCACCATGCCGAGCGTGTGGTGCATCAGATTGCGGCCCACCTGATTGGAGCGGTTGGCGAGCCCGTTCGGATGCGCCGCGCTTTCCGAAAGCAGCAGCAGGCGCGGCGTCCCGACTCCATTGGCAGAGAGGATGACGACGTCCGCCGTCTGAATGTGGCGCACGCCGGTATTGCGCTCGACGTAGACCACGCCTGTGGCACGCCCTGACGCGTCGGTCTCGATGCGCTCGACGCGGCTGTCGGTGCGCAGTTCTACGCCCGCCGCGAGAGCCTTCGGCCAGTGGGTCACCGCCATGTCGTTGAGCGAGCCGCGCGGGCAGCCGCTCTGGCAGGCGCCGCAATTGTTGCAGGCAAGACGGCCGTCGTATCCCTCCGCCAGGATGGCGCAGGGCATGGGCCACCAGTGCCAGCCCAGCTTGTCAAAGCCGCCGGCCACCACCTCGCCCATGGCGCCGCGCGGGCCGGGTCTGGTCTGGAAAGGGCCGCGCGGCGGCATCGCCGGATCGCCCGGCCAGCCAGAGACGCCGCAGGCTTCGTCAGCCATCTCGAAATAGGGCGCGAGGTCCTCGTAGGAGATGGGCCAGTCCGGCGCGAGGCCGTGCTCGGTACCCTTGCGGAAGTCCGATGGGCGGTAGCGCGGCCAAGTGGCGGTATAGATGCCGGTGGAGCCGCCGACTCCGTTCCACATCAGCGTCGTCTCGTCGGTGCTGTCCACCGGGTAGTCGTGCGGGTGGCCGCGCACGTTGACCGCTATCGACCAGTCGGTAGCGCGCCGCCATTCCCAGTCCCGGCCGTGATGGGGCCGCTCGTCCGGCGGAAACCACGGGCCCTGCTCCAGACAGACAACCCTGATGCCTTTCCTGGCCAGCACGGTGGCGGGAATGACGCCGCCGGGACCGGAGCCGACGACGACGACGGCGGCGTGATCGTGGGTGGTTCGCTCTGCCAAGGCGGTGGCCTCAAGCCTGGCCGTTAGCGTCGAAGCGGACGCCGCTCTCTGCGTCGAAGATGTGGGCACGTTCGGGGGCCGGGCTGATCCACACGGTGTCGCCCGGCCGAACGGACGCGCGCGCCTGCAGCAGCACACATATTCGCCGAGATCCCAGGTTGCCGAACAGCTCGATCTCCCGCCCGGTCGTCTCGACCACGTCGATGCCGAGCTCGAAACCCTCGCCCTCGCCTACGAGCTGGAGGTCCTCCGGCCGAATGCCGTAGAGCACGCTGCGGCCGGACTGCGCCTCGAGGCTTTCCGCGTGTCGGACTGTAACCCCGCCTTCCAGCGCGATGGTGCCGTCCGGCCCGAGTTTGCCGGGCAGCATGTTCATCTGGGGCGAGCCGATGAAGCCCGCGACGAAGGTGTTGGCGGGTCGGTCGTAGACACGCTCCGGCGCGCCGATCTGCTCGATGTAGCCGTCACGCATGACAACGATGCGATCGGCGAGGGTCATCGCCTCCACCTGATCGTGGGTGACGTAAATCATGGTGGTCTGCAGCCGCTGGTGCAGCTCGCGGATTTCGGTCCGCATCTGGACCCGGAGTTGCGCGTCGAGGTTGGAGAGCGGCTCGTCGAAGAGGAAGGCGATGGGCTCTCGCACCAGCGCGCGGCCCATGGCGACGCGCTGCCTCTGCCCGCCGGAGAGCTGGCGCGGGTAGCGCTTGAGGTAGTCGGTGAGCTCCAACACCTCCGCCGCCCACTTGATGCGGCGGTCTTGCTCGTCCTTCGGGATCTTCCGCATCCGCAGGCCGAAGGACATGTTTCGATAGACGGTCATGTGCGGGTAGAGCGCGTAGGACTGGAACACCATGGCGATGTTCCGGTCCTTTGCCGCGACGCGGTTAACCACCGTGTCGCCAATCGAGATCTCACCGGCGGTGATATCTTCAAGGCCCGCGATCATGCGGAGCAGAGTCGACTTGCCGCATCCCGAAGGCCCGACCAGCACGACCAACTCCTTGTCCGCGATCTCGACGTCGATGCCGTGGATCACTTCGACGGGGCCGAAAGACTTGTAAATGTTCCTGATTTCGACGCTGGCCATGACCTGCCCCCTAAGCCCGGTCGGACGGCCGGCTGCCCGCACTCTTGGCGATGGCACCGCGACCGCTTGTCACCGCGTCGTCCTCAGTCACAGTCTCAGGCGCCAGCGGATCGGACGGCAGGGGTGTGAGATCGAGCCTGGTCACGTCCTGTGTCTTTACGTAGTGGCCGCGGCGGTGCGCCGGCGCCTGATGGGGGTCGGTCTCGTCGAAGGGCACCATGGCGTAGCCCGCAGGTTGCGGCGCGTCGTTATAGACGTGCCCCAGCGAGCGGACGGCGCGCACCACGGCGGGACTCTCGTAATAGGCGAGGTAGGCGATCATCCGAAGCGTCTCGAACTGCTCGGGGTGGTCCGCCTCGAAGCGCCGCACGACGCTCTGCCGCTCCGTTGCACCCAGTGGCTCGAGCGGCCCGCCGCAGGCCTCGATGGTTTCGGCGAGATCGTCCAGCGCGGTCTCGCCCAACTGAGCCACCAGCCGGTCCGCCACCACGCCGTGAGTCCCGGCATCGCTCGCGGCCGGAAAGCGCTCGTCGCCCGGCAGCAACACGTCCACCAGTTCTCTCAGCATGGCCGCGATCGCGGCGGGATCGGTCGCCATGGCTACCTCGAGCTCCCTGCCGTCAAGCCGCGGATCAGCCAGCGTTGGAAGAACATCGCCAGCAGGTAGACCGGCACGATGCCGATCAGCGACGCGACCGACATCTGCCCGTAGCGAAGCTGACGGTCGCCCTGATAGAGCGAGAGGCCGACCGGCAGGGTCTGCGTGCTCTCGCTCCGCGTGAGGAAGGAGGCCAGGAGGAACTCGTTGTAGGCGAGGATCAGGCAGATGATCCCGGTGCTGATAATGCCCGGCATGAGCAGGGGTATCGTGATGCGGAACAGCACGGAGCCGTAACCCGCGCCGTCGATCCGCGCGGCATCCTCCAGTTCTTCCGGCAGGCGGCGCACGAAGCTTGAGAGCAGCCAAAACGCGACCGGCAGGTTCATGACGCCGTAGACCAGCGCCATGCCGAAGAGCGAGTTCACCAGTCCGATCGAGCGCAGCAAGAAGAAGAGCGGAAAGAGCGCGACGATGGGCGGCGCCACATAGGTCGCGAGGATGAACGCCGGCAGAAACTTGCCGCCCACGCGATAACGCACAATGGCGTGGGTCGCAGGCACCGCGATGACCAGGGTCACCAGGGCGCCCAGGGCGGCGGCGACGATCGAGTTGCGCAGATAGGTGCCGACCGCGACGGAGTTCCACGCGTCCGGGTAGTTCTGCCAGAACCATTCTTCCGGGATGAAGCCGCCGCTCGCGATATCCGGCTGCGTCTTAAACGAGACCATCAGCATGAAGATCATGGGGAAGATGAAGAAGAGCACGACCGCTGCGGTTCCCGTCCAGCGGGCGAGGGTCCAGAGGTCGACCGGCGCCTCGGAGAGCCAGGTACCACCATCGAATCTTCTGGCGCGGACGGCCGTCACGACAGCCTCTTCTCAGCGAAATCGTGCGCGGTGGTGAAGGGAATGGTGACGAGGCCCACCACCACCGCGAACATGAGCGTCTGCGCCGCCGCCGCTCCGATGTCGAACTGCTGGATCGCAACCCGGTAGATGTAGAAGCTCGAAACCGTCGTCGCCTGTCCCGGCCCACCGCCGGTCAACACGAAGACGAGGTCGAAGACCTTGAAGGCGATGACGAGCTTGAGCACTGCGATGGCGAGCAACGCGGGCGCCAGCATCGGCAGCGTGATGGACCAGAACATCGCTGGCCCCGACGCACCGTCGAGCTTGGCCGCCTCGTAGATGTCTTCCGGCAGGGTCTGCAGCGCCGCATAAGTCATCAGCGCGATGAAGGGCGTCCACTGCCACACGTCCGCTAGGCACACGAAGGGGAACGCCATGGTGGGCGAGCCCAGGAAACTCACTGGCTGGCTGAAGAGTGCCATGTCCATGAGGAAGCTGTTGAGCCAGCCGCCCTTGGGCATCAGCAGGAGTTGCCACATGACGGCGACGGTGATCGGCGGTGTCATGAGCGGCAGAAGAATGAGCGTGCGCAGAATCTGCCGGCCCTTCACGGCGCGGTCGATGAGAAGGGCCACGCAAACGCCGAGGATGACGGACGCGAGCGTCGTCATCAGCGCGAAGACGATGGAGCGAAGCAGGGAAGAAGTGAACTTCGCTTGCCCGATGGAATCCGTGTAGTGCTCGGCGCCAACCCAGCCCCGGAACAGCGTGCCGAGGTTGGAATCGGAGAAGGAGAGGAAGATCAGGTAGATGAAGGGATAAACGGCGAAGACGATCAGACCGCCTATGAGTGGCATGACCACTGCCCAGCCGATCAGTCTGCGGCGGTCGCGTGTCAACGCGCCTACCCAGCGCCCGCCTGCCTGCGGCCCTTCGCGCGTGCGCTGCGGCGCGGTGTCGAGCTCGGCCATATTAGGAAGACGGGGCGGCCGCAGACAGGGTTGTCCCTGCGCGTGCGACCGTCCGGCCCATGGCTATGCCAGCCCGCATTTCTCACCAGGGTCACGACCTGCGTCGTGCCCAGGTGTTCGATCCGCAAGAAGCGGGCCGAAAAGCGTAGCGGGGACTACGGTTGAGGTCCGCGACGCCGCGGGCGGGCGCTTGGGCGCGACCCGAAGGGCGGCGCCGTCCGGCCGACAGGGTGCGTCATGTCGCTTGCCCGATGTCCCCGCATCGCGCTGCGCGCCATTCCTGCCCTGTCGGCCGGTCAGCGCCGCGCAGGCCATGACCGTGGTGAAGAACTGCGGGCTAACCGAGGATGTCCTCCCAGGAGGCCTGAGCGTCGGCCATGGCCTCCTCGGCTGTCTTGTCGCCGGCCATCATCAGGCCAAGCTCGTCGGTGAGCGACTGCATGAGCTTGGGCGATTCCGGCTTCATCGGCCACGGGAAGGCGTCGTCGATGGCCTGCTCCACGGCGTCCGCCTGCAGCGGGGCGAACTCGCGGTAGGCGGGCATCGCCGAGCGGCGCGTCGGGTCCACGCCGGTGGTGTTGTCGGTGAGCACGCGGACGTGGAACTCCTTGCTCGACTGCATGCGCACGAACTCCCACGCCATGTCGGGATTGTGCGAGCCCGACGAGACGCCGAAGGACCAGCCCGCGTTCATCGCCGGCCGGTTGACCGTGTTGCTGCCCGCGACAGGCATGGGCACCACGCCCCACTTGTCGACGATCTGGCTCTGGTTGGCGTCCTGCGCCCAGGTGCCGAGGTCGGTCCAGAACTCGATCATGGCGGCACCGCCGCTCAGGAATACCGGGATCGAGTTTCCGAACTCGGTCTCCAGCGGCGTCGGCACCGCAGACGGGCCGGCCTCGAGCATCGTCTGCGCGGCGCCGATGGCGGCATCGCTCGTGAGTGCCGGCGCACCATTGGCGTCGAGGAAGTCGCCGCCGTAGCCGCCCAGCCGGTTCGCGTAGGTTGAGCAGAGGATGATCGGGAACTGCTTGCACATGAGCAGGGCGCCATAGACGCCGTTGGCGGATTCCGCGTCAGTCACCGCCTTGGCGACCGCGTTGTACTCGTCCCACGTCGCCGGCGGCTGCAAGCCGTTCCGGTCGAGGATTTCCTTGTTGTAGAAGAGGACATGGGTGTCGCCATCATAGGGCAGGCCGTAGCGGCGCCCGTCCACCAGGGTATAGGCGTCGTAGAGCGAGCCCAGGAAGTCGGCGGGGTCGATATCGGCCTCTTCCGCTGCGATGCGGTCGGTGATGTCGGCCAGCACGCCGTCCCGCACCAGCGCTTCCTTGTCGACGTACCAGTACTGGAAGACGTCCATCTCGTTGGTGCCGGACATCACGTCGAGCGTCGACTGCGCCGTGATCTGGTCGTAGGGGACCTTAACGCCTTCGACCGTGGCGCCCGTCAGCTCGTTGAAGCCCTCCGAGAGCGGTTTGATGGAGCCTGCATGCGGGTTGATGATCATGAAACGCAGGGTCTCGCCGGACCAGTCCGACGCCTGTGCGCGCGATGCAAACGCGCCTGAACCTGCGGCGGTCAGCGCGGCAGCGCCCGCCGCCGTACCTTTAAGGAAAGACCGCCGGGAGAGCGGCGCCTTCGACCAAGTTGTCTTGTGGTCGCCCATCGATTGAATCCTCCTCGTGAAACGTTTTCGGATGTGCTGCCAACAGGGGATCAGCTTGCTTCCCTCAATAGGGGATGCACGCGCGCCCATCAACTCAAAACGGGATACAATGTGCATTTGGGGAGTCTGAACCGATGAGTCGGTCAGTCTGCCTTGACGTTTTCGCGAAAGTTCCGTGAATATCCCATCCAGCCGCGCGAAAGAATGCGGCGACAGCAACCATCGTCGAGAACGGGTATCGATGGGCAAGGGAGACGGCCATGCGAGGGCGGCCGCCGAAGAGGGTAGCTCTGCACTCGAAGTCGAATTGACGCTCGGCGGCGATCGTGCCGCGCTCGACCGTGGCTGGCGCACGGCGGTCCCGGCGGGCGGCGAGGAACCTGTGCAACGGCTGCGCAGCACCTACTACGATACTGGAGACTTTCGCCTGCGTCGGTGCGGCTTCACGCTGCGCATTCGTGAAGATGGCGAGCGCCTGGTTCAGACGCTGAAGTCGGATGGGCCGTCTTCGGCCGCGGCCGTACTCAAGCGCAACGAGTGGACCCGCACGGTCAAGAAGCCGGTGCCGAGTCTCCCCGTCGCGCCCGATCCTGCAGTGCGCGATGCGGTGGGGCCGCTCGAGTCCGCCGAACTGGCGCCGGCGTTCTCCACCGACGTGATGCGCCGTACCGCCATGGTCGAGGTTGCCGCACCGAATCACGGCACCGCCCTGGTCGAGCTCGCGCTCGACAGCGGAGAAATCAAGGCAAATGAAAGGCGAGACACTGTCTCCGAGTTGGAGCTTGAATTGGTCGAGGGGCCGGCAAGCGCGCTCTACGAGCTCGCTATGACGTTGCAGGCCTCCGCGCCGCTTCGCATACAGACAGCGAGCAAGGCCAAACGAGGATATGTTCTGGCTGGCGGAGAGGGCTACGCCGGTTACAAGGCGCCGGCGCTGGCATTCGCGCAGGGTATCTCCGTAGACAAGGCCCTGGGCAAGATTTTTCGCGCGTGTGCCGATCAGTGCTCCGCAAATCACGATGCGGTGCTGGACCGAAGCGATCCCGAAGGCGTGCACCAGTTTCGCGTCGCGCTGCGCCGGATGCGCTCCGCCCTCGTGGTATTCAAGACCGTTCTGCCGCGCGAGGACGCCGCCTGGCTGGAGCAGGAGGCGAGCCGTCTTATCGACTTGCTCGGCCCGGCGCGGGACTGGGACGTGTTCATCACCGAGACGCTCGCGACAGTCCGGGCCGCGCGGCCGGACGACGAGACGCTGGGGCGTCTTGCCGAAGCGGCCGAGGTGGAGCGCGCCCGCGCCTACGAGCAGGCAGAGGCGCTGCGCGCGCCAGCCTACACGGAATTCCTGCTTCGCTTCGGCCGGTGGATCGAGACGGCAGGCTGGCGGGACGAGGCGAACCGACCCGTGCTCGACCAGTCGCTCGCAAGCCTTGGAGGTCGCCTGCTCAACAAGCGCCACACGCGCGTGCTGAAGCGCGGACGCGACTTCGAGCAACTGTCGGATGCCGACTTGCACCGGCTCAGAATCTCACTCAAGAAGCTGCGCTACGCGGGCGAGTTCTTCGCGGCCCAGTTCCCCGACGGCAAGCCGCGCACCTACATCAGGGCATTGCGTCGGCTGCAGGACGAGCTCGGCTGGCTCAACGACGCCGCCGTTGCCGAGCGCTGCTTGAAAGAGCTCCTCGACACCCAGCGGGAAAGCAATTATCTCGCCGCGCTCGGTGTGGGTGCCGGGCAAGTGATCGGTTGGAACGCCCGCGCGCGCGAGGAGACCCGGACCCGGATCGTCGAGGACTGGCGCGCTTTCGCTGCCACCGATCCCTATTGGCGCGCCGGCGCTGCCGGATCGCACGGCTGACCCTGTCGGAATCCGAGGCATCCACGTCGCATCAAGGCCGACATTCGCGAGCCCTCTGATGGTATGACGGGCGGGGAGGTAGGGCGGCTCGTCAGGCATACACGCGCCGTCTCTCTCGGAACCGGGAGAGTTCCGTCATGCCTGAGATCATGAAGGACGAAGGCAGCGCGAGCGCCGGCAAGCCGCTCCCAAGTCACGCCAGGGTCGTCGTCATCGGCGGCGGCGTGGTGGGCTGCTCGATCCTGTTCCATCTTGCCAAGTTCGGCTGGAAGGACGTGATCCTGCTGGAGCGGGAAGAGCTGACAGCCGGATCGTCCTGGCACGCCGCCGGGATGATTCACACACTTTCGTCGGACCCCAACATCTCCCGCCTGCAGGGATACACGATCAATCTCTACAAAGAGATCGAGGAGACCTCCGGCCAGTCCGTCGGCATGCACAACACGGGAGGCTTCTACCTCGCCTCCACTAGGGACTGGTACGACTACCTGAAGCGCGAGCGCTCCAAGGCGCGCTACATGGGGCTCGACCAGGAGTTCATTTCGCCCAAGGAGGCCGCGGAGCGCCATCCGCTGATCGACCCGAAGCACTACTACGCGGCGCTCTGGGACGAGCTCGACGGCGACGTCGATCCCTCCGGCGCGACCTACGCCTTCGCCAAGTCCGCGCGCGTCCACGGCGCGCAATATTTCACCCGGACTCCGGTAGTGGAAACCAACCAGCGACCGGACGGCTCATGGGACGTGGTTACGCCGCGCGGCACGGTCAACACCGAGCACGTCGTGAACTGCGGCGGTCTCTGGGCGCGCGAGGTGGGCCAGCTGGCGGGCGTCGCGCTCCCGGTCCAGCCGATGGAGCACCACTATCTCATCACCGACACGATTCCCGTGATCGCGGAGAGGATGGTGGAAGGCGGTGCCGGCCACTTGCCGGGGGGCATCGACTACGAGGCCAACATCTACTTCCGGCAGGAGCGGCACGGCGTCCTGCTCGGCACCTACGAGCCGAAGTCGACACCGTGGAACGTCTCCGGCACGCCGCTCGATTTCGGTCAGGAGCTCCTGCCGCCCGATCTCGACCGCATCGCCGACCGGCTGGAAATGTCGTTCGAGCGCATCCCGGCGCTGGGCGAGGCGGGAATCAAGGACATCATCTGCGGCCCCTTCACCTTCGGTCCTGACGGCAACCCAATGATCGGCCCGGTGCCGGGGGTGCAGAACTATTGGGTGGCCGTCGGCGTCATGGCCGGCTTCTGCCAGGGGGGCGGGGTCGGACGCAGCATGGCCGAGTGGATGATCGACGGTGAGCCTTCGATCGATGTGTGGGCGATGGATATCGCGCGCTTCGGCGAGTTCGCGACACCGGAATGGGGCACGGTCAAGTCGTCGGAGAACTACGAGCGCCGCTTCGTAATGACCTTCCCCAACGAGACCCTGCCCAAGGGCCGACGCCAAAAGACCACCGCGCTCTACGACCGGTTGGTCGCCAAGGGCGCGGTGATGGATCAGGGTTTCGGGCTGGAGCACGCCCTATGGTTCGCCGACGGGCCGGACGATGCCCACGAGGACCCCTCCTTCCGCCGCTCCCGGGCGCACGGGTACGTGGCGCGCGAGGTGAGGGCGGTGCGCGAGGCGGTGGGCTGCATCGAGATCGCCAACTATTCCAAGCACGGAATCGAGGGCCCCGGAGCCCGCGCCTTCCTAGATCGCGTACTGGCCGGCCGTGTGCCGAAGCCTGGCCGCATCGCGCTGACGCCGATGCTGACGGAGAAGGGCAAGCTCTACGGCGATCTCACGGTCGCGTGCCTGGCGGAAGATCGCTTCATGCTGGTCGGCTCGGGGGTGATGCAGGAGGCGCATCGGCGTTGGTTCGAGCAGCGCCTCGGCACCGGTGTGGACTACCAAAACCTCTCAGACGCACTGCACGGCATCGCGCTCTCGGGCCCCAACTCGCGCGATCTTCTCGCCCGCATCACTCGTGCCGACGTGTCGGCGGAGGCGTTCCGCTTCCGCGACATCCGACAGAGCTTCGTAGGCGGAGTGCCGGCGATCGTTTCGCGGCTCAGCTTCTCCGGCGAACTCGGCTACGAGATCTACGTTGCGCCGCAGTACCAGATCGCGTTGGCGGAGGCGATCGAGGACGCCGGCGCCGACCTGGGGCTTCGTTGGTACGGGGCGCGGGCGCTGATGTCGCTCAGGCTGGAGAAGGCGTGGGGCGTCTGGACACTCGACTACCGACCGGATTTCACAGCAGCGGAGAGCGGGCTAGACGGTTTCATCCAATGGGACAAGGAGTTCGTCGGCAAGGCCGCGGCGGAGGCCGAGCGGCACACGGGGCCTGCCAGGCGCCTGGTCCCCCTGGTCATCGATGCCCCGGTCATCGATGGGGAGCCCATCGACGTATCGAACGACGAGGCGATCCTGCGAGACGACACAGCGGTCGGATACGTGAGTTCCGGCGGCTACGCGCACCATGTCGGGCAGTCCATGGCTATGGGCTACGTGCCGACGGAGATGGCAGCGTCCGACGAACGCTTCGATGTCGAGATCCTGGGCGAAGTGTTCCCCGCCCGCGTGCAGACCGCGCCGCTTTACGATCCCAACGGTGGGCGGATGCGGAGCTGACATGTCTCGGGGATCGCCTTCTCTTGCTACCCATACCGGCTTGGCGAGGCGGCGCACCTTCTCCCTGCTTGAGCGGGGGCGACAGAACATTCGCTATGGTCTAGGCTTGGTGGGCCAGTTCGCTTTTGGGCAGGGAGAGTAGGGCCGCGCGAATCTCACTTGAGATCAGCGCACTGATAGCACCGAAATCAAGCGGTGCCGGCACGGAACAACAATCGGAGGACGAAGTCATGAAGGACAGAAAAGTGTTAAGCCGTGACCCGCGGCGCTACACCCTGCCGTCGGAGCGCGCATTGGGCGCGGAGACTCATTCTTATCTGCCCGAGCTCTGCGATCAACTGAAGACAGGCAAGATCAACCGGCGCGACTTCCTGCGTCAGGCGGCCTTGCTCGGTATGGCGACCGGCACTGTTTATGCCATGGCCGACAAGCTCGGCGGCGGCAGCGGGATCATCGGATCCGCAGTGGCGGACGAGATGCCCAAGGCGGGCGGGACCCTCAGGATCTCCATGCGTGTGCAGGAGATGACCGACCCCGCCTCCTTCGACTGGTCCGAGAAGGCCAACGTCGCGCGGCTCATGGTGGAGTATCTGACCCGGACCAAGTCGGACAACGTGACGGTCCCCTACCTCGCCCATAAGTGGGAGGCGAGCGATGATCTCAAGACTTGGGTCTTTCACCTGAACCAGGGCATCACTTGGTCGAACGGCGACGCATTCACGTCAGCCGACGTTGCCCACACGGTCAACCGTTGGCTCGATCCGGCGACGGGGTCCTCCAATCTCGGTCTCTTCGGTGCCATGGTCGAGGTGGGCGAGGACGGCCAGAAACGGGGCATCGCCAACGCTGTCGAGGTGATCGACGACCACACCATCCAGTTCAACCTAAAGCAGGCCGCCCTGGCCATGCCGGAGAACTTCTACAACTACCCGACCGCGATCGTGCATCGGGGCTTCGGCGCAGACTATGAGGCCGATCTCTCCGCAAACCCGATCGGCACCGGTGCGTTCGAGCTGGCGGAGTTCGCGATCGGCGAGAAGGCCATCCTGCGGAAGGCGCGGGACTGGTGGGCCGGGCCGTTCTACCTCGACGAGGTCCACTACTACGACCATGGCGAGGACACCAACGCCTGGGTGGCGGCACTCGCGTCGCAGCAGGTGGACGGCCTTTTCCGCTTGCCGAACAGTGCCATCGAGGCGGCGCAAGCGCTTCCATTCGTGGACATTCACGAGGCGACGACGGCGCAGACGGGGGTCATGCGGTTCCGGGTGACCGAAGCGCCTTTCGACAATCTCAAGCTTCGCCAGGCGGTGGCGGCGTGCATGGACCACGACGAGATCTTGCAGAAGGCCTTCAAGGGCTATGGCCAGATCGCCGAGAACCACCACGTTTGCCAGATCCATCCCGAGTATGCGGCGCTGCCGCCGCTCAAGCGGGACATCGAGAAGGCGAAAGCGCTGCTGGCGGAGGCTGGCTACGCGGACGGGATCACCATTGAGATCGCCAATGGCGATACAGAGGGCCCGTGGATGACGGACGCATGCGCGATCTTCAAGAACCAGGCGGCGCCGGCGGGCATCAACATCGACATCAACAAGATGCCGGCGAACCAGTACTGGGAGGTTTGGGACAAGGCGCCCTGGGGCTACACCGCGTGGACGCATCGTGCGCTGGGCACCATGGTGCTAGGACTTGCCTACCGGGCCGGCGTGCCGTGGAACGAGGTCGCCTACGACAACCCGGCCTTCGATGCGGCGCTGGACGATGCCGAGGGCACTCTCGACGTGGAGGAGCGCCGGAAGAAGATGGTGCTCTGCGAGCAAATCCTGCAGGACGACGCGATCATCCCGCAGCCCTTCTGGCGCTCGGTCTTCAGGGCATCGAACAAGCGGGTGAAGGGCTTCAGCACCCACCCGACGCTGTACGACCAGTTCCACGAGGTTTGGCTGGACGGTTGATCAGAGAGTGGCGCGGGAGTCCTCGGCCCCCGCGCCACCCTTCCCGCTGCAGAGGGTCCAGGTCGTGCGGAGCAGTATCTGAGAGCTGGAGACCGGCATGATCCAGCTGATCGTGCGGCGGGTCGGCATGATGATCCTCATCATGCTGGTCGTCGCGCTGCTGCTGTTCCTCATCAACGAGGGCGATCCGACTCTTATCGCGCGTAGCGTTCTCGGCCCCTACGCTCAAGCTGAGCAGCTTAACGCCTGGGTCATCGAGAACGGATACGACCGCTCAGTCATCGTCCGCTACTTCGAATGGATCGGCCGAATATTTGCGGGCGATCTAGGCGAGTCCGTCATCTACAAGCGGCCCGTAAGCGATATCTTCTGGGACCGCCTCGGCAACACCGGCATCCTCGCCGGCGTCACCTTCGTCATCATGGTGCTGATCGCGCTCACTCTCGGCGTGCTGGCGGGCATGAAGGAGGGCTCGCTTCAGGACCGGACAATCTCGGTCTTTTCGATCATCACCACTTCGATCCCGGAATACGCGAGCGCGGTCTTCCTGGTCGGCATCTTCGTCTTTTGGCTCGGCATTCTGCCCGGCACTTCATCGATGACGTCAGGGTTCGACCCTGTTCAGATGATCCTGCCGGTGTTCGTGCTGACCCTCTACGGCTTCGGCTACATCGCACGTATGACACGCGCCTCGATGGCCGAGGTGATGACCACCCCCTATATCCGCACCGCGGTGCTCAAGGGACTGCCCTACCGGCACATCATCCTGAAGCACGCGCTGAGAAACGCGCTGATCGCGCCCTTCACCGTGATCATGCTGCAGATCAACTGGCTGCTGTCCGGCGTGGTCGTGACCGAGTTCGCGTTCGGCTACAAGGGGTTCGGCGCGCTGCTGTTGGAGGCCGCGCTCCGGCGCGACATCTTCGTCATCGAGGCCTGCGGCGTCGCGGCAGTCTTCGTCGCGGTCTTCACCCAGACCGTAGGCGACCTCGGCTACACCTATCTGAATCCGAGGATCCGCTTCAAGTGAGCGACGTGCCGCGCACGAACGTCGCCAGCACGCCGCTCTCCAGGCTCGGCGCGAGCTTCGCGGCGTCGCTCAGGCCTGTCCTTCTGCTCAGGGAGAGCCCGGTCGGTATGGTCGGGGGAGGGATCGTCCTCGGTTTCGTGATTCTGGCGATCTTCGCCGAGTTCATCTCGCCCTTCGATCCCAATGCGACCATGGTGCCCTTCGCCTTCCCGGGTGCGGAGGCGCCGGACGGGGGCATCTTCCTGCTGGGCACCGACCATCTAGGGCGGGACATCCTGTCCCGCATCATCTTCGGCGGCCAACGGGTGCTTTTCTATGCCACCGTCGCCACGGCCTGCGCCTACGTGGTGGGTATCCTTATGGGCTTGGCCGCGGGGTACTTCCGGGGCTATCTCGACGAAATTCTGTCGTTTGTCGCCAACGTCATTCTCTCGTTCCCCATCATGGTGCTCTACGTGCTGATCATCGCAAAGGTCGGCGCGTCGGGGATCAACATCATCTTCGCCGTCGTCTTCGCGTCCTCGCC
>JAPPNV010000074.1 GCA_028818565.1 Rhodospirillales bacterium | reverse complement strand
GGAACATATTGAGAACATACCCTCTTCACGGCGGAGTGTCATGGATAAGCAGGATTTCAATTGTGCCGCCATGTGGCTCCAGCATGGTTCCTCGGAGCCAAGCGTTACGGCAAGTCTTGACCGAATCGGTAAAGTCGACGCCTAATATGGCGCAGTTGTTGCGCGGCGCCTTCGGTTTGGGCGATAGTGTCGTTGCGATCAGTCTTGTACACGCCTAAGCCCCTTGTGAGGCCTCACGTCTAACTCTTGAAGACAGGGAGACTATACGCATGTCGTCGACAGAAGCTCGCCTGAGGACGCTCATCAGCGATAACCTGGACCTGGATCACAGTCCGGATTTCGATCGAGCGTTCAGTGACGCCGGAGTCTCTTCGGTAGAAGCGGTCGCGTTCTTCAAGATGGTCAATCAGGAGTTCGAGTTGAACATGGTCGCGGAGGACTGCCTGCAGTTCAATACGTTGCGGGAGCTCGTGACGTATATCGATGCGCGCGCCGGGTGATGATCTCCGGCGCTACGTGAGCACGACCGGCCGCCTCCGAACTCGGGGGCGGTCGGCAAGTCCGACATCGGGCCCGCGGCGATCGCGGCAGGGTTGCGCCCCGTTCAGAGCGCGCGTTGGGAGGAAACCGGACCCTCCGCCATGACGACCGACATTGTGTGGGAAATTCCCACCCCCCTGTCGACGCTTGATGTCCGCCTCGACGCCGATACCGTCACCACCGTGCGGCAGCACGGCAATCCGTCGGGCCCCAGGGTCGTCTTCAGCCACGGCAGCGGTCTCGCCGCCGATCTCTATTACCCGTTCTGGTCGTTGCTTGCGGACGGCTACGACCTGATGGTCTACGACCTCAGAAACCACGGTTGGAACAGCGTTGGCGCCCAGACGGATCACAATATTCCGACGCTGATTAGCGACCACGACATCATTCTCCAGTCCATCGACCGCGCATATGGAAGCAAGCCGACCATCGGCATTTATCATTCCCTCGCCACTCTCATCACACTGCTCTCGTTCAGCAGGCTCTATTCGGTGCTGATTCTTTTCGATCCGCCCCTGACAAAGCCCGGCACCAGTCAGACGGAGCTTCACGACGCCGCGGAGCGCGCGGCGGCCCTGATCCGGCGGCGGGGGCACCTCTTCAAGAGGCGGGAGGACTTTATCGAGCTCCTGGGGATCTTTCCCACGTACAAGCGCGCCGTTCCCGGCTTGCACGATCTCATGGCCCGGACCACGCTTCGACAATCCGCAAGCGGCGAAGGATATGAGCTTCGCTGCCCCCGCGAGTACGAAGCGCAGCTCATGGACTATGTTCGCAGCTTCTTCCCGCTGCTGGACCTCGATCTGGTCGCTTGCCCGGTGAAGATCATCGGCGCCGACCCCACCCTGCCCCATGCGTATCTGCCGGCGCTCGATCGGCAGCTTGCCTCGGCCATGGACTACGATTTCATCCCCGAAGCGACGCACTTTCTGCAGCTGGAAAAACCCGCGGAATGCGTGGCCGTAGCCCGCGAGTTTCTGGAGCGGCACGGTCTCGCTTAGCGCGCGTCCGTTCTTGACAGACGCGCGACAGGCCGCGACCGCGGCCCGCCGCTCTACGGCGCCCTCGCGGAGGCGCTGGCCGGAGGCCGGCTGCCGTGAGCGACAAAACGCGAGAGCGATTCCGTCATAGTCGGAAACGCTCTCGCGCGCTCAGTCTGACGCCGCGGTTTGCGCTCCAGGCTTCGGGAGCCAGAAGCGTCGGCGCTGGAACGGATAGCCAGGGAGCGAGATGCGCCGCCGGGTCTCGCCCGCAAAGAGCCCCGCGAAGGACACGCCGAGCCCCGCCTCGTAAGCCCGGGCGACCGCCTCGACGAAGTCACCGTCGGCATGTCCTGTCGCCTCCTCCTCGCCGCCCGACGACTGCTGCAGGCTCGACAACAGCGTTGGCGCCGCTGGGTCTTCCGCCGTCTTCGGCCAAGCCTTTGCCAACAGCGGCGCCAGCACCGCGTCCCGTCCGATCTCGATGACGACGTCCACGCCGAGGCCGGCCAGAGTCTCGGCGCAGCCGCTGAGCGGCGGCGGATGGTCTGCTGCCTGGCGGCGCCAGTACGTGCTGTCCAGAGCTTGATCGGGCTCCATCACGCGGCCGGTGAGGCTGCCCACCAGGACGACCGACGGCGCGGCGATTGCGACACCCTCCAGCGCCGACTCCGCGTCGCCGCCCGCCGCCGCGAGCCGCAAGCCGTCTTCCAGGCCGAACACGCCAGCCGCCTGTGCTGCCGCGATCTCGCCCGCGCCATGCCCGGCCACCACGCTCGGCCGTATGCCGACGCTCGCCCACAGTGCGGTGAGCGCGCACGCGAGCGCATAGGTCGCGGGCCGCGCCCATGCCGGATCGCTCAGCCCCCCCTCGGCGCCGGGGCCGCCAAACATCGCATCGAGTAGCGAGGCCCCCCGATCCTCCCCGAGCGCCGCGTCGCAACGGTTGAGCACGGCGCGCACCACCGGCTCGCGCGCGTAGAGCGCCCCGCCCATGCTGACCCACCGGTCGGTCTCGCCGGTGTAGACGAATCCGACCTTCGTCGCCGCGCTCGGGCCAGGCTCCGCATGCGCGTGCGCGGTGAGGCTCTGTCGTAACGATGCCTCGTCCTGGAACACCACGCCCGCGCGATGGCCGAAATGGCTCCGGCCGACGGCGGCCGTCCACGCCATGTCCGAGAGCAACGTGTCGGACGCGGCGCCTTCCGCTGCCAGCTCGTCGGCCTGCGCGTCGAGCCATGCGAGATATCGCCCCGCCAGCGCCTGCAGCGCCTCGTCGGACTTGGCCGAGAGTGGCAGCATCCGCGTGTTGCGCGCGGAGAAGGCTTCTTCGGAAGGCGGCGGACTCGCGACTGGCTCCGGCAGAGTCGCCGCGACGCGCTTGGGGGCGCCCGCATGGGATTTTCCACCATCGACCCCGGCCGAGGCGCCGTTCGTTGGCCCATGCCCCTCCATCACGACGTGCGCGTTCACGCCCGAAATTCCGAATGCGCTGACCCCGGCCCACGGCGGCCGACCGGACTCCTGTGGCCACTCCTGCGTCTCCGTCATCACGCGTACCGGCAGCGTCTCCCATTCGACGAGCGTGCTCGGGTTCTCGAAGTGGAGGTGCCGCGGGATCACCC
Organism: Rhodospirillales bacterium; assembly: GCA_028818565.1. Classification (GTDB taxonomy): domain Bacteria; phylum Pseudomonadota; class Alphaproteobacteria; order UBA828; family UBA828; genus WTGU01. The sequence continues at coordinate 17,757 of JAPPNV010000074.1, read as the reverse complement.
CCTGCTTCATCGCCAGCACGGTCTTGATCAGGCCGGCGATCCCGGCCGCCGATTCCAGATGGCCGATATTGGTCTTGACCGAGCCCATCAGGAGCGGGCGGTCCGCCGCGCGCCCCTTGCCGTAGACTGCCGCCGCCGACTGCACCTCGATGGGATCGCCGAACGCGGAGCCTGCGCCGTGGGCTTCCAGGTAGTCGACCTCTGCCGGTGCCACGCCGGCCTGCGATAGTGCCTGCTCGATCAGCCGCTCCTGCGCGGGGCCGTTGGGCACCGTCGCGCCGGCGGTCGCGCCGTTCTGGTTGAAGGCCGAGCCGCGGATCACCGCCCAGATGCGGTCGCCGTCGGCTTCTGCCTCGGCGAGCCGCTTGAGGACGACCATGCCGCATCCCTCGCCGCGCACGAAGCCGTCTGCGGAGGCATCGAAGCTCTTGCATCGGCCCTCCGGCGAGAGCAGCTGCAGATCCGCCATCTCTCGGGTGATGCCGGCGGAGAGCACGGCGTTCGCGCCGCCGACCAGGGCCAAGTCCACCTCGCCGAGCCGCAAGCCCGTGACCGCCTGATGCACCGCGATCAGCGACGAGGCGCAGTTGAGCTCCACCGGCATGGTCGGTCCCTCGAATCCGAACTGATAGGCGACCCGGCCCACCGCCATGCTCGCGGCAGTGCTCAGGTAGCCGATGCCGTAGTCGCCGCTCCTCATCAGGTCCCGGTATTCGCTGGAGGCGACGCCGGCATAGACGCCGGTGCGGCTGCCCCGCAGCCCGTCGGGATCGATCCCCGCGTCCTCGAGCGCCTGCCAGGTCGTCTCCAGCAGCATCCGCTGTTGCGGGTCCATCAGCCGCGCCTCGATGGGCGAGATGCGGAAGAACCTGGCGTCGAACTCGTCGATTCCCGCCACGAACCCGGCCCGGCGATAGGCGCCGTACCGGTCGGGCAGGCTCTCGACGAAGTCCTGCCAGGGTTCCGGCTCCCGGCGTTCGTCAGTGACCGCGTCGGTGCCTGCTTCGAGCTGCTGCCAGAAAGCCGGCAGGTCGGGCGCACCGGGGAAGCGACAGGCCATGCCCACGATGGCGATGGCGTCCGCGCTGCTCCCGTCGTCGCCCCGCACCGCCGGGCTGGGTGCCGGATCGGTTGCCGGCGCCGGCTGCGCCGCAGGCGCTTCCGCCCCCACCACCTCTGCGAGCTCACCCGCCAGATGAGCGGCGAGCGCAGTGATGTCGGGATAGTCGAACACCACGGTGTTGGACGCCGTGTAGGCGCCCGCAAACGCGCGGTTCAGCCGGTTGCGCAGCTCCACCGCCATCAGGGAATCCATGCCCAAGTCGAAGAAGCCCACGGTGGGCGCCGGCGACGTCGGCAGCCGCAGCACGGCCTTGACCTCGCCCTGCAGGAACGACGCGAGCACCTCCTCGCGCGTCGCTGCAGGGGCCTGCCGCAGCTGGGAGAGCAGGTCTTCGGCCGAGGCTCCATCGTCGCCCTCGTCCACGCCGTCGGACAGCACGTCCTCCAGCAGCGGCGGGTGGCTTTCCAGGCACTCGCCGAAGGCCACCCAGTCGCGCGCCAGCACCACGCTGGTGGTGGCATCCTCACGCACCAGCCGGTCGAACGCCCGGAGACCCTGCTGCGGCGTGATCCATTCGATCCCGCCCGATGCGGAACGCCGGGTCATCCGTTCGCGCTGCTCCTCGGCCTCGCCGATCTCCGACCAGGCACCCCAGGCGATGGCCTGGCCGGGAAGCCCCAGCGCGCGCCGGTGGGCGGCGAGCTGGTCGAGGAAGGCGTTGGCCGCCGCGTGGTTTGCCTGGCCCGGATTGCCGAGGACGCCGGCGACGCTGGAGAAGAGGATGAACATGTCGAGGTCGCGGTCCGCTGTTGCCCGGTGCAGGTGCCAGGCCCCCAGCATCTTGGGCCAGAGCACCGTCTCGAAGGTCTCCCAAGTCTGGTTGCCGATGGTGGCGTCCGCCAGCACGCCGACGCTGTGGATCACGCCGGCGAGCGGCGGCAGGTCCGCGTCCATGCGCGCCAGCATGGCGTCGAGTGCCGCGGCGTCGGTCACGTCCGCGAGCTCCACCTGCACGGTGGACCCCTGCCCGCGCAGCGCCTCGATCGCCTCGGCGACCTCCGGATCCGGGGACCGCCGGCCGTTGAGCACGATGGCGCCGGCGCCGCGATCCAGCCGGCGACCGCGATGCCGATGCCGCCGAGCCCACCGGTCACCAGATAGCTCCGGTCCTCGCGTAGCCGGCCCCTGGCGAGCGGCGAGTTGGTGAAGACGATCTTGCCGATGTGGCGCGCGCCCTGCATGCACTTCATCGCGCGCCCGGCCTCGGCCACGGGCCAGCGGGCGTGGATGAGCGGGGTGAGTTCGCCGGCCTGGAGCCGCGCCATCACCCGCCGCAGGATTTCGCCGGCCTTTGCGGGCTCTTCCTCCTTGAGAACGTCGATCATGAGGATGGCGTAGGCGACATCCGGCCGGATCGCCGCCATCTCGTCCTCGCTCAGGATGTCCACCCTGCCCATTTCCACGAAGCGGCCGCCCTGCGCGAGGCATGAGAGACTCGCGTCGATGTAGCCCTCGCCGGTCAGGCTGTTCAGCACCATGTCGACCCCGGCGTCATCCGTGGCTTCGAGGATGTCGGCGCCGAACGCCGTCGTGCGGCTGTCGAACACATTCTCCACGCCGAGCGCGCGCAGATAGCCCCGCTTGCGCGCGCTTGCCGTGGCGAACACCTCCGCGCCGGCCGCCTGGGCCAGCTGGATCGCCGCTAGTCCCACACCGCCGGCGCCGGCATGAATCAGCACACGGTCGCCCGCGTTCAGCCCTGACAACTCGAACGAGAGCGCGGCCGAGACGAAGGCCGTCGGAATGGTCGCGAGCTCGGTGACCGAGAACTCCGGCGGCGCCGGCACGACCATCTGCTCCAGGGTCACCGTCTCCGAACCGAAATTCTTGAACGTCATTCCGACGACGCGATCGCCCACGGCGACGCTGGAAACGCCGTCTCCCACCTCCAGCACCCGGCCGCAGAACTCTCCGCCCATGAAGTCATCGACGAGGCCGATGGCGATGAATACGTCGCGGAAGTTGAGGCCGAAGGCCTCGATCGCGGCGCGAACCTGCCCCGGCTCGAGCGATTGCTGCGGTTCCGGCACAACCTGAATGGCGTCGAGGGAGCCGCCGGCATCGGGCTCCAGCATCCATCCGGGCTCCTCCGGAAGCGCTAGCCGGTCCGTGACTGCCGCAGCGCGCACCAGCCGGGCGCCTTGGCGGCGGCCGAAGCGATGGGCGATGTGGGTCTCGGCGTCGGGATAGAGAAGCTCGTTCACGAGGTCGGCCGCGCTCGCCGCATCGGCGGGGTCGAGGTCGAGCATGCGCGGTTGCAGCTGGGGCGCTTCCCGTGCCGCCACCTTGCCCAAGCCCCAGAGCGTGGCCCCGGCCAACTCGCCGCCGCGCTCCCGCTCCAGCACCTGCGCTCCGCGCGTGACGAACCAGAGGCCCTTCGACGGGGCGAGGTCACTCTCGGCGAGCGCCTGAGTCAGCGCCAATGCGCTCGCGGCCGCATGGCGCGCATCCGTCGCCATCTCGTCCGTGGTCGCGTGCGCACCGTGGCCGTCCAGCCCTGCGAGATGCACGATACCGGCGAGCGGCGGCTCTGCAGGCAGGTCGTCCAGCAGTGATTTCCAGGATTCGCGGTGCGCCGTCTCCACGAACACCTCGGTCACACCGGCCCCATCAGCCGCCGATGACCCACCGATGAGTGCCTCGGTGCTGGCCAGCACGATTGTCTGGTTGTGCGCCGCGAGTTCCGACGCGAGTTCGGCCGCGAGACCGCCCCGGTCGGCGGCCAGCACCCAGACGCCTGCGGCCTCGCTCACCTCCGCGGGCCCCTGCGCCACAATCACGCCCCGATCCGGGTTGGCGTTGGGGTCGGATTCGTCAAAGCCCAGGATGGCGATGTCGTCGAACCCGGCATCGCCCAGGGCCTGCCGCCAGACCGCGGGCGTGGCGAGCGCATGGTGCGGGCGGTAGTCGTCTGCGAAGCGCCACCAGCCGTCGAGCTGGCCGAAGGTCAGGTCCAGCCAGCCCTGGCCGCGCAGGTTCTCCAGCGCTACCAGCTGACCCGACGGAGCGAGGAGCGCGAGACAGTGCGCCAGCGTCTCGTTCAGATAGCGCGTCGCGTGCAGCACGTTGGAGGCGATGACCAGGTCGTAGCCGTGCAGATCGAACCCCTGCTCCTCCGGGTCTTTTTCGATGTCCAGCACGCGGTAATCGATCGCCGCCTCGGCACCGCCGAAGCGCGATTCCGCCTCTGAAAAGAAGCCGGCAGAGATGTCCGTGTAGACGTAGTCGTAACCGCCTTCGGGAAACTGGGGCAGGACCGAGGCCGTCGCCGAGCCGGTGCCGGCACCAACCTCGATCACCCTGAGCCGGCGCCCGCTGGGCAATTCAGCCAGAAGCGCTGCAATGGTATCCGCCAGCAGCCGGTTAGCCGCGCGCGCTACCGGCGCCTTGAGATAGAGATCGGCCGCAGTGGGCTCGCCGCTGCTGAAGAGCAGCGTGAGCGCATCCGCCTCGCCGCGCAGCACGTCGGGGAGCGCATTGGCGCTGCGCCGGAAGAGCCCGATCTCGTTGGAGCCGTGGTCGTATTGCGCCGCCATCCGGCCCGCGAATGCTTCCGCATCATCCGGCATGGCATCCGGCAGCGGATCGTCAGACCCGACCGCCACGATGAACCCGCCGTCCGCCTCCGTCAGCACGCCCGTCCTGACCTGCATTTCGAGCAGCCGGCGGAAGAGGCGCATGTGCTCGTCCCCGACCTTCAACCGTTGCCGCAGGTCCTCGGACTTGACTGACGCACCGGCCTCTCGATGCCAGCCCAGCCTGTCGAGCGTCGCGAGCGCGTAGGCGTGCGACAGGTGCTCAAGGTCTGCCAACAGTGCAGTCCTGTTGTCGGCTTGGACGCCCTCGTTCGCGAGGTAATCGGTGAAGAGATCCATGCCGGCCGCGACGTCGGACGGCCCCGCGAGGAAGTCGGCCGGCAGCATGCCGGGGGTAAGCGCACAGTCCTGCCACACGACCTCGTAGAGCAGCTCGTCGATCCCCTCGACAGCGGAAAGCAGCGCCGCCCGTGTCGCGCGCTTCACGGTGAAGCCGGCCAGCTCCCCGATGAGCCCCCCATCCGGCTCGTAGAGCCGCAGGTCCGCCGCGTGAACCTCCGGCACATCGTCGCTCGTCGCATCCGCTGCTTCGCTCTGCGGGCCTTGGCGCATTTGCACGTGGCAGACCAGCCTCTCCGGCAGCCGGTCCTTGAGCCACAGTCGTTCCCACGCGAAGGGCAGATAGGTGATTCCCTCCTCGCCGCCGTCGGGGTTGCGCGCCGCGCCGAAAGCCTGGAAGCAGCCGTCGAGCACGAGCGGATGCACGTCGAACGGGCTGCGCTCGAGCCCGGCAGGGAGTGCCACCTCGGCGATCGCTTCACCCGGCCGTGCCCAGAGCGCGTCGACCGTGCGGAAGGAGGGTCCGAGATCGATCCCGACCGCGGCCTTGGCGCGGTAGTAGGCCGCAAGGTCTACCGCCGAGAGTGCGGCCTTCAGCCCCTCGATATCGAGCGAAGAGACAGCGGGCGCCGGGCCAGCGGAGCTTGCCGAGACCCGGCCTTCCGCGTGCAGGGTCCACCCGTCCTCACCCTCTCCCCGGCTGAGAATGCGGACGCGCCGCGCAGCATCGTCCTCGGCGTCGTCAAGCAGCACCTGCACACGCCGGCCCGCTTCAGCGGAGTCGTCCTCGGCATCCTCGTCGGGGAAGACCAGCGCGCTCTGCATTCCGAAATCATCGACGAGCACCGTATCGCTGCCCTCGGCGAGGGTGGCCGATGCCGCCAGGGCGCCGTAGAGCGCGCCCGGCGCGATCAGCCGGCCGAAGACGCGATGGTCGCTCAACCACGCCGGATCGGTGGGGAAGACCTCCGTGTCGAAGGCGATCTCCCCGCTCGCAGACTCGTGGCGCGCACCCAGCAAGGGGTGGCCGGCGTCCGACCGCCGCCGCCTGGGCGCCTCGATCCAATAGCGCTCGCGCTGGAAGGGATAGCCCGGCAGCGCGATCCGGCGGCGCTCCTCGCCCGCAAAGAGCCCTTCGAAGCGGAGCGGAAGACCCGCCTCGTAGGCGCCGGCAACCGCCTCCACGAAGCCGCCGCCCGAGCCGGGCTCCGGTAGAGCTTCGTCCTTTGACGGCCGTAGCAGGCTCGAGAGAACCGCCGGTGCCGCCCCCGCCGCCTCCGGCCACGCCATTGTCGTCATCGGCCCCAGCACGGCGTGGGGGCCGATCTCGATGACGGCATCCACGCCGAGCTCCGCCAGCGTCTCGATGCAGGCGCGGAAGGCCACCGGCTCGCGCGCCTGGCGCCGCCAGTACGGCGCGTCCAGCGCCCCGCCCTCTTCCAACGCCCGGCCGGTCAGGTTACTGATGAAGGTGAGCGACGGCGGCTGAAACGCAATCGTCGAGATCGCAGCTTCCAGATCGCCGAGCGCCGGCTCGATCATGGCGCTGTGATAGGCCGGGCTCTTGCGCAGCCGCGCGACACGAACCTCGTCTGCCTCGAAGCGGGCGAGAATGGCTTCGATATCCGCCACCGGGCCGCTCACCACCTGATGGGCGCCGTTGTCGGCGGCGATGCTCAGGCCCGGCCCGTCCGACTCCGCGTTCTGCTCCGCCACTACGTCAGCCACGCGGGCGGGCGGCGCGAAGATCGCCGCCATCGCGCCCCTGCCGGGGAGCGCCCCGATCAGGCTCCCGCGGGCCGCCGCGAAGCGCAGGCCATCCTCCAGGTTGAAAACGCCGGCGGTGTGCGCGGCCGCGATCTCGCCCAGGCTGTGCCCGAGCACGACGCTGGGCCGGATGCCGATGCTCTCCCAGAGCGCCGCGAGCGCGCACTCCAGCGCGTAAATCGCCGGTTGTTTCCATTGTGGATCGTCCAGGTCGCCCGCCGCGCCGGGCCGGCCGAACATCACGTCCAGCAGCGAGGCGCCGCGTTCTGCCGCCAGCAGGGAATCGCAGCGGTCGAGCACCGCACGGACCACCGGCTCGCTCGCGTAGAGCGCCTCGCCCATACCGGGCCACTGGCTTGCCTGCCCGGTGTAGGCGAACGCGACCCTGGCAGCCGTCCTCGGCGCCGGCTGACCGTCCCCTTGCGTCAACGCCGTCAGGCCCGTCCGCAGAGTTTCCGCGTCGTGGAACGCCACGCCCGCGCGATGGCTGAAATGGCTGCGGCCTGCGCCGGCGGTCCAGGCCATGTCGGACAGCAGAGGATCGGACGTTGCACCTTCAGGCGAGTCCGCGCGTTCGCCGAGCCAGGCGAGATAGCGTCCGGCGGACTCTCGCAACGCCGTGTCCGACTTGCCCGAGAGCGGCAGGAAGCGCGTTGTGCGCGGCGCGAGCGCATCCTGCTGTTGTACTGACCCGGTGACCGAGGCCGGTTGGGAAACGGCGACCTGCCGCGGCAGGCCGGCGTTCCAGTGCTCCGGGCCCTGCGAGTCGGTGCTCTCCGGGTTGCCGTATCCTTCCAGCACGACGTGGGCGTTGGTGCCCGACCAGCCGAAGCCGCTTACGCCTGCCCTGGGCGGGCTGTCGTTGGTGACCGGCCAGTCGGTGGGCGTTGCCGTCACCTGCAGCGGCAACCGCTCCCAGTCGATTTCCGGTCTCGGGACGCGGAAATGGAGGTGCCTGGGAATGACCCCCCGGTTCATGGCCAGCACGGTCTTGATCACGCCGGCGACCCCTGCGGCAGCTTCGAGATGGCCGATGTTGGTCTTGACCGAGCCGATCAGCAGCGGACGATCCGCGTCGCGCCCGCGGCAATACGCCGTGCCGGTCGCTTGCGCCTCGATCGGATCGCCGACATCCGTGCCCGTCCCGTGCGCTTCCACGTAGTCGACGTCAGCAGGCTGCAATCCCGCCCGCCTTAGTGCCGCCTCGATCACCTTCTCCTGCGCGGGCCCGCTTGGCACGGTCAAGCCGGGGCTTGCGCCGTCCTGGTTGAGCGCCGAGCCGCGCACCACGGCCCAGATGCGGTCGCCGTCGGCCTCCGCTTCTGCGAGCCGCTTGAGCACCACGATGCCGCAGCCTTCGCCGCGCACGTACCCGTTCGCGGCCGCGTCGAAGGTGGCGCAGCGCCCGTCCGGCGACAGCATGCCGGCGTTGGCGCGCATCTCCAGCAGCCGGCCCGAGAGGATTGCGTGCACGCCGCCGGCAAGCGCGAGGTCCGCCTCGCCCCGCTGCAGGCCGGTCACCGCCTGATGGATCGCAACGAGCGAGGAGGAGCATGCCGTATCCAGCGCCAAGGCCGGCCCTTCCAGCCCGAGCGCGAAGGCGACCCGGCCGATGGCCGTGTTGAACGAAGTGCCGGTGACGGAATAGAGGCTCACGGCGGGTTCGTCCGGGGAGGCGGTCTCCAGGATCAGCCCGCGATACTCGTTGTTGCTGATCCCGGCATAGACGCCGGTGCGGCTGCCCTTGAGGCGCTCCGGGTCCATGCCGGCGTCTTCCAGCGCGCGCCAGCAGGTCTCCAGCATCATCCGCTGCTGCGGATCGAGCAATTGCGCCTCGACCGGCGAAATGCGGAAGAAGGCCGCGTCGAACAGCTCGAGCTCGTCAAGATAGGCGCCGAACCGACACGCCGGCGCCTGTACGGCATCCGGGAACAGCGCACCGATGCGGCCTTTGCCGGAGCCGGGATCCCCTTCGATCACCCCGCTCTCGCCGGCCTCCAGCATGCGCCAGAAGGCGGACAGGCCATCCGCGCTCGGAAAGCGGCAGGCCATGCCGACAATCGCTATGGGCTCGTTCGACCGGGAGAGTTCCGGCGCGCGGCCCTCGTCGGGAGGGCGCGCGTCGCCGACGCGGCCGGCAAGCCTATCTCGTTCCGTCATCGCGGGTCTCCCTCAGTCAGGAGGACGGTACGAACCATCTCAAAAGAAATATAGCCGCAAGCGACATACATACACCCTGCGGCCACAGTTTGCGTGGGATCATTTTGCTTGTTCGTCCGGCGCCGGCGCAGACACGCGGACGGTGACGATGTCGGTGCCGTGATACTGCTGATGGCGGACGGAGGACGCGAGGCGGCGCAGCAGCCGGAGCGACACCTCGTGCTCGGCGGGTGCATCGCCGGGATCGTCGGCAAGCAGCGCGAGCCGGTCCTGGATATTGGCCTCCCGCGACGTGACGACGAACTCGAGCACCGCCCCGTTACCCTCCCGATGCGCGGAAAGACGCAGGCGGCGGCGATGGTCTTCGCCCTCGTCCTCGCGGACGAGAGTCAGCAGCGTCTCCTCGCACGCGGCGTCCAGCCGCCCCGCCATGGCCTCGTCCCAGCCGCTGCGAGCGGCGAAGCCGGCCAGAAACTCCCTGATCTTCGGCAGGACCTCGAGATCGAACGCCGCTTCAATCCGGCTGCGGCGGGATCCTGTCAGCTCCACGAAGAGCGTCATGAGGATGGCCGCGATGCCCCCGGTCGTAACTCCGTTCCGGAAGAGACCGCCGGCGAATTCCGAGACCAGTTCGGGAAAGACCATGTCGTTCTGGAAGCCGACGCCGAGCCAGAAAGAGACGCCGACGATCAGCCCCTTGCGGTAGTCGATTCCGTCCTGAATGGCGATCTTCATGCCGACCATGAAGAGCATCGCCAGCAGCACCCCGAGGTAGGCCGCGACCACCGGGCCCGGGATCGCGAGCACGATCGCGAGCACCTTGGGCAGGAACGCCATCACGATGAAGACCGCCCCGGTGGCGATGCCGACGCTGCGGGCGCCGACGCCAGTGAGCTCGGTGACCGATGCGCCGACGGTCGTGGCCGCATTCGGCGTCGTTCCCGCGAGGCCGGAGAGCAGGTTGCCCAGCCCGTCCACGGTCACCGCGCCCTGCACCGCCCGAAAATCCACCGCCCGCGAGCGGCGCCACGAGACCCGCTGGATGGCGACGGCGCCGCTCACGGTCCGCACGGAGGCGATCACGGCCACGAACAGGAAGGCCGGTAGCAGTGCCCAGAAGGACGGTCCGAAGGCGAGATCGAAGCCCGCCCACTCGCCTGTGGGCAGGCCGACCCATGGCGCATCGACGACGCGGCCCGCGTCATAGAGACCGAAGACCGCGGCGACGCCCGAGCCCACGACCACGCCGATGACCGGCGCCCAGAGGCGCCACGCGCCCGCCATCTTCAACGCGATGCCAGCGATGACGAGCACCACCACGAGCGCGCTCAGCGGCGCCGCCAGCGTTGGGGTTTCCGCCGGCACAGCGCTCAGCAGATTGAAGACGGCGGGCATGACCGTGACCGGGATCAGCATGACCACGGTGCCCGAAACCGTTGGCGTCAAAATTCGTTGGAACAGCGACAGTCGGGCGGAAAGCAGAATTGGAACGATCGACGCGATCAGCACCAGGATCGCCATCAGCGCCGGGCCGCCTTCGGCGACCGCCGTGATGCAGACCGCGATGAAGGCGCCGGACGCCCCCATCACGAGCACATGGCCCGAGCCGATCCGCCCCGCCCGGAAGGCCTGCAGTATCGTGGTCGCGCCGCAGATCGCCACCGTGGCGAACACCGCCCACGAGAGATAGCTCTCGCTCGCGCCGCCCGCCCGCATCACCACCGTCGGGATCAGAATGATGCCGGCAACCGAGAGAACTGCGAGCTGAGCGCCGAGACCCAACGAGAGTGCCGGCGGCGGCCTCTCGTCGGGCTGGTAGCGGATACCCTTGCGGCCGCCGGCTGCAGCAGTGCTCATGGAGCCCGTCCTTGTGCCGCGTGAACGAGCGATCGCCACGTCCCGCGAAGCTCTTATCAGGCTGGCAATGGTAGCAGGCAGAAAACGCCTCTCGCACGTCCCGTGCTCGCCAAGCACGCGCCATTCCGATAGCGGACCCCCGGCTCAGCGCGATTGCCGTAGCACCCCATCGAGGAGTTGCGCTGCAAATCCAGGGCCGTCGGCCTCTTGCATCTGCCTGCTGGTCCGAGCGAGGCGATCGCTCATGGCGGGATCGCCGATCAGCCCGTCGATGGCGCCGAGAAGATCCTCGTCGGTCCAGTCGTAGCGATGCATTGCAAGGCCATGCCCCGTCTCTGCGACGCGTATGGCGTTGTCATGGCCATCCCAGACGTAGGGCATGATCAACGCCGGCTTTCCGAAATAGAGGCACTCCGTAAAGCTGTTGTTCCCGCCATGGTGGATGACCGCATCGGTTTGCGGGATCACCGATGGCTGCGGATACCAGTCGGCGAGATGCACGTTGGGCGGCGGTGCGTCGTAGGCATCGAGATAGTCGCCGACGTTGACCAGCACCCGATAGGGCTTGCCGGCAAACGCTGCGACGATGCGCTTCAGCAGGTCGATATCGCCCGCGCCAAGGCTGCCGAAGCTGACGTAGACGAGGGGGGCGCCGTCGTGCTCGGCGAAGCGCGGCACGGTGTAAGGCTCCTCCTGGCGGACGCAGCCTTCCAGATACTGGAAGCGCGCCGGGTCGAGGGTCTGACTCCGGGCGTACCGCACCGCCTTCGGATAGAGCAGCAGGTTGAGGTGCGGCGAGGGCTCAAAGAACTGCCCGAGCGGATAGGGGGCTTCACCGCAGCTAGTCAGGAACTCGTTGAAGCGCCCGTGGATCGGCCCGATCACCTCGTTGAAGCGGCTCTCGAAGGCCGCGAAGCACGCGCGGTCGTTCTCCCCGCACCCGGAGAGGTGCGGCGGGATGTCCGGGTCGGGGATTTCGTTCTCGCTGCAGGAAATGATCCGGACCCAGGGAACGCCATGCTGCTTGGTGGCGGGGAACAGGATCACGTTGTCGATGCAGATGAGGTTGGGTCGGAGCTCCGCGAGGATATCCGGCAACGTCTTCTCGGCCCATACCGCCGTATCCACGATCGCGTCCCAACAGTCCTTCACATAGTTGTCGAGCTGGTCAAACGGACTCTTGCGGAAGTTGGGGATGTGGCCGTTGATGAAGTCGGACCAGTACTTGGCCATCTGCTCCGGCGGCATGGGCTCCGACATCGGGACCGGCACTTCCTCGAAGCCGTAGTTGGCGAACACGCCGGTGAAGCCGGGATCGCAAAGGAATACGGCACGGTGGCCGCGAGCGCGGCAGGCCTGGGCGATCGCCACCGAGTTGAGCGCAGGCCCGAAGGCTGCCTCGGGAAAGAAGACGATGGTTTTGGGTTCACTCATTCTCTCGCACCTCGGAGTAAGACTCGCGCGGCAGGATGCGCGACGCTGACGGCGGCCAGCAACACCACAGGGTTTGCCCGCGCTCGATTTCCGCGACGTTGGGATCGGCCGTATCCACCTTCGCCAGGACCAACGCGTCGGCCTCCGGAACCCGGAGACGGACGCTCAAGTGCTGGCCGCTGTACGAAATGTCGACGACCTCCGCTTCGAGGGCGTTGTCCTCGGCGTGCGCCGGCCGCGCCTGAGCGATGACGAGCTTCTCCGGGCGCACAGCGAGCCAGGCCGGGGACTCCGCGCCGGCGTCCCCATGGCCGCGAAGGATCGTGCCGGTCTCCAGTCTCACCCCGTCTGCGCCGCGCGTGCCGGCAAAGAAATTCATGTCGCCGATGAAGTCGGCGACGAAATGGCTTGCCGGCCGCTCGTAGAGCTCTTCCGGCGTGCCCTCCTGCTCGTTCCGCCCGTCCCGCATCAGCGCGATACGGTCTGCCATTTCCATTGCCTCCCCCTGATCGTGGGTAACCACGATAAAGGTGATGCCAACGGCGTGCTGGAGACGCTTGAGCTCCATCTGCATCTGGCCACGCAGCTTCTTGTCGAGCGCGGCCAGCGGCTCATCCAGCAGCAGGACCCGCGGGCGCTTCACCAGGGCGCGGGCCAAAGCGACCCGCTGGCGCTGGCCGCCGGAGAGCTGATTGGGGCGGCGGCCTTCGAGGCCGTCGAGCTGGACCATGGCGAGGGCGTCGCGGGTCCGCGCCTCCAGCTCGGAGCCGCGAACACGGTCCATACGCAGGCCGTAGGCCACGTTGTTGAAGACGTTGAGATGGGGGAAGAGGGCGTAGGACTGGAACATCATGTTGACGGGGCGGCGGTTGGGGCGGATTGCGAGCAGGTCCTTGCCGTCGAGCGAAACGTCGCCTTCATCCGGGGTCTCGAAGCCGGCGAGGACCCGCAGCAGAGTGGTCTTGCCGCACCCGGACGGCCCGAGGAGCGCATAGAACTCGTTCTCCCGGATCGTCAGCGATACAGCGTCGAGCGCAATCGCGGTGCCGAAGCGCTTGCTGACGCCTTGCATCTCGATGACCGCGCTCACGGGTTCGCCACCGGCCGATTGATGCGTTGGGAGATCAGGATCAGGGTGAAGCTGACGAACAGAACGATGGTTGCAATAGCGTTGATCTCCGGCGTCACCCCGAAACGGATCATCGAATAGATCAGCATGGGGAACGTGGTCGAGGACGGTCCCGCACCGGCCGTAAAGAAAGCGATGACGAACTCGTCGATCGACAGAGTAAAGGCGATAAGCGCGCCGGCAATGACACCGGGCGCGATCACCGGGAGCGTGATGCGCCAGAAGGTGCCCACCTCGCTCGCGCCAAGGTCGATGGAGGCTTCCACGATCGACTTGTCGAAGTTTCGCAGCCGGGCGCGCACGACGACGGCGACGAACGCAATGTTGAAGACGATGTGGGAAAAGATGATGGAGTGCAGGCCGAGCGTCATTTCGAGCAGGGTGTAGAACGAGAGGAGGGCGATCGCGAGGACGATGTCGGGCACGATCATCGGCACGAACATGAGGCCGTCGATCCAGGCGCGGGGCTTGAGGCGCTCGAGCCCGAGGGCCAGCAGGGTTCCCAGAATTGTTGCGACGGCGGTTGCCGAGACGGCAACGATCAACGTGTTGAGCACCGCTCGATGGATGTCCGCGGCGCCGGCGAGCGCCGCGTACCAGCGGGTCGAGAAGCCGGTCCACGCGGTCGGCAGGCCGCTCTCGTTGAAGGAGAGAACGACGAGAACCGCGATCGGCCCGTACAAGAAGAGATAGACCAGCGCGGCGTGCGCGCGCAGCGCCTGCCGTTCGGGGCGCACCTTAGCCATGACGCATCTGCCGGTTCACGAACCAGGCCTGAAGGAACAGGAGCGCCATCATCACGCCGATCAGGATGAGGGCGAGAGTGGAGCCGAAGGGCCAGTCCCGCGCCTTCAGAAACTGATCGTAGATGAGGTTGCCGATCATCTTGGTTCGGCCGCCGCCCAACAGGTCGGGCGTGATGAAATTGCCGATCGACGGGACGAAAACGAAGATGCAGCCCGCCGCGATGGCCTGACGTGTCAGCGGCACGGTCACGGTCCAGAAGCCGCGCAAAGAGGAGGCCCCCAGGTCCGTCGCCGCCTCGCGAATCTCCGGATTGAGACGGGCGATCGAGGCGTAGAGCGGCAGGACCATGAACGGCAGGTAACCGTAGACCAGGCCGATCACGAGGGCGGTGTCGTTGTAGAGCAGCGACAGCGGCTCATCGACCAGACCAAGCCAGCGCAGCGCGTTGTTGATCAGGCCCTCGCGGTTCAGGAGCACGATCCATGCGTAGGTCCGGATCAGGTAGTTGCTCCAGAACGGCAGCATGACGAGGAGCAGAAGCGGGATTTGAAGACGCTTCGGCGCCGTCGCGATCAGGTAGGCGACCGGATAGCCGATGACCAGCGCCACCGCGGTCACGACTGCCGCGATGCGGAGCGACTTCAGGAGTATCCCGAAGTAGAGCGGATCGACGGCTCGGACGTAATTCTCGATGTTGAGAATCGTGTCGATGCCGCCGTAGGTGCCGCGCTCGAAAAAGCTGTAGAGGAGAACCGTGGCGGTCGGCACCACCAGGAAGAGCGCGAGCCAGGTGAGACCTGGCCCCAACAACAGCGCCCGTCGTAACGATTCCGGCATGAGGGCGCCCGCCTCGGCGGAAGGACCGGCCGGCGCCGCCTGCGCAGCGCCGGCCGTATCAAGTCAGGCCTATTCGGAGGCCGTAATCTCCGTCACGGTCCGCGAATAGAGCTTCATGGCGTCGCCCACGTCGCGCAGCGCTTCCTGGGCGAGGATATCCTCCGGCTTCATCGCCAGATTGGGAAACGCCTCATAGAGCCCGGGGTCGAGCCCCTCCATGGCCTGGGCGTTCGGCACCTTGTAGAGGATGTTGCTCGCCACCCACGCGCCGACATCGGGGCGCAGCACGTAGTCGATGAAGGCGTGTGCCGCGTCCTTGTTCTCCGACGCCGCCATGATCACCATGGTGTCGGCCCAGAGATCGGCCCCTTCCTTCGGCACGGTGAAGACGATGTCGGGGTTCTCGTAAACGCCGTAGTTGCACCAGCCGTCCCACGCTTCCACGAGCCAGGCCTCGCCGGAAACCAGCTTCGAGTAGAAGGTGGTGTCGTCGTAGGCGAGCAGTCCCTTCTTCGCCTCGATCAGCACGTCGCGCGCCGCGGCGACTTCAGCTTCGTCGGTCGTGTTGGCGGAATAGCCGAGCGCCTTGAAGCCGGGCAGCAGGAGCCAGCGGTCCGTGGCGAGCATGGTGATCTTGCCCTTGAGCGCGTCACTGGGCCGCAGCAGGTCCCACCAGCTATCGAGCGAGCCTCCCACGAGGTCTGAGCGATAGCAGAGACCGGTGGTCCCCCAGGCATAGGGGACGGAATGCGCGAGGCCCGGGTCGTAGGCGAGCGAGCGTGCCTCGGAGTAGAGATTCGCCAGATTCGGAATCTTGGCATGGTCGAGCTCGGCGGCGAGGCCAAGCTTGACCAAGGCCTCGACGAACGGGCTCGTGACGAAGATCACGTCGTAACCCGCGCCGCCGCCTGCCGTCACCTTGCCCATGATCTCTTCGTTGGTCGCGTGCAACGAGAGTTCCGCCTCGATGCCGGTCTCCTTGGTGAAGTTCTCGAGGAGATCGCCGGGCATATAAGCGTCCCAGTTGGAAATGACGATTTTGTCGGCAGCCTGCGCCCCGCCGAGCGTTGTCGCGAGGCAGAGGAGCGTGGCTGCGATCCATCGTGTCAGTACCGGCATCGTGTGAGTCTCCCTCCTGTGTTGGCTTTCGGCCGCTCTTGCCTGACGGGCCCAACGCCCAACCATAGGCGCAAGCCCGCCGACGAACGGACCAGTGCGGCGGACACTATACTCCCTACCGTTTCCCGATAACGTCGGCGTTGCGCAGAGAAATCGGTTAACTGAGGAAATAACTCTGTTGGGGAAAAGCAGGCAGGACATCCGCGCCACCGCGTCCATCAGTGCATACTGGATGCGGATGACAGAATCCGCTCTACATTCTCTTCGGCAAAGAACTCGGGGATGGATACTGTCTGGGCGATCAAGCCCAGGAATCGATTGGTGTCCGCCTGGTTGCCGATCAGCGCTTCCAGGAGCTGACGTCTCTCGGGCGGCAGCGGCGCGAAGGGCGCCATCTCGCAGGTCAACTCGAAAATCGGCACGATCGCCGCGTTGCGCCGTTGCTCGTACTGGGCGAGCGCTTCATCGATCGGTCGTAGTCCGGAGAGGCCCTCGTCGAGGGCATCGGCCATGAAGTCGGCATCGCGCAACGCGTTGGTGATGCCCTCGGCCGTGCACGGGTCCATGGTGACACCGGCATCGCCGACAAGGGCCCAGCCCGATCCATAGGGCTTGCGGAGGAAATTCGGGATTGGTCCGCCCAGCCAGCGATCCTCGCGCGTGCCATCGCGCACCCGTTCGGCGAGCGACGGTGCCCAGGCCTCCAGCGTCGCGAGGTAGTGCGTCTCGACGTCCGCCTTGACCTCGCGAACGTCTCGCGCGGTCCAGTTCGCGCCGACCACGGTCAAGCCGTCGTTGGTGGGGAAGGCGTAGGCCCCGCGCCATTCCCCGACGTAGATCTCCACGGCATGGGACGGCACATCGCTCCAGTAAGTGAAGTAGGTGCCCTGGAGCCGTGGCTTCGCGTTGTATTCCTGCGCCTGCACCGCGCGCGCCACCAGCGAGTTCATGCCGTCCGCGCCGACGACGATCCGGGCGGTCTCTCGAACGGTGGCGCCGTTCTTGTCGGTTCCGGAGATCCCGGTCACACGGTCACCGTCGCCTTCGAGCTCCCGGACGAAGACGCCCTCGCGCACCTCGGCACCGGCCTCCGCTGCGGCGTCGACCAGGATCTTGTCGAGCACGAAGCGTCTGGGAGAGAGCGCGTGTTTCTGGCCATCCGTCGGGGGCGGCACTCCGTCGAGCAGGAAATCCCGGAAGTCGATGAAGAAGGAGGTCATGGGAGGGCAGTTCGAGGCGACGACCGTGTCGAGCAGGCCCCACTTTCGCAGACGGTTCGCCCCGTTCTGCCAGACGAGATGCGTCGACATGGTGTGGTCGCTCGGGAACGTCGCCCGGTCGGCGAGCAAGACGCGGTAGCCCTTGCGGGCGAGAAGCATCGCAAGAGAGGCGCCAGCACACCGCGCCCCCACAACGATCGCATCGTACATGGCGCGGCCCCCATCGATCAGCCCGGTGGATCGACAAGGCTAGCGTCGGCACGGAAGCGTTGCCAAGGCCTCACGATGGGCCCGCGGCTCCCTATCGTTCCAAGCAAGTCTGCAGCGACTGATCAAGGAGCGGCCCACGGCAAAGCCGGGTGCCGACCGGACCGAAAATGCGTCACGCAAATGGGAGAAGCACCGTCGAGCCGGTGGTGCGCCGCTCCTCAATGGCGCGGTGGACCTCGGCGACCTCGCGCAGCGGATAGCGGTTGCGCACGGTGATCG
>JAPPNV010000012.1 GCA_028818565.1 Rhodospirillales bacterium | reverse complement strand
GGCTGGACGGGTGAAAGATCGTGGCGAGCTTCTCCGTGTCGCACTCGTAAAGCCCGTCGAAATAGACCTGCACCACATCGGTAATCTCCTGGTAACTGTTGCTCATTCCTGCTCCCTCCCGCTCCCTTGCGGCCTCTCGGCCGGTTCCGCCGGCCACGGTTCCCGTATAGGCTTTTGCGCTCGCCCACAAGTGCCGCATCGCCGCACCCGAGCTTGATCCTCGGGCGGGCGGGCGTGCTACCGTCGCATTCTGCGACAGCGAGGGCCGACCGGAGGCCGTGGCGGGGCGCGCGGGGGGATTCCGATGAAGACGGTCGTGCGGGACAAGCAGTGGGCGGAGAAATATCCCGAGCTCGGGACGGAGCCGGTGCCCACCGAGCCCTACTACTCGGACGAGCACTACGCCCTCGAACGCGAACGGATCTTCAAGCGCACGTGGATCAATGTGGGCCGCGTGGACGACATACCCGAGCCGGGCGACTATTTCGTCCGCGACCTCGCCATCTGCAAGGTCTCCGTGCTGATCATCCGGGGCTCGGACGGTGTGGTGCGCGGCTTCCACAACGTCTGCTCGCACCGCGGCAACACGCTGGTGCTGGACGGGCGCGGCACCTGCCCCGGCAGCGTCTACTGCCACTTCCACAACTGGGTCTATAGCGATACGGGCGAACTGATCCGCGTTCCCGACGAGGAGAACTTCTTCGAACTCGACAAGCGCGACCACGGGCTCACGCCGGTGAACACGGACATCTGGGAGGGCTTCGTCTTCGTCCACCTGGACCCGGAGCCGGCCGAGACGCTGCGCGGGTATCTCGGCGGGGTTGCCGAGCAGCTCGACGGCTGCCCGTTCCACGAGATGAGATTGATGCAGACCTACAAGGTGGAGGAGCGCGCGAACTGGAAGGTGGCCCTCGATGCCCAGAACGAACTCTATCACCTGCCGTTCCAGCATCACCTGCTCGTGGGCGATGCCTTCGTCAAGAACGACAAGGGGCTCATCCGCTTCCAGGACGTCAACCTCTACAACTATCACTCCGTCTGGTCGTGCGAGAACAACCCGGCCCGCTCGCTGCCGCCGCTGGAGAGCATGCTGTTCGCCGTCGACGACCGAGCGCCGATAATCCGCATCCCTCAAATGATCGGCGAGTTCGACTTCTTCGTGGTGTTTCCGAACTTCGTGCTGCTGCTGTTCGAGGTCGGCAATTCGACCAGCTACATCAGTTACAATTTATGGCCGCTCGCGGTCGATCGGACGATCTGGGAGATCCGCATGCACTTCAGGGATCCCGGGTCCACGCGAGAGCGGCTGCAGCAGGAATACTTCAAATGCATCATCCGGGACGCGCTGCAAGAGGACGCATTCGCGCACGAGAACATTCATGCGGGCCTCGCCTCGCGCGCGAAGTCTCATGTGGTCCTGCAGGACGAAGAGGCGCCGATCCGCTACTTCCACAAGGTCCTGGAAGACCACTGCGGCTTCTACCGGAACGCGTGAACGGCAATCGTCAAGCTGAAGAGACCCGCACGATGGCCGACGCAGCACTACCCGAAGCGTTCGAAGACCTCGCGCCCTGGCTCGACTGGGCGCTGGAGCCCGAGCGCGCGCGCACGGCGAAGAAGGTGACCTCCTCGATGGAGGAGCTTCGCGCCCTCTACGACGCGGTAATGCCGCGCATGGAGGAGATCATCGCCTATCTGGATGGCGTCCCGAGCGACGACAGGCCGGCGCCGGCACACCGCCTCTACCTGATCACCCTCTCGCTCGTGGAGGTTTCCAACCTCGTGGAGATCTACAAGCGCCGCGAGGTGATCGAGGCCTGCGACCCCCTGCACTTCGACCCGCAGCACTGAGGGGGAGGACGGCTATCCGTCCTCTCTGTCATCCCCCGCCTCCCGCTTGGGCGGCAGGTCGAGCTTGAGGCTCAGCTCCTTGAGGTGCCTGTCCGGCACCGTCGCCGGCGCCCCCATCATCAGGTCCTGCGCCGTCTGATTGAGCGGGAACATGATGACCTCGCGGATGTTGGGCTCGTCCGAGAGCAGCATGACGATGCGGTCGATGCCGGGCGCGATGCCGCCGTGGGGCGGCGCGCCGTATTGGAAGGCGTGGTAGAGCGCGCCGAAGCGGCGCTTCACCTCGTCCTCGCCGTAGCCCGCGATCTCGAACGCCTTCACCATCAGATCGGGCTGGTGATTGCGGATCGCACCGCTGGAAAGCTCCACGCCGTTGCAGACGATGTCGTACTGGTAGGCGAGCACGCTGAGCGGATCGTCGCTCTCCAGCGCCTCCATCCCGCCTTGCGGCATGGAGAAGGGGTTGTGGCTGAAACCGATGGCGCCGGTCGCCTCGTCGCGCTCGAACATCGGGTAGTCGACGATCCAGCAGAAGTCGAACCTGTCCTCGTCGATCAGCTCGAGCCGCTTGCCAAGCTCCAGCCGCACGGCGCCGGCGTAGCGCGCGGCAGCGTCGGGCTTGTCGCAGCTCAAGAAGACCGCATCGCCGTCCCCGAGGCCGGCGATCGCGCGAATCTCCGCCTGCACCGCGTCCGGCACGAACTTCGCGATCGGCCCCTTGCCGGCGCCCTCGGCAAAGGTGATGTAGCCGAGGCCGGGCGCGCCCAGGCTCTGGGCGAACTCGATCATCCGGTCGAAGAAGCTGCGCGGACGGTCCGCGATCCCCTTCACCGGAATGCCGCGCACGACGCCTCCCTTGGCGATGGCGCCCTTGAAGGCCTTGAAGGTCACCTCCTCGCGCCCGAACTGCTCGGTGAGGTCGACGATCTCGATGGGGATGCGCAGGTCCGGCTTGTCGGTGCCGAAGCGCAGCATCGCGTCCTTGTAGGCGAAGCGCGGGAACGGCGGCGGGGTGACGGCGCGCTCGGTGAACTCGGTGAAGACGCCGTGCATCACCGGCTCCAGCGCGTCGAACACGTCCTCCTGCTCGACGAACGCCATCTCGACATCGAGCTGGTAGAACTCGCCGGGAGAGCGGTCGGCGCGTGCGTCCTCGTCGCGAAAGCAGGGCGCGATCTGAAAGTAACGGTCGAATCCCGACGCCATGACCAGCTGCTTGAACTGCTGCGGTGCCTGCGGCAGCGCGTAGAAGGTGCCCGGATGCAGCCGGCTCGGCACCAGGAAGTCGCGCGCGCCCTCGGGCGAGCTCGCGGTGAGTATTGGCGTGTGACACTCCATGAAGCCCTGCTCGACCATGTGCCGGCGGATGCTGGCGACGATGGCGCTGCGGCGCACCATGTTCTGGTGCATGCGCTCGCGCCGGAGGTCGAGGAAACGGTAGCGGAGCCGCACCTCCTCGCCATAGTCGTGCTCGCCGTGAACCGGCAGCGGCAGCGTCTCGGCCGCGTTCTGCACCTGAAGCTCGGCGATCCGCACCTCGACCGCGCCGGTGGGAATCTTGGGATTGACGGTCTCCTGATCGCGCGTGACCACCGGGCCGGTCAGCGTCACCACCGTCTCCGGCTTGAGCGCCGTCACCGCATCGAAGAGCGGCTCGCCGGTCTCGGCAACGCACTGGGTGATGCCGTAGTGATCGCGCAGGTCCACGAAGACGAGGTGGCCGTGATCGCGCGCCCGATGGACCCAGCCGGAGAGACGCACGGTCGAGCCGACATCGGACGGCCTGAGCGCGCCGCAGGTATGCGTTCGAAATCGATGCATGGCGGGAGGCCCTGTGGAGCGTGGAGCGGAGTGGAGCGTGGTGCCCGGTACCGGCCGGGCCGGGCCGGAAAAGCGCACGGAACCGGACGCCTTGTCAAGCGCGGCCCCGCGCCGGCGCCGCGGTGCCGCTCAAGTCACGTCAATGCAGCGTCGCGATGTCCTCGGCGGTCTCCTCGCCGGGCTGCTTGCCGAGGATGATCATGCTCAGCACCTGGTCCTTGGTGACCTCGGCGGTGCGGTGGGTGCCGATCTGGCGGCCGTTCGTCATCACCGTGATCCGGTCCGACAGATCGAAGACGTCGTGGATGTCATGGGAGATCAGGACCATGCCGATCCCCTCCGACTTGAGCCGGATCACCAGCTCCTTGAAGACCGCGGTTTCCCGGTGCCCGAGCGCAGCGGTCGGCTCGTCCATGATCAGGACCTTGGTGTCGAAATAGAGCGCCCGTGCGATGGCCACGGACTGGCGCTGGCCGCCGGAGAGCCGCTGCACCGGCTCTCGCAGGTTGACGAAGTTGGGGTTGATGCGGGCGATGACCTCGCGGGTGGCCTTTTCCATGGCGTTGCCATCGAGGGTCGCCCAGCGGGTCATGATCTCGCGGCCGAGAAAGAGATTGGCGACCGCGTCGAGATGGTCGGCGAGCGCCAGGTCCTGATAGAGCGTCTCGATGCCGAGGTCCCGGGCATCCCGGGGATTGTGGATCGACACCCTCTCGCCCTGCATGTAGATCTCGCCGCTGTCCATGCGGTAGGCGCCAGCGAGAATCTTGATCAGCGTCGACTTGCCGGCGCCGTTGTGACCGACGACGCCGAGGACTTCCCCGCCCTTGACCGAGACGGAGACATCTTCGACCGCGTGGGTGCCGCCGAAGCTCTTGTAGATGTTGCGCATCTCGATCAGAGGCAGCGCGCTCATCGTCTCCCCCTGCGGGTCAGGCGACATCCTGCCGACAAGGCATTCTCGAAAGCACGCCCGCGCCGGTCAAGCGCCCACGATTCGCGGCCGCAGGGGACTTCGGCCCAACCTACTGCGCCGAACCGCCTTCCCTGAATTGCGCGATGGCCTCCGCCAGCTCCTCGGTCTCTTCGCAGGAGGCGCAGATGTCCTGCAGGGTCGCGAGGTGCCCCTCGGCCTTGGCCAGATCGCCGACCAGCAGATAGGCCTCTCCGATGTACTCATGAGCGCCGAGGTGCTTCGGGTCGAGGTCGAGCGCCCGCCCGTAATTCTCGAACGCCTCGTCGAGCCTGTCGAGATGGCGATAGCTGTAGGCCAGCAGGTTGAAGACGTCGGCGTTCTGCGCGTTGGACTGGGCCGCGCGCTCGAAAAACGACGCGGCACGCTCCCAGTCGCCGGCCTCGATCGCCTGCTTGCCGCGCTCGATATTGCGCTGGTCGGCCTGGGACGCTGCGTTGCTCGTGCTGCTGGAGCTTCCCGCAGCCACGGCGTCCGGCGCAGGAAGCATGGCCAGGGCGCCGCCGAGCAGCAGAACAGTGGCGAAGAAACTTGTGCGTATGGTCATGTCGCACCTCCGGGGCTGGATTGGGTCGACGGCCCCGCCTGGCCCGACCGTGCCGGGCTAGTGCGGCGGCTGATAGTTGGGCGGCTCGCGCATCACCCCGACATCGTGGATGTGGCTCTCGCGCAGGCCCGCCGCCGAAACCCGCGCGAATTGGCAGTTACGCTGCATCTCGGCGAGCGTGGCGCAGCCGGTATAGCCCATCGCTGCGCGCAGGCCGCCGACGAGCTGGTGGATCACCTGGCTCAGCGGGCCCTTGAAGGGCACCCGCCCCTCGATCCCCTCCGGCACCAGCTTGAGCCGGTCGCTGATCTCCGCCTGGAAGTAGCGGTCGGCCGAGCCGCGCGCCATGGCGCCGAGCGAGCCCATGCCGCGGTAGGACTTGTAGGAGCGCCCCTGGTAGAGGAACACGTCGCCGGGGCTCTCCTCGGTGCCGGCGAAGAGCGAGCCGATCATCGCGCAGTCGGCGCCGGCGGCGATCGCCTTGGCGAGATCGCCCGAGAACTTGATGCCGCCGTCGGCGATCACGGTGACGCCGTGCTCGCGCGCCACTTCCACTGCATCGATGATCGCCGTGAGCTGGGGCACGCCCACGCCCGCAATCACGCGCGTGGTGCAGATGGAGCCCGGACCGATGCCCACCTTGATCGCATCGGCGCCGGCGTCGATCAACGCCCGCGCGCCCTCCGCCGTCGCGACGTTGCCGGCCACCACCTGGGCATAGTTGCTGAGAGTCTTGATGTCCTTCACCGCGCGCGCCACCGCCTCGCCGTGGCCGTGCGCCGTGTCGACGACGATGAGGTCGCATTCGGCGTCGAGCAGGGCCTCGGCCCGCGCCAGGCCATCCGCGCCGACGCCGGTCGCGGCGCCCGCGCGCAGCCTGCCGTGCGCGTCCTTGCATGCGTGCGGAAAGGCCTGCGCCCGCTCGATGTCCTTGACCGTGACCAGCCCGACGCAGCGATAGGCGTCATCCACCACCACCAGCTTCTCGATCCGGTGGCGGTGCAGCAGCCGCTTCGCCTCTTCCCGGTCCACGTCTTCGCGCACCGTGATCAGGTCCTCGGCGGTCATGATCTCGCGCACCGGCCGATTCGGGTTGGTCTCGAAGCGCACGTCGCGGTTGGTGAGGATGCCGACCAGCCGGCCGCTGTGCTCCTCGACCACGGGAATGCCGGATATTCCGTGCTCGTCCTTGAGGCGGAGCGCCTCGCTCACGGGCCGATCGGGCGCGATGGTCAGCGGGTTGACCACCATGCCGGCCTCGAACTTCTTGACCCGGCGCACTTCCTGCGCCTGGTCTTCGGGCGTCATGTTCTTGTGGATGATGCCGAGGCCGCCGGCCTGGGCCATGGCGATGGCGAGGCGACCCTCGGTCACCGTGTCCATGGCAGCGGAGAGCAGCGGAATGCCGAGGCCGATCTCGCCGGTGACCCTGGTGCCGACCGCCGTCTCGGTCGGCAGCACCGTGGAGGCCGCGGGGATCAGGGTCACGTCGTCGAAGGTGAGCGCCTCTCGAAGCTGCATCGCGACCCCTGTCGAGTTGGCGCGCACTATACACAAATGGCCAAGGCGGCCAAGCACGCAGGGGAGCGGAAGGCAGTCCCGGCGGGCAGCCCCTTAGAGCGGCGGAATGCTGGCGATGAGGCCCTCGTCCGCGACGAGAACGGATCCGCAGAACGCGGCCGAATCGGCGGTGCAGAGGAAGAGCGCCGTGTTGACCATGTCCTCGGGTTCGGCGAAGGCGCGGCCGCTCGGGTTGAGCCGCTCGAAGCGCTGCACCACTTCCTCGTTCTCCGGCTCGCGCATCCAAGCGTTCATCGGTGTGCGTACGTTGCCGGGCGCGATCGCGTTGACGTGGATGCCGTGGCCGGCGAGCTCGCTGCCGAGCGAGCGGGTGAGCAGGATCACGCCGCCCTTGCTCGCCGCGTAGGCTGAAGACTGCGGGAGTCCGACGACCCCCGCCACGGAGGCAAAGTTCACGATATGACCGCCGCCAGCTTCGATCATGCCGGGCACCACGGCATGACAAACGTAGTAGGTGCCCTTCAGGTTGACATCGACGATGCGGTCGAAGGCAGCGGGATCGCCTTCGGTCACTGGTTTCGCGTACCAGATGCCGGCGGCGTTGACCGCGATGTCGATGGGCCCGATCTCCTGCGACGCTCGGGCGACCGCCTCATCCACCGCTGCCGCATCGCTCACGTCGGCGACCAGGCTGACGGCGCTGCCGCCTGCGCCCCCGATTTCCTCGGCCACGGCGTCCAGCACCGCCTCGTCTGCCCCGTCGAGCAGCGCGATGCGCGCGCCCTCCTCCGCGAAGCGCAGCGCGACGGCACGCCCGATGCCTGAGCCCGCGCCGGTCACCAGTGCTGCGCGTCCTTCGAGCCTCACCGCAGCCTCCCTCGTCTTGCCCGGTATCGAAGCCTAGTTGCGTGGTAGTCCGGCGCGCAACGGGGCGCGTGGACGGTCATCGGCGGTGCGCCTATAGTGGAACGCCCCGGCAGTCGACGAATGAAACCAAGATCTCGCGGCGCTCGGGCAAGATGGGAGGAATGGAACGATGCTAGGGAGATTCTTTGCTCTTCTGGCTCTTGGCGCATTGGTTGCTGCGCCGTTGGCCCACCAACAGCAGGCCAAGGCTGACGACCACGAGGTGGTCATCGGCTTCGCGATCGCGTTCAGCGGCTGGATGAACCAGTACGACGGCCCGCCCTACCAGGGCTCGCTGATGGCGATCGAGGAGTTCAACGCTGCAGGCGGTATCCTCGGCAAGCAGATCCGGGCGGTCACGTCCGACACCAAGACCGACACGGTGCAGGGCGCCAAGGCCGGCGCCGACGTGGTGGCGCAGGGGGCGCAGTTCATGGTCGTCTCCTGCGACTACGACATGGGGGCGCCCGCCGCCACGGTTGCCAACAGCAACAACATGATCTCGATCTCGTCCTGCGCGTCGGACGCCAAGATGGGCGTGCAGGGCATCGGGCCCTACGCGTTTACGCTCAACACTTACGGTCAGGGCGAGGGCGCGGGCATGGCCAAGTACGCCTACGTGGACCGGGGTTGGCGCAACGCCTATCTGCTTCTGGATGCCTCGATCGAGTACGACAAGAGCATCTGCCACGGCTTCCTGGAGCAGTGGAAGGACTATGGCGGGACGGTGATCGGCGTCGACAGCTACATGCAGGAGGACGCCTCCATCGCCTCGCAGATCACCCGCTACAAGGAGCTGGCGGCGGAGCGGGGCGAACCTGAATTCCTTTACCTCTGCTCCTACGGCGGCGGCGCGGTGAGCGCGATCCGGCAGATCCGCGCGGCCGGCATCGACGTGCCCATCGGCGGCGGCGATTCCATGGACGGCGACTACTGGGCCGAGGCCGTGCCGGGCCTGAGCGACCACTACGCGTCGTCCTTCGGCTCGATCTGGGGCGACGATCCCCGGCCCGAGGTCAACGAGTTCTTCGATCGCTATCGGGAGATGTACGGTGAGCCCGAGACCTCGTTCCCGCTCAACGGCTACAGCGTGATCCAGGCGATCAAGGTCGCGGCCGAGCGGGCCGGCTCTCTCGATTCGGACGCCGTGCTGGCGGAGATGAACAAGTTCGACAAGGAGCCGCTGCTCTGGGGTCCGACCACGTATACGGCCGACACCCACATCGACCTCACCCACGTCCTGACCATCATCCAGATCCAGGGCGGCAAGGGCAGCTACGCCGGGCAGGGCGGTGCCGAGAACCCGCCGGCGCTGCAGCTCATCTTCCCGGACTTCACCGAGGACCTTTACGAGAACTAGTCGTTCTCATCGTGCCTGGGCCGGTCCGCCGCGAGGCGGGCCGGCCTTTGGCACCGCAGTAATTTTCTTCCTGGGGGCGCGGTGACCGGACTGGTCCAGAACGCCATCGACGCGCTCGCCCTCGGCAGCCTGTACGCGCTGACCGCGCTCGGCATCGGGCTGATTTTCGGCGTCATGCGGCTGATCAACTTCGCCCATGGCGACCTCATCATGATCGGAGGCTATGCGCTGATCGTGCCGTCCAGCGCGGCCGCAGCGGTCGCCTTCATCGGCGCCTGGCCGGCTCCCGCGATGGTCGCCGCCATCGTCTTCATCGTCATGCTGTTCGCATTGGCATGCGAGCGCCTGGCCTTCCGCCCCCTTCGCCGCGCCAATCCTTCGGTGCTGCTCATTACCTCGTTTGCGCTCAGCTTCTTCCTCGAGCATCTGGTGGTGATGATTTACGGCGGCCGGGTGAAGGCGGTGAGCATCTGGCCCGAGCTGCTCGAAGCGCTGCCCATCAGCGGCGTGCGCATCCCCTATCTGCAAATCGTCACCATCGGAGTGACGATCGGGCTGCTGGTGCTGCTGGTGCTCTTCCTCAAGCGCACCCCCATGGGCATCCAGATGCGGGCCGCGTCGGAGGATTTCTCGACGGCGCGGCTGCTCGGCGTGCGCGGCAACCGGGTCATCGCCGTGGCTTTCGCCATCAGCGGTCTGCTCGCCGCCGTGGTCTCGCTGCTCTACGTCTCGCAAGTGGGTGCCCTTACGTACAGCATGGGGATCCCACTGGTGCTGTTTGCCTTCGTCGCCACCGTGGTAGGCGGCATGGGGAGCCTCACGGGCGCGGTGCTGGGCGGCTTCGTGGTCGGCATCGCGAGCGTGACACTCCAGGTGGCGCTGCCCGTGGCCATGCGGCCCGACCGCGACGTCTTCGTCTACGGACTGATCCTGCTGATCCTGCTGATGCGGCCCTCCGGCCTGGTCAAGGTGAAGTCGATCGAGGAGAAGGTCTGAGATGGCCGGGCCGGACACCGAAGGCGGCCCAGCCGGACTGGTCTGGCGCCTGCCCGTCGTGGGGCTGCGCGCGTTCTGGACACCCATCGTGCTCTCGCTCGGCGTGCTCGTCATCGTGCTCGCGGTGTGGGCGAGCGGCGACACGGTGCTGGCTCTCGCGGTCACCGCCGCGCTGATCCGCGCGGTGATGGTGATCGGCCTCTACATCTTCATCGGCAACTCGGGCGTTTTGGCCTTCGGTCATGCCACCTTCATGATGGTGGGCGCCTATGGCGTGGCGTGGCTGACGCTGCGCCCCTTCAACAAGAGCTTCGCGCTGCAACTGCCGGAGTTCCTGGCGGCGCACCAGTATCCGCTGCTGCCCTCGGCGATTGCAGCGGCGCTGCTCGCCGCCATCGTCGCCTTCGTCGTCGGCATCCCGATCATGCGGCTTTCCGGCATCGCCGCGGCCATCGCGACGCTAGCCGTGCTCGGCATGTTCAAGACCTTCTACTCCAACTGGAGCGAATGGACGCTGGGCGCCGCGACCATGCCGGGCATCCCGATCTACGTCGACATGTGGATCGCGCTCGCCTGGGTCGTGGTGGCGCTCTTCGTCGCCTACATCTACCAGCGCTCGAAGTACGGTCTCGCGCTCCGCGCCTCGCGCGAGGACGAGTTCGCCGCCCGTGCGGCGGGCATCAACATCCCCAGGCAACGGCTCATCGCCTTCGTGCTGAGCGCTTTCTTCATGGGCATCGGCGGCGTGCTGGAGGCGCACTACCTCGGCACCATCGCGGTCAAGAATTTCTGGCTCACCATCACCTTCATTCTTCTGGCCATGCTGATCGTGGGCGGTCAGCGCAGCCTGAGCGGCGCCATCGTGGGCGTGGTGGTGATCTCGACCCTGATCGAGATCCTGAACTCCCTCGAAGCCGGCATGAACGTGGGCGTCGCCGTGCTCTCTGTGCCGATCGGGGCGCAGGAGCTCACCATCGCCGGCCTCATGATCATCATCCTGGTGTTCCGGCCCGACGGGATCATGGGCGGGCGCGAGGTGCCCTGGCCCTTCGGCAAGGCCGGACGGATCGTGCGGGATCCCGGCGCGGTCGAGAGCGAGCACGATCCCCTGCGGCGGGGTCTCGCGCAGAGGGATAGCGCACCATGATGGAGCGCCTCGCCCGCAGGCTCAGGCCTGCGCGGCCCGGCGCGGCGGCCCTCGCCGTCGCGGGCACGCCCGAGGACACGCTGGAGGCCTTCGACGTGACCGTCCACTTCGAGGGGCTGGCCGCCGTCGACGGGGTCTCGATCTCGATGAGGAACGGCGAGGTGTTCGGGCTGATCGGCCCGAACGGCGCCGGCAAGACCACGCTGGTGAACGTGCTCACCGGCTTCCAGCGCCCGACCCGGGGACGGGTGGTGCTGGGCGGCGAGGACGTGACCGGGCTCTCGGCGCACGAGCTGGGGCGGCGGGGCCTTGCGCGAACCTTCCAGGCGGTCAGGCTCTTCCGCGACATGCCGGTGATCGAGAACCTGGAGGCAGCGGCCGTGGGCACCGGGCTCGGCCGCCGCGAGGCCGCGCGTCGCGCATCGCGTATCCTCGCCTGGATGAGGTTCGCGCACAGGGCCGACGACTGGGCGGACACGCTCCCTTACGGCGAGGAGCGCCGAGTCGGCATTGGCCGCGCTCTCGCCATGGCGCCCCGCTTCGTGCTGCTGGACGAGCCGGCGGCGGGCCTGAGCGATGCGGAGTGCGACGAGCTGATGGGGCTGATTGCCGAGATCCCCCACGTCTTCGGCTGCGGCGTGCTGCTGATTGAGCACAACATGCGGGTCATCATGGGGGCCTGCCATCGCATCCACGTGATCGAGAGCGGGCGTACCGTCGCCGAGGGCTCGCCGGAGGAGATCCAGGTGAACCCCGACGTGCTACGCGCCTATCTGGGGACCAGGTCGGGCGATGCTCGAGGTTGAGGGGCTGCACGTCCGCTACCGGCGGCTCCGCGCGGTGCGCGGCGTCTCGCTCACCGTGGGCGAGGGCGAGATGGTCTGCCTGGTCGGCCCCAACGGCGCCGGAAAATCGAGCACGCTGCGCAGCATCGCGGGCCTGCACCCGCCGTCGGAAGGCGACATCCGGCTCGCCGGCCGCTCCGTCAAGGGCCTCGCACCCGAGACCATCGCGCGCTTGGGCCTTTCCATGGTGCCGGAAGGCCGCCACGTCTTCACCCAGCTCACGGTGGAGGAGAACATCCTGCTGGGCAGCCAGATGCGGCGCGACCGCAAGCAGGTGAGAGCCGACTTCGAGCGCATGCTGGAAAGCTTCCCGTTCCTGCGCGGGCGCCTCTCCACACCGGGCGGCAAGCTCTCTGGCGGCGAGCAGCAGCAGCTGGTCATCGCCCGCGCGCTGATGACGCGGCCCCGGCTGATCCTGCTGGACGAGCCCTCGCTCGGCCTCGCGCCGATGGTGGTGGACACCGTTTACGAGATCCTGAAAGGGCTTCGGGACGAGGGCATCACGCTGCTGGTGGTCGAGCAGAGTACCCATCGGGCGCTGGAGAACGGCGACCGCATCTACATCATCCGCTCGGGCCAAATCGAGCTCGAAGGCGATTGCGCCGAACTTACCGACGAGCGCGTGGAGCAAGCCTACTTCGGCTTCGGCGAGGCGGGGGCCGAGGCGGATCACCGCTCGCGCTTCTGAGCGCTTGGTGATCTGCGCGCGAAACAACCGTGAGAACACTGCAGTGGGCTATCACGAGCGCCATATCGAGAGGGGAGCCGGGCCGGCGGTGGTCTTCAGCCACGGGACGCTCATGGACGCGACCATGTTCGACCCCCAGCTCGACCATCTGGCGGAGCGGGGCTACCGGGCCATCGCCTGCAACAGCCGCGTGCTCACCGGGGAGCCGGCCGCGCATACGCTGGGCGATCTGGTCGAGGATTGCCGCGCGTTGCTCGACAATTTCGGCATCGGAAAATGCGTGCTGGCGGGCATGTCGGTGGGCGGCTTCATGGCCCTGGAATTCGCCCTTGCCTACCCCGAGCGGTTGAGCGGGCTGATCCTCATCGCCGCCACGTCGAAGGACTATACGGCCGAGGAGCGCGAGGCCTTCCACCGCCAGTTCGACAAGCTGGACGTGGACGGCATGGTGCCGCGAGACTTCGCCGAGTGGGTGGCGCCCTTCTGCTTCGGCGAGACGACGCTCGCCAACAACAAGCCGCTCGTGGACCACTGGGTCGAGCGCTGGTCGACGACGGTGCCTGCGCGCGCGGTGCTCCACCAGGGCCGCTCCTGGCTCGACAAGGAGGACATCACCGGGCGACTCGCAGCCGTGCGTGTGCCGGCGCTGGCGGTTCACGGCGTGGAGGACGTGCCGCTCCCCATCGACCGCGCGGCGGCGATGGCGGACGCCCTGCCGGACGCGACCTTCGAGCGGGTTGCGCGCGCCGGGCATTCGGTCAATCTGGAGCAGCCTGCGGTGGTCAATGCGGCCATCGCCCGCTTTCTCGGCCGCCTCGACCTGTCCTAAAACGGGCAAATCGAACGCGATTGCAGACTTGCGACGAAAGGAAGACCAGCCATGTCAGACACCGCATTCCTCGTGTTGCACTTCCAGAACGGCGTTGCCCATCCCGATGGCGTGTGGGGCAAGTACCTGTTCCCGCAAGTGGAGAAGAACGGGTCGGTCGGCAACGCGCGGCGGGCGCTGGACACCGCCCGGCAGCGCGGCATGCTGGTCATCTACGTGAATATCGCCTGGCGGCCGGGCTTCCCCGAGCTTCCTGACGACACTTGCGGCCTGCTCAAGGAGGCCAAGGACAACGACGAGTGCCTGGTGGGCTCATGGGGCGCCGACGTGATCGACGAGCTCAAGGCTGAAGGCAACGAGATCATCGTCATCAACTTCGGCTCTGACAGCTTCGAAGGCACCGATCTCGACCTGATCCTCAGGAACCGCGGGATCAAGCGCGTCTATGTCGTCGGCCAGTGCATCGAGCACGTGGTGGCGACCACGGTGAAGCGCGCCGTCAACATGGGCTACGGTGCGACGGTGCTGAAGGACTGCACCAGCGGCTTCACCGACCAGAACTACGACGCGATGGTGGAGATCCTGCCGCTCTATGCCGACATGATCAGCGCGGACGACTTCGTTTCCATGAACTGATCATCCGGTGCGCTCTCGCCCACCGTGGGTGAAGCGCCAAGCGTAGGCACCGAGCGCCATGCCGATCAAGGGGCCGGCGACGTAGATCCAGTAGTGGGTGAAGTCGCCCATCGCGACGTAGGGGCCGAGAGCCCGCGCGGGATTCATCGCGGCTCCCGCGACTGGGCCCATCAGCATGACCTCGATCCCGACGACCGCGCCCACCGCGACGCCGGCGAAGGGGCCGTGGGCCCGCTTGTCGAGGCCGACGCCCGCAACCACCCACATCAGTAGAAACGCGAGAAAGAGCTCGATCAGGAAAGCCGTCAGCGGCGTGATGCCGATGGCCGCATTGGGCAGGTTCGCGCCCATCGCGCCGTAGTCGCCGAGCGCCCACAGCAGGCACATCCCCGCCAGCACCGAGCCCGCAAGCTGGGCCAGCGCGTAGCCGGGGACCAGGCGCCAGTCGAGATGGCCGATCAGCGCCGCCGCGATGGAGAGCGCCGGATTGACGTGGGCGCCGGAAACGTGGCCGAAGGTGTAGATGACGACCGTGATGATCAGGCCCGAGATCAGGCCGGGGCCGATGGCGCCGAGCGTGCCGCCCATCTTGGCGTCCACCACCACGGCACCGGCGGCGAAGAAGACGAGCGAGAATGTGCCGATGAACTCGCAGCCGTAGCGGCGCAGGTCGTCGGGTCGCGCGCCTGCGGGCAAGCCCCTGCGAAGCGTGGCCTCGTCACTCATGGGACAGGAGAATAGCCGGTCTCGCCGCCGCGCCAATCGGCCGCGCCGGCAGCCGACGCTCAGGCGGCGTCCGCGAGGGCCTTCTCGATGGCCTTGAGCGCGTCGTCCAGGCGCTCGCCGTCGGGGCCGCCAGCTTGCGCCATGTCGGCCCGGCCGCCCCCGCCCTTGCCGCCGACCGCCGCTGCGCCCGCGCGCGCGAGATCGACTGCGCTCACGCGTTCGGTGAGGTCGTCGGTCACGCCGACCGTGAGCGCGGCCTTGCCGTCGGTCCGGCTCACCACGGCGTAGACGCCGGAGCCCATGCGCTGCTTCAAGTCGTCCACCATGGCGCGCAGCTCCTTCGGCCGCGCCCCGTCGAGCGAGCGGCCGACAAAGGAGACCCCGGCAATCTCGCGGGCATCTTCCGTGGCGCCGCCTCCGCCCGTGGCGAGCGCGTGGCGGGTCTCCTCGAGCGTGCGTTCGAGCTTCTTGTGATCGTCCATCAACGAGCCGATGCGTCCGGCAAGCTCGGCCGGCGGCACCTTGAGCACGGCCGCGGCATCCCTGAGAGCGGCTTCGAGCTCGACGCCGTGGCGGCGTGCCGCCTCGCCGGTGAGAGCCTCGATGCGCCGGACTCCGGCGGCGGTCGCCGATTCGCTCACGATTCGGAACAGCCCGATATCCCCGGTGCGCTCCACGTGGGTGCCGCCGCAGAGCTCGACCGAGTAAGGCGCGTCCGCGCCATTCTCGCCGTCGCCCATGGAGACGACTCGCACTTCCTCGCCGTACTTCTCTCCGAAGAGGGCGAGCGCACCGGCACCGGTCGCCTCCTCCGGGCTCATCAGGCGGGTGATCAACGGCGCGTTCTGGCGGATCAGCCGGTTGACCTCCGCCTCGATGTCGTCGAGCGCGTCGGCCGAGACCGCGCCGGGGTGGCTGATGTCGAAACGCAGCCGGTCGGGCGCGACCAGCGAGCCCTTCTGCGTCACGTGATCGCCGAGAGCACGGCGAAGTGCGGCGTGGAGCAGGTGGGTGGCCGAGTGGTTGGCACGGAGCATGGTGCGCCGCGCGCCGTCCACGGCGAGCACCACCGCATCGTCTTTGCTGATCGTGCCCTCTTCGACGACGGCGTGGTGGACGTGAAGGCCATCCGCCTCGCGGCGCGTGTCGGTCACGCGCGCCCGGCCGCCATCGGCCGAGAGGACCGTGCCGGTGTCGCCGACCTGTCCGCCGGCCTCGGCGTAGAAGGGCGTCTGGTTGACGACCAGTGACACGGTGTCACCCACCTCCGCGCGTGCAGTCTCTTCGCCGCTCGCCACCAGCGCCTGGACCACGCCTTCCGCGCTTTCCGTGCCGTAGCCGAGAAACTCGGTGGCGCCGACCCGCTCTCGAATTCCGAACCAGACCGCGTCGCTTGCCGCATCGCCCGAGCCCGCCCAGGCGCGGCGCGCCGCCTCGCGCTGGCGTTCCATGCAGGCCTCGAAGCCCTCGCGTTCGACCGCGCGCCCCTGGGCGCGGAGCGCGTCCTCGGTGAGATCGAGGGGGAAGCCGTAGGTGTCGTAGAGCTTGAACGCCGTCTCGCCCGGCAACGGCGCGCCGGCGGCGAGGCCCGAGGTCGCGTCGTCGAGCAGGCGCAAGCCCCGCGCCAGGGTCTCCTTGAAGCGGGTCTCTTCCAGCTTGAGAGTCTCGGCGATGAGCGGCTCGGCAGGTGCGAGCTCGCCGAAGGCCTGGCCCATCTCGCGCACCAGCGTCGGCACCAGGCGCCACATCAGCGGCTCCGCGCAGCCCATCAGCTGGGCATGGCGCATGGCGCGCCGCATGATCCGCCGGAGCACGTAACCGCGCCCCTCGTTCGACGGCATCACGCCGTCGGCGATCAGGAAGGCGCTCGCCCGCAAGTGATCGGCGACCACGCGATGGGAGGCGCTGTGCGCGCCGTCGGCCGGCGTTCCGCTCAGCTCGACGCTCGCAGCGATCAGATTCCTGAACAGGTCTGTCTCGTAGTTGTCGTGGGTGCCCTGCAGGATCGCGGCGATCCGTTCCAGCCCCATGCCGGTGTCGATCGAGGGGCGCGGCAGGTCGATCCGATCCTCGGGCGTGACCTGCTCGAACTGCATGAACACCAGGTTCCAGATCTCGACGAAGCGGTCGCCGTCCTGATCGGCGCTTCCCGGCGGGCCGCCCGCCACGTGCGGGCCGTGATCGTAGAAGATCTCCGAGCACGGTCCGCAGGGGCCGGTCTCGCCCATGGCCCAGAAATTGTCCGAGGTGGGGATTCGAATGACGCGCTCTTCGGGCAGCCCTGCGATCCTGCGCCAGAGCCCGTGGGCCTCGTCGTCCTCGGCGAAGACCGTGACTATGAGGCGCTCTTCCGGCAGACCGTAGTCCTTCGTGACCAGCCGCCAGGCGAGCTCGATGGCGCGTTCCTTGAAGTAATCGCCGAACGAAAAGTTGCCCAGCATCTCGAAGAAGGTGTGGTGGCGCGCGGTGTAGCCGACGTTGTCCAGGTCGTTGTGCTTGCCGCCCGCGCGCACGCACTTTTGGGAGGTAGCGGCGCGACGGTAAGGCCGGGACTCGGCGCCGGTGAAGACGTTCTTGAACTGCACCATGCCGGCATTGGTGAACATCAACGTCGGGTCGTTGCGCGGCACGAGCGGGCTCGAGTCCACGACCTCGTGCTCGTTGGCGGCAAAATAGTCGAGAAACTGCGCGCGGATATCGTTGACGCTCGGCATGGGATGGCCCTGCATGGTTCCCCGGGCCGCAGGCGGCCCGGGGCTTGGATGCGTGCCGTGCTACTTAGTGCGCCTTAGGCGGGCTGTCCAGATTGGCGCGCATCGCATCGCGTCAGCGTTCGTCCGCCCCGCTCATGAGCCCGCTACGCGCCCTGGGCGCCGTGGCCGGGGTAAACCTCGGCGACGGGCGGCGTCTCGTCCGTGCCATCGAGACCGGCGTGCCGGCGGATCGACTGGTTGATCGCGTCTGCCGTCTCCGCATTCTCGGCGAGGAATCGCTTCGCGTTCTCGCGGCCCTGTCCGATTCGCTCGCTGTCGTGGGAATACCAGGAGCCCGACTTCTCGACGACGCCGGCCTTGAGCCCGTGATCGATGAGCTCGCCGGTGCGCGAGATGCCCTCGCCGTACATGATGTCGAACTCCACCATGCGGAAGGGCGGCGCGAGCTTGTTCTTGACCACCTTCACCCGAGTCTGGTTGCCGACGACCTCGTCCCGGTCCTTGACGGCGCCGATGCGGCGGATGTCGAGCCGCACCGAGGCGTAGAATTTCAGCGCGTTGCCGCCGGTTGTGGTCTCGGGGCTGCCGTACATCACGCCGATCTTCATGCGGATCTGGTTGATGAAGATGACGCAGCAGCGCGAGCGCGCGATCGAGGCGGTGAGCTTGCGCAGCGCCTGGCTCATCAGCCGCGCCTGCAGGCCGACATGGGAATCGCCCATCTCGCCCTCGAGCTCGGCGCGGGGCACCAGGGCTGCGACGCTGTCAATCACCACCAGGTCGATGGCACCTGAGCGGACCAGCGTGTCCGCGATCTCCAGCGCCTGCTCGCCGGCATCCGGCTGCGCGATCAAGAGCTCGTCCACATTGACGTGGAGCTTGCCGGCATAGATCGGATCGAGCGCATGCTCGGCGTCGATGAAGGCGCAAGTGCCGCCGAGCTTCTGGGCCTCGGCGACGCAGGAGAGCGCCAGCGTGGTCTTGCCCGAGCTCTCTGGCCCGTAGATCTCGACGATCCTGCCGCGCGGCAGCCCGCCGATGCCGAGCGCCACGTCGAGCCCGATGGAGCCGGTCGGGATCGCCTCGATCTCGACCGCGGCGCCATCGCCGAGCTTCATGATCGAGCCCTTGCCGAACGCCCGCTCGATCTGGCCGAGCGCCGCGTCTAATGCCTTCTGCTTATCCATTGAACCCTCTGACACCACGCGAAGCGCCGTACTGGCCATCACCGCCTCCTTATTTCACACAGGCAAAACCGATGCAATGCGACTCCGATTTGACAGATGTACCCTATTTGTTCTCATCCCGCAACCCCTCAATTCATCGCCGCCTGGGCGCGGGCGCGCTATGATGCGCGCGGCTTCCAGCCCACCGGGCCCGTAGTTCAATTGGTTAGAACCCGCCGCTCATAACGGCGTTGTTGCAGGTTCGAGTCCTGCCGGGCCCACCAACTCTCTTGTGTTGTCTTTGTAATCAATGGTTTACGATCCCCGATTGTCCAACCTCTCGGGAAGTGGGGTGGGCCCCAGGGGCCCACTCCAATCGGGTGTCAATGTTGAAAGCCGATTGACAGTCTGCGGTTCGGTGCAGGTGATCTCAGCCGTGTCGCTGCTCGCGGTCTTATCCGGTCGGCCCCACCTCTGCCGATTCCCGAACGATGCGCCACAGTTTCTCCGGCGTTGCCGGCATATCGATGTGGGTAATGCCGAGCGGGGACAACGCATCGACGATCGCGTTCGTCACGGCGGCGGGAGACCCGATGGTTGCCGACTCCCCGCAGCCCTTGACGCCGAGAGGGTTGTGGGTACACGGATTGTCCTCGTTGGTCGCGTGTTCGAGAGTGCTCAGGAAGCCTGCTCTCGGCATGCAGTAATCCATGAACGAGCCGGCCAAGAGCTGCCCCGTATCCTGATCGTAGACGGCATTTTCCAGGAGCGCTTGGCCCATGCCCTGCGCGAGCGCGCCGTGGACCTGGCCCTCGACGACCATCGGATTGATGATCGTCCCGAAGTCGTCGACGATGACGTATCGCACGACTTCCAGCTCGCCCGTCTCTCGATCGATCTCGACCTCACAGACGTGACACCCGTTGGGGTAGGTCATGTTCTGTGGATCGTAGAACGCGGTCTCGTCCAGGCCGGGCTCGACATCCTGGGGCGGGAAGTTGTGCACCAGATACGCTTCTCCGGCGACGTCCTCAAAGCTCATCGACTTGTCGGTGCCCACGACCGCATAGGCACCGTCCTTGAATTCGATGTCGACGTCGCTCGCTTCGAGAAGGTGGGCCGCAATCTTCTTGCCCTTCTCGATGACCTTTTCGACCGCCAGAAAGGCCGATGATCCACCTAGCGCCATCGAGCGCGAGCCGTAGCTCCCGGTCCCGAAGGGGATCTGATCGCTATCCCCGTGGACGACCTCGATCTTGCTCAGGGAGATGCCCAGAAGCTCGGCGACCACCTGGGCGAAGGTGGTCTCGTGACCCTGTCCATGCGAATGGCTGCCGGTGAACAACGTCACCGAGCCTTCAGGATGCACACGCAGTTGCGCCGACTCCGGAAAGCCGACCCGGGAGCCGAACGAACCTAGCAGTTTCGACGGTCCCATGGACCCGTTCTCAATAAAGGACGAGATGCCGAGCCCGCGCAGCCTGCCCTTCGCCCGGCTCTCGCTCTGACGCTGTTCGAAACCCTGGTAATCGCCGATCTTCAGCGCTTCCTCCATGAGAGTAGCGAAGTCGCCGCAATCGTACTCGAGGCCCACCGGGGTCCTGTACGGCATCGCGTCCTTCGGGATGAAATTGCGCCGTCGAATTTCGGCGCGATCGATCCCCATCTCGCGCGCGGCATTTTCAACCAGGCGCTCGACGACCAGGGCACCCTCCGGCCGGCCCGCGCCGCGATACGCGTCGACCGGAACGGTGTTCGTGAACACGCCCCTTATCTCGCAATGGATTGCTGGCGTCCTGTAGGTACCCGACATGATTGTCGTAAAGAAAAACGTCGGAACCGCCGGCCCGAAGGTCGACAGGTAGGCGCCGAGGTTCGCCGTCGTCTTCACGCGTAGCGCAAGAAAGGTCCCCTCGGCATCGAGGGCCAGTTCCGCGTGCGTGACATGATCCCGTGCCTGCGAATCGGTGAGAAAGCTCTCCGACCGGGTGGACGTCCATTTGACCGGACGCCCCAATCGCCTGGCGGCCCAGGCGGCGATGCACTCCTCCCCATAGGCGAAGCTCTTGGCACCGAATCCTCCACCTACATCCGGCGCAACGACCCGCACCTTGGTCTCGGGCACGTGCAAGATGTCGTTGGCCAACAGGCTGCGGGCCATGTGCGGATTCTGGCTTGAGAGATAGACGGTGTAGCGCCCGCTTATTTCGTAACTGCCCAGGTCGTCTGATTTGTCATTTTGGGCCAGTGGGTTGAGGC
>JAPPNV010000006.1 GCA_028818565.1 Rhodospirillales bacterium | reverse complement strand
AACGAAAATCCGGCCCTGATGGGGCCTCGACGTCTTACTTTAACCGCTTACGTTGAAGACGGCATCGGCATCCGCGAAGGTCGCCATCTCCACTGTCACCTTGCCGATGCTCTCGCTCGCGGTCGCCACCACGCGCTCGACGCCCGGCAGCCCGACGATGCTCTCCTCGATCCGGCGGTTGATGTCTTCCTCGACCTCCTGGGGCGATGCCCCTGGGTACAGCACCGAAACGACGGCCCGCCGCGATTCAAAATCCGGGTAGTACTGGACGATGAGTTGAAGCCCCGAGAGCACGCCGCCGACGATCAGCAAGACCATCAGCAGGTTGGCGGCAACCGGATTGCCGGCGAAGTAGGCGATCAGCCCCGACTTGAGACCGGTCGGGCTCGGCTGCGCAGCGGGCTCGGCGCTGGTGCTGCCGGCGTCGGTCGTGCTCATCGCCCGGCTCCGCTATTCCGACGCCTGCGCGTCGCTAACCTCGACGGCCAATCCCTCTCGTGCCCCCGGCAAGGAGCCGACGACGATGCCGTCGCCCACGTCGAACGCCTCCACCACCACGCCGCCGTCGGCGTGTCCCAGCGTGCGCGGCATGACGGCCTTCAGCGCGCCGCCTTCGACGATCCAGACGCTGCCCCGGTCCTGCATCGCCGATTCCGGCAGGACGAACACGTTGTCTTGCACGGGCCCCGCAATCGAGACCTCCACGAACGAGCCGGGGAGCGGCAGCGTCTCCGCCGGGTGAGCCTCCGCGAATTTAAGGAAGACCCTCGCGAGACGAGACTTGGGGCCGATGATCGCGGACGTGCGCTCCACTTGAGCCTCGTACGTTCCTGACGCCGTGCGGACCGTGGCGGAACGACCGATTACAGGCGCGAGATAGGCCAGGCTGACCTGTTCGATGGGCACCCTGACCTGGAGCGCGTCGGTCCGGTAGACAGAGCCGAACGACGAGGCACGGCCGACCAGCTCGGCGGGGCCGACGAACTGGCCGACATCGACATCCGACGCCGTTACCCGGACGTCGTAAGGAAGGGATATCTCCGTTCGCTCGAGCCAGAGCTGCGCCAGCTTCATCTTGGCTTGCGCCTTCATGAGCGCGGCTTCCGCCTTCGCTATGTGCGGCGCGCGGCGAACCGGGTCGGGAATGTCGGCGCCGGGGTTCTCACGTGCGAAGGAGGCTGCGGCTTCCTCCGCCCTGGCCCTTTCGATCCGGACCCGGGCGTCTGCCTTTGCGACCCTCGCGGCGGCGACTTCGAGCTCAAGCTCGTACTCGGCCGGGTCGATCCTGACGATGGTCTCGTTCGCGGCGATCGACCCGCCGTTTCTGAAATCGGGCGAGACCCAGACCACGCGCCCCCCGACCTCCGAGGAGACTCTCACGTTGCCGTGCAGCGTGACCCCCCCGGTCAGGTCGACCCTCAGAGCCTGCTCGGTCGGTGCTGGCTGAATCACTGAAACGGTTGGCTTGGCCTGATCGAGCGCCAGGTCGGAAATGGGATCGCGTTCCACGCGGCTGGGCGCCTGTGCGAAGTAGAGGGCGACTCCGATGGCGGCCAATATCAGGACCAGTTGCGCGTAGCCCATCCATTTGGGGCGGCCGGATCTGCCTCGGGGCTCTGTCGATTCTTGTGCCATCGCTTATTCCGGGTGAGTCTGATGGGTCTCCGCCAATCCGATCCCGCCAAGTACACAGCCCGCGGCGTCGGACGTTGTCATCCGCCCCGCTTCCCTCGTATCTGACCGTGAGTCACGTGCATCGCGGGGGAGGGCGAAATCGTTGCCATCGGATGCTGTAACGGCCCGGCTGGCGATCGGCGCTTCGCTGAGTCCGACAGCCCTCAGTGTCCCCTGCCTCCTTCGTGACTCCCTGTCAGTCAATCGGGACGGCATATCTTGCCGCCGCAACGCTCGCACCCCACTTCGCCGGCTGTCAAGGCGG
This sequence comes from Rhodospirillales bacterium, assembly GCA_028818565.1. Classification (GTDB taxonomy): domain Bacteria; phylum Pseudomonadota; class Alphaproteobacteria; order UBA828; family UBA828; genus WTGU01. The sequence goes on along the minus strand of JAPPNV010000006.1, from coordinate 19,349 downwards.
ACACCGCCCGCGCCGGCATCCCCGCCAAAGCTCGGCAGTCGAGGCCGCAGCGCGCTATGGTGCGTCGTCGAGTCGACGGGAGCAGCGGGGGACAAACGATGGGCGGGTTCGCGGTGACGCGTGCCTTAAATTCGGGCCAAAGGTCCGCCGGCACCTTGGCTGCTAGATTACGCATCCGATGAGCAAGGCTGCGCTAGCGTGCCGAGCGCGGGAAGCAAGTCTCGACCGCCTCGATGACGCCCGCAGCCCCGTCTGAGACCACCAGCAGGGGATTTCCGAAACCGCGCCAGCGCATGTCCTGATAGAACGCGCCCAGCGCATGTCCTGATAGAACGCGCACACCGACTCCGCATCCTCCTTGGAGCTGGCCATCAGGTGCAGCAGAACTCTGGCGCCGCTCGACGTGAAGCCCTTGGCCGCCAGACTGGGCACGTGCCTCTGGCCGGGGCAGATGCGCCCGGCAATGGCCTCCTCGACCAGGTGGGCGATGTCGCTCCCCGGCGAACTGCGGCCCCAGAACTCCTGGTAGGTCGCCGACAATAGCCTGACGACTGGGAGCCACGCGCGCGTCAGCTCACATGGTGGGAGCGACGCGAGCTTGCAGAGAGGGCGAATAGGGACGGGACCGGAGAACGCTGGTTGACCCGCGATGAGGCAGCGAAGCTCGTGCGCGCAGCGTACCGCAACCCCAAGGCGAAGCACTTGGCGCGCTTCATCCCGCTGGCGCCCTACACCGGCACGCGCGTGCGGAAATTCCGCCCCTGAATGGCGATGAAGGGCAACAAGTGCTGACAAAGACCGCGCAATCTCAATGGTTTGGGGGCTGGCCTCATCTTCGGGAGGCGGGGGCAGTGGTTCAAGTCCACTCACTCCGACCAATTATTTCAAGCACTTAGCCGCCTCCCGGATCCTTCCCGAGCCGCCTGTATCTGCTTTTGGGGCGGAAACCTTCCTGACGTCCGACCGGGAACGCTCTCTTGCGGGCATCGAAGTCCCGCAGGGGCGCAGCACTCTCGCGCACTGCCCGGCTTGGAAGAGGGCGCGGGCTTGCACTAGACTGCCGCCCGACTGCGTACCACGGCCGGCTCGCCACCGGGCGGCGGGTCGGATAGAGGGGAGAGACTGGATGAAACCGCCACCGTTCGACTATTGCTGTCCGGATACCCTGGACGAGGCGCTGGCGCTGCTCGCCGAGCACGGCGAGGAGGCCAAGGTGATTGCGGGCGGCCAGAGCCTGGTGCCGATGCTGAACCTGCGGGCGCTGCACCCGGGAGTGCTGATCGACATCAACCGCTTGCCTGGCCTCGATCACATCAGTCTGGAGGATGGGCAGCTCAGGGTCGGCGCGCTGGCGCGCCACAAGGCGGTGCTGGAATCGGCCGCCGTGAAGGAGGCCTCGCCGCTGATGGCTTTGGCCTACCCTTATGTCTCCCACGGTCCAATCCGCAACCGCGGCACGCTCTGCGGCAATCTCTGCCACAACGACCCGGCATCGGAGATGCCGGCGGTGGCGCTGGCGAGCGGTGCGGAGATGGTGCTGCAGAGTACTGGCGGCTCGCGCGCTGTTGCAGCCGAGGACTTCTTCACCGGCACGCTCTCCACGGCGGCCGAGGCGAACGAGATACTGGTCGAGGTTCGCGTGCCCCGCGTGCCGGCCGGCCAGGGCGCGGGCTTTCACGAGGTGAGCCCCCGCAAGGGCGACTTCGCCTACGTGGCGGTGGGCGCGACGCTCCAGGTGGCGGATGGCGCCTGCAGCGCCGCGCGGATCGTCTGCGCCGGCGTGGGCGACGGGCCGCACCGGGCGCGCGCCGCCGAGGATGCGCTTGAGGGCTCGGCTCCGAGCGAGGATTCCTTCCGCCAGGCGGCTGCGGCTGCGGCGGACAGCATCGACCCCAACGAAGATTTTCACGCGGACGCGGACTATCGTCGCGATCTGGTGCGCAGCCTGACCCGGCGCGCCCTCGCGGACGCCGCCTCCCGCTGCAACTGAAGGGAGGTGGAGATGACGACGCCACGTACCGTCGAGCTTGTCGTCAACGGCGAGAGCCGCGCCGGCGAGGCCGAGCCACGCATGCTGTTGAGCGACTTCCTGCGCGAGCAACTCGGACTCACCGGAACCCACGTAGGCTGCGAGCACGGGGTCTGCGGTGCCTGCACCGTGCTGGTGAACGGCGAGGCCGCGCGCTCCTGCCTGATGCTCGCCGTGCAGGCCAAGGGCACCGAGGTCCGCACCATCGAGGGCCTCGGCGGTGTCGACGACATGCACCCGCTGCAGGAGGCCTTCTGGGAGAAGCACGGCCTGCAATGCGGGTTCTGCACTCCCGGAATGCTGATGACGGCAGTCGAGCTGCTTGAGAGCACGCCCAACCCGAGCCTCGACGACATCCGCGAGGCGATCTCAAGCAATCTCTGCCGTTGCACCGGATATCAGACCATCGTGGAGGCGGTGCAGGCCGCAGCCGAACGGATGCAGGGAGAGGGGCAATGACCCGCGAACGCCACTACATCCCAGAATCGCGTCAGCGCGAGAAGCCCAAGTCCAAGTACTTCGCCATCGGGCACAGCATGAAGCGGGTGGAGGACACCCGCCTGCTCACGGGCTCCGGAACTTATGCCGACGACGTGTCGCTGCCCAACATGGCGCACGCCGCGGTGCTGCGCAGCCCCCACGCGCATGCCCGCATCGTGAGCATCGACAAGTCCAGGGCCGAGGCGCTGCCCGGCGTGCTCTGCGTCATGACCGGCGCCGAGGCGGCGGAGGTGACGGGGCCGTGCGCGGATTTCTCCAGCCCGCCGACGACGCAGCACTGCATCGCCGTGGACAAGGTGCGTCACGTGGGCGAGACGGTCGCCGCCGTAGTGGCGGAGAGCCGCTACATCGCCGAGGACGCCTGCGAGCTGATCGAGGTGGAGTACGACCCGCTGCCGGCCGTGGTCGACCTCGAGGAGGCGGTGACCTCGACCGGCGATGCCGTGCTGCATCCCGACCGGGGCGACACCAATGTGGCGCACCATCGCGTCATCGACTTCGGCACGGTGGATGAGGATTTCGCCGCCGCCGATCTGGTGATCGAGCGCAGGCTGCGCTGGCCGCGCTCCGGCGGCACACCCATCGAGACCGTGGGCGCCACCGCGCACTACGACCGCGGCACGGGCAAGTTCACGATCCACGCCAACACGTCGATGTACAACTACGTCGGCTGGCTGATCGCGGTTTCGCTCAAGGTCGAGCCCCACCGGCTCAACATCGTGCCCACCGACGCCGGCGGCAGCTTCGGCAGCAAGCTCTTCTGCCACAAGGTGTGCACGCTTGCCGGCACGCTCGCGCGCGCTACGGGCCGGCCGGTCAAGTATCTGGAAGACCGCATCGACAACATGACCAGCGGCGACGCCCACGGGTCGGACCGCCTCTACGACGCCCAGCTCGCGCTGAAGCGCGACGGCACCATGCTGAGCATGCGGCTCAAGGTCATCGACGATTACGGCGCCTACTTCCAGTACGGCGTCGGCCAGCACGGCAACGCCATGGCGCAGGTGACCGGCCCCTACACGATCAACAGCGTCCAGGTCGATCTCACCGCCGTGTTCACCAACAAGTGCCAGCAGGGGGCCTATCGCGGCTTCGGCTCCGAGGTGGGCAACTTCGTGATCGAGCGGCTGGTCGATGCCGCCTGCGAGGAGCTTGACCTCGACCCGATCGAGATGCGCCGGCAGAACCTGATCGAGCAGGACCAGTTCCCCTACATCATGCCGACCGGCAACATGTACGACAGCGGCAACTACCAGGCCGTGCTCGACGAGGCGCTCGGCATGATCGACATTGACGGCTGGCGCAAGAAGCAGGTCGACGCGCGTGCGGAGGGCCGCTACATCGGCATCGGCATCTCCACCTGCCAGGAGCGGAGCGTCTTCAGCGCCACCGAGTTCTGGATGTGGAACCCGAACGAGACCCCCGGCTTCACGCTATCGAGCTCGCCGGAAAGCGTCGCCATCAACATCGACCCCACCGGCAAGGCCTTCATCACGCTGAACGCGCCCTTCTGGGGCAACAGCCCGGAGACGATGGCGGTGCAGGTGCTGGCCGAGAAGCTGGAGATGGACCCGGCGGACATCTCCGTCGGCTACGCCGATTCCGACAAGGGCTTCAACTCGGGGGGTCCGGGCGGCAGCCGCTTCACGGTGATGATCGCGGGCGCGGTGAGCGGGGCCGCCGACGTGATCAGGGAGAAGATGCTGCGGGTCGCGAGCCACATGCTGGAGGCGGACCCGAGCGATCTCGAATTTCGTGCGGGCTCGATTGGCGTACAAGGCGTGCCCGGCAAGGAGAAGACCCTCGCCGAGGTGGCGCTCCACGCCCACTACTTCAGGCTGGACCTGCCGGAGGATCACGACCTCACCAGCGGCATCGACGCGGCTTACGTCTACGACCACCCGGTCACGACCATGCCGTCGGAGGACCGGACCGATCTCGGCATCTTCTATCCCATCGTCGGCCACATGGTTCACATCCCGGTGGTGGAGGTGGATGTCGAGACCGGCAAGGTCGATTTCCTGGACTACGTGGCGGTCCACGACTGCGGCACCATGGTCAACCCGATGACGCTGGCCGGCCACGTGCGCGGCGGCACCGTGAACGGCATCGGCAGCGCCCTCTATGAGCACTTCCACTATGACGAGAACGGCCAGCTGCAAAACGCGCTGCTGAGCGACTACCTGCACCCGACCCTGATGGAGACGCCCGTCGACATCCGCGTGGGCCACGTGGAAACGCCGTCCCCCTTCACCGAGTACGGTATCAAGGGCGGCGGCGAGGGCGGGCGCATGGGCGCCCCGCCGGCGATCGCTACGGCGGTCGAGGACGCACTCAAGCCGTTGGGCATCAAGGTGGATTCGCTCCCGCTCACGCCCAAGGTGCTGCGCGGCATGATCCGCGAGGCTGAGCAGCACCCGCTGAGTGCGTCGGACAAAGAACTGGCCACGCACTAACGCTCGGATTCGCCAGAGGGCGTCACTCGCGCTCCGCCACATGCAGACCGGTGGCGAGTGTCAACTGGATCGAGCGCTACCGTCGCTCTAGCACTGAGTCCTGCAAAAGCAGCAATTCTCGATCTGGTTTAATCAGTTACAATAATATTGACATTTCCTACCCCATTTACATATATACTTTGCTTTTTTTCCATTCCCACAATCGAAGTCACAAATTGATTATCTTCCGCCGTTGCAACTACCCAAGGGTGGGTTACGTAAGTGGGTTGCGTATAATGCTCCTGCGGACCCAAATTCCGATAAAATTTTCGGTTCCCTTCATAGTTTACCCAATACACATTAATTGCTTCCTGCATTCTATTTGTGAAGGTAATTGAGGTTTGAAATTGTCCCTCTTTAGATTTTAGCACTTCAGACTCTAGTACTTCTCTAACTGATCCAATCGAATGATCCAATATACTCAATTTCGAATCGACATCCACCAAGCGAGCAGAAACTTCAGATTTGATTTGGACTCTCAGTTCCTCTCTAAACATAGCAGAAATATCCGAGTCGCTGACCTCGGATAGTCGAGAGCTTACTTCTTCCTCTACTTTGGTTTGTATTGCGTCTGTTGCAGTAGAGAGCATGTTTGTAATTGCGTGATCGCCCCCAAAGTATCCGCCCAAGGCAATTAATGCAACAAACGGCCCACTTGAAATTTTGAGCCAAGTAACAAATGATTTTCTCGCCTCAGAATATATTTTGTGAGACCATAGCTCTTCCTGCGTTTTCCCATATTCCTTTAGTTGTGTACGCAGCTCTACATTTTCATCTTCCAGTTGTCTGATTCGCTCGGCGTCAGTGTTGCTGTCAGTTGCCATCCAAATTCCCTTTGTCTAACCTGCGTGGCGTATCCAAGTGATCGATCCAAATCAGTTCTCATTGGGACAATATTATGTATCTGTAGTAACATTCTAAGCGAAATCTAACTGATGCTGACTCTCACACATAGCTTGTTCACTATGGGCGAGCATGGTCAGACAGAGGGCAGCTTAGACTTTGATTGAACACAAGTTTCCGAAAATTAATCGTGGCGCGGCCAAGAAGGGCTCGTCGATGGACGGTTAAATGATTTTTGCCCTTTGCCAACACTGCGTCCGGTGCGATTTTGGTTGATATGCTCTGTCGCCCATCTATAGACTCATAGTATAGCGGAAAAGATATAACGTAAATAGGATGCTGTCGTGCTGAGGCTCTGAAGCCTGATTTGAGGCTTCCAGGCCGGCACGAACGGCGGCTGACTGGTTGGCGATGGCGGATACGAGGGGAATGGGTCACCAAATTCGCGATGTAGCATGAGACAGCATGCCGTTTTCCGGTACCGTCTGGTGCCGCAGCGGCCGGTGCTGATAAGCTAACTCTTGCAACCGCGACGGCGTGGATGGTCGCCAACCAGAGGGGCACACGCGCAGGGGAGGGGGGCCATGTACGTCGGTCAGGCGATACGGCGCCGGGAGGATGAGCGCTTCCTTCGGGGGCGTGGGCGGTTCGTCGAGGACATCACCCTCGACCAGCCCATAGCGCATGCCGCCTTCGTTCGCAGCCCCCATGCCCATGCCGCGGTGACGCGAGTCGATACTGCGCAAGCCGCCGCAATGCCGGGGGTGCTCGCGGTGCTCACCGGCGCGGACTGGACCGCCGCCGGCCACGGCGAGGCCGAGGGCGTGTGGCCGGTCAAGGACATGAGCGGCGCGGAGTCGCGCACCGCCTACCGGCCGCTTATCTGCGTCGACGGCGTGATTCGCTGCGTCGGCGAGATCGTCGCCATGGTCGTCGCCGAGGACCGCCACCAGGCCCTCGATGCCGCCGAGGCTGTCGAAGTCACGTACGAGGAGAAGCCGGCCAACACGGTTACCGCCAGGGCGCTCGACCCCGACACCCCGCTCGTGCATCCCGGCTTCGGCACCAACGAAGTGATGGTTACCGAGCACGGCCTGAAGGCGGAGACCGAGGCGGCGCTCGCGAACGCGCATCACGTGACCGAGGTCGTGGTGCCGACCAATCGTGTCACCGCCGCTTCGATGGAGCCCCGCGCCTACCTGGGCCACTACGATCGGGTCAACGACCGCTATACGGTCTGGACCACCAACCAGGCGCCGCACATCGTGCGCCGCTACTTCACCAAGTCGCTGCACATTCCCGAGCACAAGCTGAGGGTGATCGCACCGGATGTCGGCGGTGGCTTCGGCATGAAGCTCTACCACTATCCCGAAGAGGGGCTGGTGCTGTGGGGCGCAATCGTCTGCGACCGTCCCGTGCGCTGGGTGGGCACGCGCTCCGAATGCCTGCTGGGGGACACCCATGCGAGGGACCACTACACGGTGGGCCGCATGGGCTTCGATGAGAACGGCAAGATCCTCGGCGTGAAGTTCGAGACGCTCGCGGCCTTCGGCGCCTACGAAAGCCAGTGGCAGGCGAGCATCACCAACGCCTATCACTTCACGATGCTCTCGTGCGCGTACGACATCCCGGCGATCCACACCACCGTACGCGCGGTCTACACCAACGCGACGCCGGTGGACGCCTACCGCGGCGCCGGCCGGCCCGAGGCCGTCTATCAGGTCGAGCGCATGATCGAGAACGGCGCCCAGGAGATGGGCATCGACCCGCTGGAGCTTCGCGCCCGCAACCTGATCCCGCCGGAGAAGTTCCCGTATCAGACCGCCCTCGGCATCAGCTACGATTCCGGCGACCCGCCGGCGCTCATGGAGAAGACCAAGGCCCTCGCCGACTACGACGCGCTCCGCGACGAGCAGGCCAAGCTCAGGGCAGAAGGGCAGTGGATGGGCATCGGCATCTCGGCCTTCTTCGACATGGCCGGCGCCGGCCCGGTGAAGATGATGAACGACCTCGGCGCCAAGGTCGGCTGCTACGACGTCGCCAGCGTGCGCGTGCATCCGGACGGGCGCATCACCGTGTTCGCCGGCAGCCACAGCCACGGGCAGGGCCACGAGACCACCTGGAGCCAGATCGCGGCCGACCGGCTCGGCTGCGACATCGACCACATCGACCTGGTGGAAGGCGATACCGACCGCGTGCCCATGGGCATCGGCACCTGGGGCTCTCGCTCGCTGTCCACCGCCGGCATGGCGGTTTACACCGCCGCCGATCGGGTGGTGGCGAAGGCCAAGCGGCTGGCGGCGCACATGATGGAGTGCGCGCCGGAAGACCTCGACCTCGCGGATGGCGAATTCACGGTCAAGGGCACTGACCGGAAGCTCTCGTTCGCCGCCGTGGCCAACGCCTCCTACCACTCGGGCGACCGGCCGCCCGATCTGGAGATCGGCCTGGAGGAGACCTCGTTCTTCGACCCCGCCGACTGCACCTATCCTTCGGCCATCCACCTCTGCGTCGTGATGGTCGATCCCGAGACCTGCGCGGTGACGCTGCGCAACTACTGGGCTGTGGACGACGTCGGCACGGTCATCAACCCGATGGTGCTGCACGGGCAGGTCCACGGCGGGCTGGTCCAGGGCATCGGCCAGGCGCTGATGGAAGAGTGCGCTTACGATGCCGAGAGCGGCCAGTACCTCTCCGGCACCTTCATGGACTACGCCATACCCCATGCGGAGGACGTGCCGTCATTCGGCCTCGACGCGCACTTCACGAGGGCGCTGGGCAATCCGCTCGGGGCCAAGGGCGCGGGCGAGAGCGGCACCATCGGCGCACCGGCCTGCATCTGCAACGGGGTGACCGACGCGCTCTGGCATCTCGGCGTACGCCAGATTACGCAGCCGATGACGCCCAGGAAGATCTGGCGCGCCATTGAAGACGCGAAGCGGGCAAGCCACTAGCGCCGAAAGCAGTCGCGGGGGAGAGGCGATGGACGGGGTGTCGGTAAATTTCACCGTGAACGGCCGGGAGGTCACGGCGACGGTCGATCCACGCACCCTCCTGGTTCACTTCCTGCGCGAGCATCTCAAGCTCACCGGCACCCACATCGGCTGCGACACCAGCCAGTGCGGTGCCTGCACGGTGCACCTGGACGGCAAGCCGGCGAAATCCTGCGCGCTGCTGGCGGTGCAGCTGGAGGGTGCCGAGGTGACCACCATCGAGGGCATCGCCGGGCCGGACGGGATGCATCCCATGCAGGCCGCCTTCAAGGAGCATCACGGCCTGCAGTGCGGCTTCTGCACCCCCGGCATGGTGATGATGGGGATCGACATCGCGAACCGCCACGAGGCGCCGGATGAGGCGACGATCCGCAGCGAGCTCGAAGGCAACCTCTGCCGCTGCACGGGCTACCACAACATCGTCGCGTCGATCGCGGCCGGTGCGAGCGCGTCGCGCAGGCGCGAAGCCAGCGGTTGAGGGGAGGGGGCGATGTATCCGTTCACCTATCACCGGCCTTCCTCGCTCGACGACGCCAAGGCCCGCCTTGCTGCGAGCGAGGACGGCCGCCTGCTCGCCGGCGGCATGAGCCTGCTCCCGACCATGCGCTTCCGCCTCGCCTCGTGCGCCGACTTGGTCGATCTCAACGGGATCGAGGCCCTGGCCGGGATCGAGCGAGGCGACGGTCACGTGCGGGTCGGTGCGATGACGCGGCACGCGGCGGTGGCGGGATCGGCCGAGGTGAGGGAGGCAATCCCGGCGCTTGCGGCGCTCGCTGGCTCGATCGGCGACGTGCAGGTGCGTAATCGCGGCACCATCGGCGGCTCGATCTGCTTCGCCGATCCGGCGGCGGACTACCCGGCCGGCCTGCTCGGACTCGACGCCACGATCAACACGGATCGGCGCGCCATCGGCGCCGACGACTTCTTCACCGGCCTCTACGAGACCGCGCTGGAGGAGGGTGAGATCGCGGTCTCGGTCGAATTTGCGATACCCGAGCGAGCGGGCTGGGCCAAGTTCGGCAACCAGGCCTCGCGCTTCGCGGTCGTCGCGGTGATGGTGTCCCAGGCTGCGGGCGGCGCTGTGCGCCTCGCCGTCACCGGTGCCAGGACCCACGTCTTCCGCGTGACGGAGATGGAGCAGGCGCTCGCCGCGAACTTCTCCGAGGAGGCGCTCGACGGTATCCCGGTATCCAGCGAGGGGCTCAACGAAGACCTCCACGCCGACAGAGACTACCGGGCGCACCTTATCGGCGTGATGGCGAGACGAGCCGTCCGCGACGCCCTCGCGCGATGAAGCCGGCCCGCTTCCGCTACCTGCGCGCAGAAAGCGTGGACGACGCGCTGCAGGCGCTCGCAGACAACCCCGATGCGCAAATCCTGGCGGGCGGGCAGAGCCTGATCGCCATGATGAACCTCAGGCTGGTGAAACCCGCCTGCCTGATCGACATCAACCGGATTTGGAATATTGGCTACATCGATGAGGAGGGTGACGGCGTCGCCATCGGCACGCTGGCGCGGCACAACGACGTCAAGCACTCGCCACTGATTCGGGAGCGCTGCCCGCTGCTGACCGAGGCTTACGAGTCGATCGCGCACCACACCGTGCGCAATCGCGGCACCCTCGGCGGCAATCTTTGCCACGCCGATCCCTCGTCGGAGGCGCCGGCAGTGATGATTGCGGTGGGCGCCACGCTGGAACTGATGAGCGTGCACGGCAAACGCGAGGTCGGGGCGGAGGACTTCTTCCTCGGCACCTACGAGACGGCGCGGCGGCAGGGCGAGATGCTGACCGAAATTCGCATTCCCGGTCGCGGCGCAGACGGCTGGGCCTTCGCCGAGATCAGCAACCGGCACGGCGACTTCGCCATCGCCGTGATCGCGACGACACTACGGCTCGCGAACGGGCGTTGCGAGGTGGCGCGCGTGGTGGCAAGCGGGGTCGGTGAGCACGCGGCGCGGCTCAAGCCGGCGGAGGATGCGCTCATCGGCAGGCCGATCGACGATGCGCGCATCGATGCCGCTGCGGCAGCGGCCGCAGGCGCGGTCGATCCGCACAGCGACAGCCACGCCGACGCCGCTTATCGGCGGGACGCGATCGCCGCGCTCACCCGGCGGACGGTAAGCCGGGCCGCCGAGCGCTGCGGCTGAGGGGGACGCAATATGGAGCGTGAGACGATCAGCGTCACCGTCAACGGCAGGGCCTACGAGCGTGCGGTCGAGCCGCGCCGGCTGCTCAGCGATTTTCTGCGCGAAGACCTGCGCCTCACCGGCACCCATGTCGGCTGCGAGCACGGCGTCTGCGGCTCCTGCACGGTGATGATGGATGGCGTCACCGCGCGTTCCTGCCTCACCTTCGCGGTGATGGCGGACGGTGCCGACATCGAGACCATCGAAGGGCTCGGTACGGTGGACGCCATGCACCCGGTGCAGCAGGCGTTCTGGGAGAAGCACGGCCTGCAGTGCGGCTTCTGCACGCCGGGGATGCTGATGACCGCCGTCGAGCTCTTGAAGGCGAACCCCGATCCTTCCGTCGATGACATCCGCGACACGATCTCCGGCAACCTCTGCCGCTGTACCGGCTATCAGACCATCGTGGAGTCGATCCAGCACGCGGCAAAGCTGATGCGGGAGGACGGCCCATGAGCGATCGCGGCCACATCCCCGAGAGCCGGCAGCGCGAGAAGCCGCGCGCCGACCTGCAATGGATCGGCAAGAGCATGAAGCGGGTGGAAGACCCGCGCCTCCTCGTCGGCAAGGGCATCTATGCTGACGACATCAACGTGCCGGAGATGGCGCACGCGGCGGTGCTGCGCAGTCCCCACGCCCATGCACGGATCGTCTCCATCGACGCGAGCAAGGCTGAAGCGTTGCCCGGCGTGCTCTGCGTGATGACCGGCGCCGACGCGGCTGAGGTCTGCGATCCTCTCCCCACTTGGGCGAGCCCGCCGGTACTCCAGGCGGTGATCGCGCACGACCGTGTGCGCCATGTCGGCGAGGCGGTGGTGGCGGTGGCAGCCGAGGATCGCTACATCGCCGAGGACGCGTGCGACCTGATCGAGGTCGAGTACGAGCCGCTGCCGCCGGTGGTCGATCCCGAGGAGGCGCTGACCTCCACGGGCGATGCCGTGCTGCACCCCGAGCGCGGCGACACCAACATCGGGCTCGAGCGCACGCTCACCTTCGGGCCTGTGGAGGAAGACTTCGCCGCTGCGGACCTGGTCATCGAGCGCCGCTTCCGCTGGCCCCGCTCAGGTGGTCAGCCGCTGGAGACGGTGGGTGCTGTCGCGAGCTTCGACGAGGGCGCGGGGCGCTTCACCATCCAGTGCAACACGTCGATGTACAACTACTGCGGCTGGATGATCGCGAGCACGCTCCGCGTCGCGCCACACAAGCTCAACATCGTGCCGACGCTCGCGGGCGGCAGCTTCGGCAGCAAGATGTTCGTGCACAAGGTGCCGGTGATGGCGGCGGTGCTGGCGCGCGCGGTGGGCCGGCCGGTCAAGTTCATGGAAGACCGGATCGACAACACCACGAGCTGCGACAACCACGCTTCCGACCGGGTCTACTACGCCAAGCTCGCGCTCAAGCAGGACGGCACGCTGCTCAGCCTCAAGACCCGCATCATCGACGACTACGGCGCCTATCTGCAGTTCGGCGTCGGCCAGCATGGCAACGCGCTCTCCCAATGCGTGGGCCCCTACCGCATCAACAGCGTCGAGGTCGATCTCGCCGCGGTGCTCACCAACAAGTGCCAGCAGGGCGCTTACCGCGGCTTTGGCTCCGAGGTGGCGAACTTCGTCATCGAGCGGCTGGTAGACGCGGCGGCCGACGAGCTCGGCGTCGACCGGATTGCGCTCCGGCGGCAGAACTTCATTCAGCCGGACCAGTTCCCCTACCTGATCCCGACCGGGAACATGTACGACAGCGGCAACTATCAGGCGGTCCTCGAAGAGACGCTGAAGCTCGCCGATGTAGAGGGCTGGCGGGCGAAGCAGGCCGAGGGGCGCAAGGAGGGCCGCTACATCGGCATCGGCGTCGCCTCCTGTCAGGAGCGGAGCGTCTTCAGCGCGACCGAGTTCTGGATGTGGAACCTGGAGCCGGGCGTCGAATGGACCAGCTCGCCGGACGGGGTCTCGGTCAAGATCGACCCCACCGGCAAGGCCTTCGTCACCCTGCACTCGCCCTTCTGGGGCAACAGTCCGGAGACGGTGGCAGCGCAAGTGCTGGCCGAGCAGCTCACCATCGATCCCTCCGATATCGAGATCACCTATTCGGACACCGACCAGGGCCTCAACTCGACCGGGCCGGGCGGCAGCCGCTTCACGGTCATGGTGACCGGCGCCATCGTCGGCGCCGCCGGCAAGATCCGCGAGAAGCTGTTGCGTATCGCCGCCCATCTGATGGAGGCCGATGTCCGCGACCTCACGCTCGAGGACGGCGCGGTGCAGGTCAAAGGCGTGCCCGACATGAAGATGAGCATCGCGGAGCTCGCCGACAAGGCGCACTACTACCGGCTCAGCATGCCCGAAGACCTCGATCTCACCAGCGGGCTCGACGCGACCTACGTCTACGACCACCCGGTGACGACGCTGCCCGACCCCGACGAGCGGCACATGGGGATCTTCTACCCGATCATGGGCCACAGCTGTCACATCCCGGTGGTCGAAGTGGACATCGAGACCGGGCAGGTGCACTTCCTCCACTACGCCGCCGTACACGACTGCGGCACGATGGTGAACCCGATGACGCTGGAGGGGCACATCAGGGGCGGTACGGTGAACGGCATCGGCACCGCGCTCTTCGAGGAATTCAGCTACGACGAGGCCGGTCAGCTCACCACCGCGCTCTGGACCGATTATCTGATCCCGACCATCAAGGAATCACCGGCCGATATCGTCGTGGGCCATGTCGAGACGCCGTCTCCGTTCACCGAGTATGGCGTGAAGGGCGGCGGCGAGGGCGGGCGCATGGGCGGCCCGCCTGCGATCGCGGCCGCCATCGAGGACGCGCTCAAGCCCCTGGGCGTCACCATCGACAGCCTGCCGCTGCCGCCCAGCAAGCTCCGCGCCCTCATCCGCGAGGCTCAGGCAAGAAGCGCCTGATCCTGCGCGGCGTCCGGGTCTACCGATCCGAAGTGCGCCGCCTCCCAGCCCAGCATGACGCGCTTGCGGGAGCGCCCCCACTCGTAGTTCGAGATGCGGCCCGAGCGTCGGATCACCCGGTGGCAGGGGATCAGGTACGACACCGGGTTGGCCGCGACGGCGCCGCCCACCGCGCGGGATGAGCGGGACAGACCCAACGCCCGGGCCAGCGCCTGGTACGACGTGATTCGGCCGGGCGGGATGCGCAGCAGCGCCTCCCATACCTTGAGCTGGAAGTTGGTGCCGCTGACCGCGAGCCGCAGAGGCTCGGCGCCCGCCGACCAACGGCCATCGAAAATGCGCGCGACGATGGCTTCGGTCGCGGCCCGGTCTTCGTGGAAACGCGCAGCCGGCCAGCGGCGCTCGAACTCGGCGCGGACGGCCTGGGCATCGCCCCCGTGGTCGTCGGCGAAGCCGAGGGCGCAGATGCCGCGTTCGGTCTGCCCGACGAAGCAGGGGCCGAAGGGGCTCGCGTGCACGCCGTAAGAGATGTCTTCGCCCTCGCCGCGCTGCTTGAAAGCGCCGGGACTCATCGCCTCGTAGGTGACGAAGAGGTCGTGAAGCCGGGAGGGGCCCGAAAGGCCGGCGTCATAGGTGGCATCGAGGATCGAGGCGGAGGCTTCGAGCTGCGCCTTCGCGTAGTCCAGTGTCAGGAATTGGCCGAAGCGCTTGGGCGAGATCCCCGCCCACCGGCGAAACAGGCGCTGGAAGTGGTGGGGACTGAGGCCAGCCGCCTTCGCCATCTCGCCAAGCCCCGGCTGATCGCGGAAGTGCTCCTCGAGGTAGAGGATGGCGGCTTCGATACGTGCGTAGTCGCGCGCGTTCCGCGCGACGTCGGTAGTGGTTTCTGTTGCTGTCATGGCGGCCCTCCTGAGCCGCCAATCTAGGAAGCGCGAAGGCGTCCGGCCACCCGATAGTTGCGACCGCTCGCGATGCCGCGTATCGGATTATCAGCATGAGGAAAGCCCATGAACGAGAACGAGGGCTCTACGGCCCGCGATTCCGACCGCGACGACGCGCCGGACCTTACCGGTGACGGCTGGCCCGAGAAGTTTGCCGAGGCGAAGGTCCGCCGGGGCCGGCCGCCGGTCGCCAAGCCGAAGGTGTCAACCACGATTCGACTCTCGCCGGAGGTGATCGATTACTTCAAGGCCGGTGGCCGTGGATGGCAGACGCGGATCGACCAGGCGCTCCGCGATTGGATCGGGAAGCAGGGCGCCGCATGATCGTTACCGCTTCCGACTTCTATGTTGTGGGCGTCACCGTCACCCCGTGATTGACCGGCCCGTGGCCGGCGCCCAGGCCAGGTGCCGTCTCGATGGCAACTCTGAGATAGCGTCGCGCCCGCGCGACGGCGTCGACGAGGACCATGCCTTGCGCGATTCCCGTGGCGATGGCGGAGGCTAATGTGCAGCCGGTGCCGTGGGTGTGCCGGCTCTCGATCCGGGGAGCGTGGAAGCGTTCGATCCCGCCGGCGTGGCTTAGCAGATCGGTAATTTCGACCGCCTCAAGGTGACCGCCCTTTACCAAGACCGCCTTGGGTCCAAGTTCATGAATGCGTTCGGCCGCACGAGCCATGTCGTCCACCGTGGCAATGGTGAGCCCGGTTAGCCGCTCCGCTTCCGGGATGTTCGGAGTGACGAGTTCTGCCCGACCAATGAGCATGGTTTCGAGCGCGCGCATGGCCGAGGCCTCCAGCAGCGAAGCGCCGCCCTTGGCCACGAGCACGGGATCGACCACCAGCGGAATGCCCTCGCCGTACCGTGCCGCGGCGTCGGCAACCGCCTCGATGATCGGCGCGCTGTGGATCATTCCGGTCTTGATGCAGTCGGCCCCGATGTCGGCCAGCACGACGCGCATCTGCTCCGCGACGAACTCCGCTGGCACGGCGTGAACGCCGTGCACCGTGCGCGTGTCCTGGGCGGTCAGCGCGGTGATCGCTGTCGCCGCGTAGCCGCCCAGTGCGGTCACGGTCTTGATGTCGGCCTGAATGCCGGCGCCTCCGCCCGAATCGGAGCCGGCGGCGATGAGCACCCGGCCCTTCATTGTGCGGCCGCGCTGGTGTGCTCTGCTTCTGCCGCCGTGACCACCGCTTGGGCGACGTCCTCGACCACCGCCGAGACCAGCGCCTCATCGTCGCCCTCGACCATCACGCGGATGACGGGCTCGGTGCCGGATGCGCGAATCACCAGGCGGCCGCGCTTGCCGAGCCGCGCATGGCCATCTGCAATGGCCGCTTTGGCTCCCGCGCTCTCAAGCGCGCCGGTGTCGGTGACGCGGACGTTGCGGAGCACCTGGGGGACGGACTCGAAGAGGCCGGTCACGTCGCTCGCCCGGCGCCCTGTAGCCGCGAGCGCCGCCACGAACTGCAGCGCCGCCAGCAAGCCGTCGCCGGTCGTCGCATGGTCGCGCATGACGATATGGCCCGACTGCTCGCCGCCCAGGTTGAACCCGTGCTCCCGCATGTGCTCCACGACGTAACGATCGCCGACACGAGTGCGCTCGAGGGTGAGCCCGAGGCCTCCGAGGTAGCGTTCCAGCCCCAGATTGGACATGACCGTCGCGACCACGCCCCCGCCACGGAGGCGCCCCGCATCCGCCCAGTTCGACGCGATCAGCGCGAGGATGTAATCACCGTCGACCACCGCCCCTTTCTCGTCGCAGATCACGACCCGGTCGGCGTCGCCATCCAGCGCGATACCGATATCCGCGCCGCGTTCGACCACGGTGCGGGCAAGCGCCGCCGTGTCGGTCGAGCCGCAGCCCTGGTTGATGTTGAAGCCGTCGGGCTCCACGCCGAAGGTAGTGACCTCGGCGCCGAGCTCCCACAGCACGGTGGGCGCCACCTTGTAGGCAGCGCCGTGGGCGCAGTCGATCACGATGCTCTTGCCTTCGAGCCCGAGCGGCTGCGGAAAGCTGTTCTTGACGAACTCGATGTAGCGGCCCTCGGCGTCGTCGAGGCGGCGCGCCCGTCCAAGTGAGTCCGGCGCCGCCAGCCCATGAGCGCCGGCATCGACTGCTGCCTCGATGCGCGCTTCCATCTCGTCGGAAAGTTTGTAGCCGTCCGGCCCGAACAGCTTGATGCCGTTGTCGGCGAATAGGTTGTGGGAGGCAGAGATCATCACCCCGAGATCGGCCCGAAGCGCGCGGGTCAGCATCGCCACGGCGGGTGTCGGCATGGGGCCCACAAGGATCACGTCCATGCCGACCGAGATGAAGCCGGCGGTCAGCGCCGGCTCGAACAGGTAGCCTGAAAGCCGCGTGTCCTTGCCGATGACGACGCGGTGCCGGTGATCGCCGCGCACGAAGAGGCTGCCGGCTGCGGCGCCTACCTTCATCGCGATCTCCGCGGTCATCGGCTCCTGGTTCGCGATGCCGCGAATGCCGTCGGTGCCGAAGAGCGAGCGTGGCGTCCCACCGGCGCGGCTCACCGGAGTATTTCCTGTACTGCCGCCTCGGGGTCGCGAATGCCCCGCCACATCGCGAGCGCTTGGCGGGTCTCGGCGACATCGTGCACGCGCAGGATGTGGGCGCCTTCGCCGAGCGCGTGCAATCCAGCCGCCAGCGAGCCCGGTAGCCGAGCCTTTGGTGCCTCACCGGCGCTGAGCCGGCCGATGAAGCTCTTGCGCGATGCACCGACGAGCAGCGGGCAGCCAAGACTGTGAAACAATGCAACGTCGCGCAGGATTTCCAGATTGTGGCGGGCCGTCTTGCCGAAGCCGATGCCGGGGTCGATGATGATCTTGCTCCGGGGAATGCCGGCTGCTTCGGCGACACTGATTTGCGCGGCCAGCGCATCGAACACGTCGAGGCTCGCGTCCTCGTACCGGGGCTCGCGCTGCATAGTCTCGGGCGTGCCCTGCATGTGGCTAAGAATCACCCACGCACCGTACTTGACGGCGACCGCGCGCGCCCGTGGGTCATGAGATAGCGCGCTGATATCGTTCACGATTCGCGCACCCGCATCGAGCGCGGCGTCCATCACCGCAGCGCGGCGGGTATCGATCGAGACCAGAATTCCGTCTTCGGCGAGGGCGCGGATCACGGGGATCACCCGGCGCAGCTCTTCCGCCTCGCTCGGCGCCTGCGAGCCGGGCCGGGTCGATTCGCCGCCAACGTCGATGATATCGGCGCCGGCTGCGGCCATGGCCCGGCCGTGCGCTATCGCTTCGTCCTCGGCGGCGAAGTCGCCGCCGTCGGAGAAGCTGTCAGGCGTCACGTTCAGAACGCCCATGAGGTGCGGACGGTCGAGCGCAAGCCCGCAGACCGGACCGCGGCGCGCGCTGAGACGGGCGCTGAGTGCAGCGATCTCGTCGGCTGTGCCTGGCGCGTTCTTTTCAGCCCAACGGGAGAGCACGGCTTGCTGGAGCCTGACCTGACGGCGCGCGGGCTGGCCTCTGAACAGCACATCCACCAGGTCGAAGGAGAGCGCGGTGCCGGATGTCGGGTTGCAGGGCCTCAAATAGACGCCGCCGACGCGCGGCTCCGGCGACGCGCCTTCGGCGTCTTCGCTCTCGGCTTGCTTCGAAGGTAACGCCGCCGGCATGACGGCTCAGGCGCCGCTAGGAGCCCGGTTGCGGATGGGGCTCGAGGTCGGGCGGTGTCTTGCCCTTGCGCCGGCTGGAGGAAGGCACCGTCCCGCGCCGTCCCTGCGTCACCACCGGCTCGTCATCGTCCTTCCGCACGATTGATTCGCCCTTGAGGACCGCCTCGATCTCCTCGCCGTTGAGGGACTCGTACTCCAGCAATGCGTTCGCGATCTGGTGCAGGGATTCCAGATTGTCGGAGAGGATTCCGCGCGCCCGCCCGTAGGCCTCGTCGATGATCTTTCGGACTTCGAGGTCGATCTTGTGCGCGGTCTGCTCGGAGACGTTCTTCTGCTGCGTGATCGAGTGGCCGAGGAAGACTTCCTGCTCGTTCTCGCTGTAGCTGAGCGGTCCGAGATCGTCGGACATGCCGAACTGCGTCACCATGCTGCGCGCGATCTGGGTCGCCATCTTGATGTCGGACGACGCTCCGCTGGTCACCTTCTCGTAGCCGAAGACCATCTCCTCGGCGATGCGGCCCCCCATGGCGACGGTGATGTCGGCCTCCAGCTTCTCGCGGCTGACCGAGATCCGGTCGCCTTCGGGCAGCCGGACCACCATGCCGAGCGCGCGCCCGCGCGGGATGATCGTCGCCTTGTGGATCGGGTCGGAGGCTTCCAGATGAGCCGCCACCACCGCATGGCCGCCCTCGTGGTAGGCGGTGAGCCTCTTCTCCTCGTCGGTCATCACCATGGAGCGCCGCTCTGCGCCCATCATGACCTTGTCCTTGGCGTCCTCGAACTCGATCATGGTGACGACGC
>JAPPNV010000331.1 GCA_028818565.1 Rhodospirillales bacterium | reverse complement strand
GAGAGCGGCCAGAAGGAGATGGTCAACGAGGGCTCGGCGCTCTGGAGCCGGCCGAAGAGCGACATCGACGAAGATCAGTACCGCGAGTTCTACCACCACATCGCCCACATGCCGGGCGATCCCTGGCACACGGTCCACCTGCACGCGGAAGGGCGCATCGAGTACACGGCGCTGCTCTTCGTGCCGGACTCCACGCCCTTCGATCTGTTCGACCCGATCCGACGCCACCGGGTGCGGCTTTACGTCAGGCGGGTCTTCATCACCGACGAATGCGAAGGGCTGATCCCGCCCTATCTTCGCTTCATGCAAGGCGTGGTGGATTCCAGCGATCTCGCGCTCAACGTCAGCCGCGAGACGCTGCAGAACGATCCGATCCTGGCAAAGATCAGGACCGGCCTGGTCAAGCGCGTCTTCTCCGAGCTCGAGAAGCGCGCCAAGAAGACGCCCGAGGAATACGCGTCGTTCTGGGAGAATTTCGGCGCGGTCCTGAAAGAGGGGCTCTACGAGGATGCCGAGCAGAAGGACCGGCTGCTTCCCCTCGTCCGCTTCCGCTCCACAAGCGGCGGCGATCGCTGGCTCTCTCTCGACGACTACGTCGGCGCGATGCCGGAGCAGCAGGAAGCCATCTACTACATGAGCGGGGAGGACCCCGACACGCTGCGCCGCAGCCCCCAGATCGAGGGCTTCCGCGCGCGCGGCATCGACGTTCTGCTCATGGTCGACCCGGTCGATCAGTTCTGGCTTCCCATGGCCGGCGCCTACAAGGAGAAGCCGTTCCGCTCCGTCACCCAGGGCGCGGCGGACCTGGAAAAGTTCCCGGTGAGCGACGAGGCCAAGCCGGATGAGGCCGACGCCACGCCGCCCGGCGAGATGGACAAGCTGATCGCGCTGGTGAAGCTGACGCTGGCCGATGCCGTGAAGGATGTGCGCTCCTCCGAGCGCCTGACCGACAGCCCGGTCTGCCTTGTTGCCGACGAGGGCGACCTCGACATGCATCTGGAGCGGCTGCTGCGCCAGCACAAGCACGAGCTGCCGGAGCAGAAGCGCGTGCTCGAGATCAACCCGTCGCACGATCTGACCCGCGCGCTGGCGCGGATGGTCGGGCAGAAGGGCGCGAGCGAGGCGCTCGAGGACGCCGCGCACCTGCTGATGGATCAGGCGCTGATTCTCGAAGGCGAGCCGGTGCCTGACCCCCCGGCCTTCACCAGGCGTCTCTCGGATCTGGTGTCCCGCGCGCTCACGGAATGAGTGTTGCGCGCGCCCATCAGTGCGGCGATTGCGCGTTGGCGAAGCAGCTTGCCTTGCGCGAGTGGGGCTGACCGTCAGCTCTCGTCGAGCCAGACGATGTCCGCGCCCATGATGCGGCCCTTGCCGCGATTCTCCTGGACGAGGACGGCACAGCCGTCGCCCATACCATCGGACCGTCTCGATAGCTCATCCGGCCCGAACTCAAGTGTCATCGCACTGCCGGTCCAGCTCCCGATGGAGCGGAAATCGCGCACCACGTGATAGTTGGTCAGCGTTCGTCCATGGTTCTCGCCGGCGTCGACCGTGGTCCTGTGCTCTCGATCGACGGATACGAGCCAGACTGCGGCCTCACCGTAGTAGCCGTCGGAGCGTCCGATCTCGACTGTGAGCCGGCCGGGGGCGTCGGACGAGAGGGCCACGGGCACCCGCCTCGCTTTCACGGACTTTGAGACGGCGATTGCGTCGCTCACGGCCCGCTTGTTGGACCCCACCGCGTGGCGCGCGCCGTCGATCACGAGTTGGGGCGTATAGACGTAAGCGATGCCGAGCGCACGCGCATAGTCCCGCTGCCGGTCCGTCGTCTCCTCTGTCGCGAAGCGATCCTCCCAGCCGATGTAGTCCCAGTAGTCGACGTGGAACGAGAGGGCGACCACATCGTCCCGCTTCTTCGCCAACTCCCCGAGATAGGCGTCGGCCGAGGGGCACGACGAGCAGCCCTGGGACGTGAACAGCTCCAGGACCACCTTGGGATCGTCCGCACGCACGGCCGCCGGGACGGCCACGAGCGCCGCGGCGAGGAGAAGAACACCAAGCTTCATTTTCGTAATCATGGCCGAATGGTAGCACGCGAGCGCCTGACGAAATCGCAAGGCCAATCACGTTTGGGTGAAGGATGCGCCGCGTCTCCTGATCATACGCGCTCCTCGTCCTCCGGCGGATAAAGCCAGGCCTTCGGGCGCCCCGCCGACTCGCCGGCCGCCTCGGCCTCCAGCCCCGGCGCGCGCTGCTTGGTGAGCTTCATCGTGATGTGATCGCCCGATGTCGTGCGCCCGTAGCGCGCCGGATTTTCGGTGCTCACGCAGCTCGGCAAACAGTCGATCTCGGCGTCGTAGTTGGGCTGATGGAAGAAGATCAGCGACAGCCGATCAAGGTGCGCCTTGTCGCGAGGCGGATTGCCGATGCGGTGCATGGTCGAGCGCCAGCGGTCGTTGGTCCACTCGGCCATCAGGTCGCCGAGATTGACCGAGAAGCTGTCCGGGAACCAGGGCACGTCCTCCCACTCGCCCGATTCGGTCTCGATCTGCAACCCGCCCACGGCGGTGTCGCAGTGCACCAGCGTCAGGCTGCCGTAATCGGTATGGGCGCCGCCGCGCAGCTGCTCCGGCAGCGGCGCATCGGGCTGCGACGGGTAGTAGATGGCGCTGAAGTTGGTGATGTGCTCGTCGATCTTGGCCTGAAAGAAGTCCTCGGGCATGTCGAGCGCCACGGCAAAGATTCGCATGATGTCGGCGGAGAGCCGCGTCATCTCGCGGTAGTAGGCCTCCCACACCCTGGGCATGCCCACCGGCTTGTCCGGCCAGATGTTGGGAGCGAAATAGCGCGCGCCGGCCGGGCCGTAGTGATACTCGTCGTAGGCCGCGTCCACCGGCCCCATGCTGTAGGCCTCCTTGAGGTCCGGCGGGCGCTCCTCGTCCAGGCTGTAAGCCAGACTCTCCGTTCCCGGCGGCGTGTATCCGCGATAACGGTCGGCCGGCATCTTGTGCTTCATCTTTTCCCAGTGGGGCCGCGAGAAGAAGCCGCGCGAGACGGCGTGCATCTCGTCGATGAGCGATTTCGGCACCCCGTGGCCCGCAACCACCAGCCATCCGAACGCACGGCAGGCATCGTCGAGCGCTCTCGCCGTGCGAACCTTTTCGGCCTTGGAGCCGTGGAGGAAGGGTTCGATGTCGATCAGCGGGATCATGGTCTGTCGCCCGTCGTCGCGGTTCGGGAGCGGTTTCTACCCCGGCACCCGGCGGCATGCACTCACCGAAAGATCGCCGCGTGCTCCAGCCGGCTCAGTCGCGCGTGCCGAGTATCTCGCGGGCCTCCGCCGGCGTCGCCGGCTCCGCTCCCAGCATGCGGACCAGCGCCACCGCCTGCTCCACCAGCGCCGCGTTGGAGGGCGCGAGCGTGCCCCGCCCCAGGTAGAGATTGTCTTCGAGCCCGGTGCGGACGTGACCACCGCTCAGCACCGAGAGGCCTGCGACGGGAAGCTGGTCGCGGGAGATGCCGAAGGCCGCCCAGTGCGCACCGTCCGGCAGCAGGCTCTTCATGTAGGAAAGCGCTTCGGGCGTTGCCGGCGCGCCCCATTCGATCCCCAGGCAGAGCTGGAAGAACCCCGGCTCCGGGACATGGCCCTTCTCGATCAGGTTCGCCGCCAGCCGCACGCCGCCCACGTCGAACACCTCCAGCTCCGGCACGACTCCCCATTCGCGCATGTTGTCGGCCATGTAGCGCAGCTGCGGCGGCGAGTTGATCATGACGCTGTCGTCGCGCACGCCGCCCGAGTTCATGGTCGCAACGTCCAGACTGCAAATCTCTGGCCGCAGCTCGCCCACATGGGCGATCCGTCGCGCCGGTGCGGTGAAGGTGGTGCCGGGCCCGTAGTCGAAAGGGTCGTCCACGCCGGGGCTGAGGCGGGCGCCGTAGCCGGTGGTGAGGTTCAGCACGACATCGGTCTCGCTCTGGCGGATGCGACCGGCGGTCTCGCGGTAATGGTCCATCTCCATGCTGGCCTTGCCGCTCTCGGGGTCGCGCACGTGGACGTGCACGATGGCGGCACCGGCCTTGGCCGCATCGAGCGCGGAGTGCGCGATCTCGGCCGGGCTCACGGGCACTGCCGGATTCTTGGCCACCGTGTCCGCCGAACCCGTCACCGCACAGGTGATGATGACCTTGCGCGCCATGTCTCTCCTCTCCCGAATCGCACCGCCGGGGCGAATGCCCCTCGGGCGATGATGGCACGATTGCCCGCGACCCGCGACCGCATCGCGGCCTTTGCGGCGCCGGCAGGCTCGCGGCGAAACCGGGATTCGCCGGGATAAAGTGGGATTAACCGGGATAAGTGGGATTGAGTGGGATAAGTGGGATTAACTGGGATAAGTGGGATTGACTGGGATAAGTGGGATTAACTGGGATTCTGCAGCATGCGTACCGGTCGCAACGAAGCAGAGTGTCGGCGGCGGCGCGGCAGCGCCCCGCAACCGGCCGTTCCCGCTGATGCTGTGGCCCGAGGCACCCAGATCGCTCTCGATCAACATGGCGCAATCTTGGCGCAGGTAGCACGCACTTTGCACCGCACCATGGTTCGGGGCGCTGGACGATGGTCGGATCGTTAGTCCCGAACGTCGCGACAGTAAATCGCGCGAATTTCAGCCTGCCTCCGGGCGCAACCGCCCGCCTCGCACTCGCCGGAGAGCGACCTCCTCCGCCTCAACTCTTGCTCGCTGCCCGCTTCTGCGCCCGCGCCCAGGAATCGCGCAGGCCCACGGTGCGATTGAAGACCGGCGCGTCGGGCGTGGAGACCGGATCGGGGCAGAAATAGCCCTGGCGCTCGAACTGCACCGTCTCTCCCGGCGCCGCGCCGGCGAGACCCGCCTCGAGCCGGCAGCCGGTCAGCACGGTGCGCGAGGCCGGATTGAGGTCGTCCCACAGCGCCCCGCCGTCCGCACCCGGCAGCGGCGTGGCGAAGAGGGAGTCGTAGAGCCGCACCTCGGCCTCGACCGAATCCTGCGCCGAGACCCAGTGCAGCGCCCCCCTCACCTTGCGACCGTCCGGCGCCTGGCCGCCTCGGGTCTCCGGGTCGTAGGTGCAGCGCAACTCGATGACGGCGCCCGAGGAGTCCTTGACCGCCTCCTGGCAGGTCACGAGGTAGCCGTAGCGCAACCGCGCCTCGCGGCCCGGCGTCAGCCGGAAGAATTTCTTGGGCGGGTCCTCCATGAAGTCGTCGGCCTCGACGTAGAGGGTGCGGCCGAAGCGGACCTGCCGGGTGCCGGCGTCCGGGTCCTCGGGGTTGTTGAGGGCGTCCACCCACTCGCCCTCGCCTTCCGGGTAGTTCTCGATCGTGAGCTTGAGCGGGCGCAGCACCCCGAAGCGGCGCGGCGCGGTCTTGTTCAGCCGCTCGCGCACCGCGTGGTCCAGCATGGCCTGCTCCACCAGGTTGTCGCTGGTCTTGGAGATGGCAAGCAGCCCCACGAAGTCGCGGATCGCCTCGGGCGGCACGCCGCGCCGGCGTAGGCCGCGCAGGGTCGGCATCCGGGGGTCGTCCCAGCCGTCCACCCGGCCCTCCTCCACCATCTGCGTGAGCCGCCGCTTGGAGAGCACGGTGTGGCTGAGGTTGAGGCGCGAGAACTCGTACTGGCGCGGCACCATCGGCACCGGCAGGTGCTCGATCAGCCAGTCGTAGAGCGGGCGGTGATCCTCGAACTCAAGCGTGCAGAGCGAATGCGTCACGCCCTCGATCGCGTCCGACTGACCGTGCGCGAAATCGTAGGTGGGGTAGATGCACCAGTCCTCGCCGGTGCGCGGGTGGGCGGCATGCAGAATGCGGTAAATCACGGGGTCCCGCATGTTGATGTTGCCCGACGCCATGTCGATCTTCGCCCGCAGCACCCGCGCGCCTTCGGGGAACTCGCCCGCGCGCATGCGGCGGAAGAGATCCAGGCTCTCCGCGGCCGGGCGGGTGCGATAGGGGCTGTCGCGCCCGGGTTCGGTGAGCGTGCCGCGGTGTGCGCGGATCTCCTCGGCCGAGAGGTCGTCCACATAGGCGTCGCCCGCCTGGATCAGGTGTTCGGCCCATTCGTAGAGGCGCTCGAAATGGTCGGAGGCGAAATAGAGATGGCTGCCCCAGTCGAAGCCGAGCCAGCGCACGTCCTCCAGGATCGCCTCGATGAACTCGTGCTCCTCCTTGGTGGGGTTGGTGTCATCGAAGCGCATGTGGCAGCGCCCGCCGAATTCCTGCGGCACGCCGAAGTTGAGGCAGATCGACTTGGCGTGCCCGATGTGGAGATAGCCGTTGGGCTCGGGCGGGAAGCGCGTCACCACCTCGTCGTGCCGCCCGGCCGCGAGGTCGGCGCGGACCACCGCCCGAATGAAGTCGTCGCCTGCGCTCATGCTACGCCGTGATGGTCAGGGGGTGCCCGATGAGTCGACGGTCGTCGGTGAGGAGTTTTAGCCCCTCTTCCTGGGCCTGCACCAGGAGAAGCTCGTCGAACGGATCCTCGTGAGGAATTGGGGTCTCGAGATCGCATGCGGCGTGCCGCGCAGTCATCGTCAAGAACGTCACCCCCTGCCGTTCGAGCGCGGCGACCACATCGTTCGGATCGTAAGGGCTCTTGCGCTCGCCGGACGGATGAATGGCGCGAAACTTAAGCCGCATTTCCCAGATCGACACCGCGCTCACATAGAGCCGTGCCTCCCACGTGTCGAAGAATCGACGCTCCATCTCGGAAATCAAACCTTGGGCCCGCATGAGCTTATAGAGGTATGACGTATCGAGAAGAACGCGCACCGGTGTTCTTCCACTACTCTTCGTCTTCGAGACCGAGTACCCGGCGACTCAGCGCCGGATCGTGAAAGGCGGCAATCATCGCCTCGGCTTCTTCCGGGGAGGCGTCCTTGATCCCGAGACGCCGACGGTCCGCCTCAAGCTTATCGAAGTCGATTCCACCGCGTCCCGCGCAGCGCACGAGTTCGACGACCGGCTCGCCGTGCTTGGTGATGACCACGCGTTCGCCGTTCTGGGCGTCCCTCACAAGCTTGGAAAGGCGCGCTTTCGCGTCGCGCAAGGCGTATTCCATGACCGGGCTCTTGGGGTCCTCGTGATTCTGCGAACCTACGCTGCGGATTGCCCGTGCGAAAGACCACAGTGTGACCGCATTGTCAGATCGTTGGGGAACGGTGGGCTATTGGAAGTGCGGCATGACCTCGCTGGCGAAGAGCTCGGCCGAGGCCATGGCGTCGGCGCCGCTCACCCCCGGCATGTGCATCCAGCAGATCATTTCGCTCGGGTCGACCGCCGCCTGGTAGTCCTGGATGCGGCGGATCGCGAAATCCGGATCGCCGATGATGTAGCGGTCCTTGAAGGTCGCGAACGCGACCTCGGTGGGGTCGTCGATCACGCTGCCGTCGTCCCGCCGCAGCACCCTGTCGCCGGCGGCAGACGCGGCGCCGTAGAGCTCGCGATAGAGATAATCCACCGCCGGCGCGGCTTTCGCCTCCGCCTCCGCCATCGTCGGCGCGACGAACACCTGGCGGATGACCGGCCGCTCCGGAATGGTCCAGCCGGCATCGTTGGCGGCGGCCTCGTAGGGCCGGTAATGCTCCTCCAGCTCGGCGAGCCCGTGGCGCGGCGACATGATCTGCACGCAGCGACGCGCCGCCGCCCGGCGCAGCGAGCCGGGCGCCGAGACTCCATACCAGATGGGCGGATGCGGGCCTTGCACCGGCTTCGGCGTCACCCGCCCCTCCGGCACCCGGTAGTAGCGCCCTTCGAAGGAGAAGGGCTCCCCGGTCCAGGCCTGGATCATCAGGTCCAGCGCTTCCTCGAAGCGGCCGACGCGTTCCTCTCGCGGCACGCCGTGAGCGGTGAACTCCTGCGAGACGTAGCCCGGCGCCACGCCGAAGACGAAGCGCCCGCCCGACAGGTTGTCGATCACCGCGATATCCTCGGCGAGCCTGAGCGGCGCGTAGAGCGGCACCAGCAGCACCGCCGTGCCGATCCGCATCCGCTCGGTGACCGCAGCGGCGCCGGCCATCGCCACCAGCGGGCTCGGGCAGAAGCCGTCCTTCTGGATGTGGTGGGAGCACTGGAAGGCCGAGACGTAGCCCAGCTCCTCTGCGCGCGGCAGGCAGCGCAGCATGTCCTGGTAGGTGTCCTGGCTTGCGATGCCGCTCTCCGGCGGCACCTGATGGGCGAAGAGCAGACCGAACTTCATCGCGCCGTCCTCGTCGTGTCTGCGGCCTCGGGCGTCAGGCGTGGGTGTCTGAGAACGCGGCACCCGAGATGCCGACGAGCCAGCCGTCATCCACGCTGAGATTGGTGCCGTGGATATGGGCGGCATCGTCGGAGCAGAGGAAGAGCACGGCTGCGGCGATGTTTTCAGGCTCCATGTAGCCGGTGCGGGTCGCCAGCATGCGGGCGAGGCCCGTCGTGAACGCCTCGTCCGTCCACTGATGCTCGGTCATCTGGGTGCGGATGAAGCCGGGCGCCACTGCATTCACGTTGATCTTGTCGGGCGCCAGCGCCATCGCCAGCGCACGCGTCAGGTTGAGCAGCCCGCCCTTCGCCGCGCAGTAGGCCTGGGCGGTACCGAACCCCTGGCTCGCGGCGATCGACGTGATGTTGACGACGCGCCCGCCGCCGCGTGCACGCATCTGCGGCGCCACCGCCTGAATCAGGAAGAACACGCCCTTCAGGTTGATATCGACGTTGCGGTCCCAGATTTCCTCCGTGGTCTCGTCGAACGACGCCTGCTCGAAGACGCCGACACAGTTGGCGAGCAGGTCGATCGGGCCGAGATCGGCCTCGACCTCGGCAGCCAGCCGCTGGCACTCCGCGACGCTGCTGAGGTCGACCTGATAACAACGCGCGCCTGCGACGGGGCTCTCGCCCGACACCGCGTCCGCCAGCGCGAGCTCAGCGCCCTCGGCGGCGAAGCGCTCGGCCACCTTGCGGCCGATTCCGCCCATCGCTCCCGTGATCAGTGCCCGCTTGCCCTCTAGCTTCATCGCTCGACTCCCCTCGTCGTGGCGCTGGCAGCGCCTATTCCATGAGCGCAACCTTCTCCGGCGCGATCTTGACGATCACGCGCTGCTCGCCCTCCCGGCGGTAGGGATAGCTGTCCAGGTCCATATACTTCTTGGCCATCGCGTCGATGTGCGCTTCGGCGCCTTCGTGCTCCATCGCGACCACGCGGCCCTGGATCATGGCCTGCAGATAGGGATTCTCCATGTCGAACACGGCGATCGCGACGCGCGCGTCGCGGCGCATGTTCCTGGGCTTCACGCGTCCTTCCGCCGTGTTGAAGACGATGTGCGGGCCGTCGGTGTGAATCCAGATGACGGACGCCTGCGGGCGGCCGTCCCCCATCACGGTTGCCACGGTCGCGAAGTTCTTCCCGTCCAGCAGTCGTCTGGCCAGATCCGGCAGCTCTATCATCGATCGTCCCCCTCACCGTCCCGCCGCAGCCGCGCCACCATACAGGCGGAAACGGGCCAAGGCACGGCCCGTCACCCTGCGCCGGTGTCAGTCGCGCAGCCTCACGCGACCCACTCGTTGGCCTCGTCGCTGTCGCCGGCGACGGTGGTGCGGACCATGCGGCGCGGTTGGTCGGGCGGGTGGCCGAGGCCCCGGTGCAGCACGCAGCGGTTGTCCCATATGACCAGGTCGCCCACCTGCCACTTGTGGATGTGGATGCGCGGCGGCCGGCAGGCCTCGACGCAGAGGTCTTCCAGAAGCCTGCGGCTCTCGTCGTGGTCCTCGCCCACGATGTGGCTGGCATGGCGGCCGATATAGAGGTTGCGCCGCCCGGTCGCCGGGTGCGTGCGGATCATGGGCTGCTCCACCGGCGGCAGATCGTCCCACTCGTCCTGGGTGATGCCGCCCATGCCGCCGACCTTGCCCTGGCTGTAGGCGTAGCTGTGCACGGCGATCTTGTCCGCGAGCCAGTCCTGCATGGCGGATTCGAGGTCGTCGTACGCCGCGCGCATGTCTGCGAAGGCGGTCTCGCCGCCGGTCTTCGGCACGATCTTCGCGGACAGCAGCGAGGCCTTGGCCGGGATGCGCTTGTACGAGCTGTCGGTGTGCCAATAGTTGTTGCCCTTCAGCAGCCGGCCCGTGTCGCTGTCGGCCCCCCAGAGCGTGCCGTCCTTCTTGACGTTGGAGAGGTGGATGATCGCCGGGTCGCCCTGGGTGTGGGTCTTGGTGAGGCTCCGCTCCAGTGGGCCGAAGCGGCGGCTGAAGTCGACCTGCTCCTCCTCCGAGAGGTGCTGATCGGGGAAGACCAGCACCGCGTGGGCGTGCCACGCCGCCTCGATGGCCGCGAACGCCTCGTCGTCGAGCGCGTTCAGCCGGACGTTGCTGACCACCGCGCCGAGGGTGGCGTCGGACGGCGTGATTTCAGGAGTCATTGCGCCCTCCCGTTTCGTCGGCCTACTCCCTAGCCCACCCGGGAATGTAGCAGGGCCCCGGAATCGCCGGATAGCGCTCCAGCACCGCCTCGTCGATCTCGATGCCGATGCCCGGCCCGTCGGGCGGCTCGATATGTCCGTCGACCACGCCCGTGTAGCCCTTGGCGAGGTCGGTGCGGAACGGGTTCACCGCCGCCACATCCGCCTCGTAGATCAATCCGTTCGGGATCGCGCACAGCAGATGCGCGTTGCCGGCGGCGCTCAGGATGCTGTGGCTGGTGTGCGGCGCCATCGGGATGTGCCACGCGGCGGCCATGTCGGAGATCTTCTTGAGCTCGCTCAGCCCGCCCGACTTGCAGAAATCGGCCTGGCAGATGGAGATCGCCCGCCCCTCGAAGAGCGCGCGGAAGGCCGGCCTGCCGTAGTGGTTCTCGCCGGCGGCAATGGGAATCGCGGTGCGCGTGCGAAGCTCGGCGTAGGCCGGGATGTTGTCCGGCGTGAACGGCTCCTCCAGCCAGTACACCCGGTTCTCCTCGCAGTAGCGCAGCACCTCCGGGATATCGAGCAGGTCGTAGCGGGTGGCGGCATCCACCGCGATGTCGAGATCGTCGCCGAAGGTCCTCCGGATGTGGCTGACGCGCATGGCGTCCCGCGCCGGGTGATCGCCGACCCGCATCTTGATCGCCGTGTAGCCGTCTGCCACCAGCGGGGCGACTTCTTTCTCCAGCTCTTCCGGTGGTTTGAAGCCCAGACTTAAACCGCCGGCGTAGGCGCGGATGCGCTTCTTGGAACCGCCCAGCAGGCGGTAGACGGGGAGCCCCAGCAGCTTGCCCTTGAGGTCCCAGAGCGCGTTGTCGATGCCGGCGAGCGCCGTGATGCTGCCGGCGCCCAGCCCGTGGGTGACGATCTGCTGACGCTCGAGGCGATGCCAGATGCCTTCGCTGTCCAGCGGGTCGGCGCCGATGATGAGCGAGCCGAGGCCGTCCTGGACCACCGTCGCCATGGCGGTCGGGTTCTGGCCGTGATGGGCCTCGCCCAGGCCGACCGCGCCGCTCTCGTCCGTGATCCGCACCAGCACGATGTCGCGCTTTGTGTTTGTGCCGAGGCCCAGGCGCACGAAGTTGCTCTCGAACGGGCACGAATGTGCGCTCGCGCGAACCTCGACAATCTTGGCCATTCCTTCTCCCTCCCCTGTCGCGGGCTACGGCGTTAGCGCGCCGAAGCTATGCCGCAGCGTGGCGGTCCGCAAGCCGCGCCACCGACATACCCAAGAGACATATCAATGATTCTGAATCGTATGGCCCAACTTGGACAATTAAATGGATAGTTCGATTCACCAAATTCATTGCGGATTTCGCCATGACGCGAGCACACGGGTTCCCTTACTGCACGGCGGCAATGCTGCTTGCCGCGCTTGCAATCGTAGCCGTTGACATAGCCAGTTTCGGTCAGGCGTTCGGCGCCGAGAGATGGCGCGGCCTCGTCATCGCGCCCGAGAATCGCTGTGCCCCCTACGACCGGGACGACTACCGCTATTCGCAGTCGGTTGAAGCCGAGATCGTCGCCACCATGGGAGGCAGGATCTACGGGCCCTACTCGGGGCGGCACTATTCGACCACGCGACAAACCGATATCGAGCACATCGTCGCCGTCTCCGAGGCTCATGACAGCGGTCTTTGCGCCGCAGACCAGTCGGTCCGCCATCGCTTTGCCTCCGACCTGCTCAACCTGACTCTTGCCGCGCCCGAGGTGAACCGCTGCAGCGGGAACGGCAAGTGCGCCTATGACGCCGCAGAGTGGCTTCCTCCGAGGAACCGCTGCTGGTTCGCCGCGCGCGTCGTCGCCGTCAAGTTCAAGTATTCCCTGACCGTCGACCGCAATGAGGCCGTCGCACTGCAGCGCGTCCTCTCGGACTGCACCTCCACCGACATCGTCTTTGCCGACCGTGAGGCGGACGCCCCCACCACGTCGTCGGCGATCGAGCCCACCGTCATCGCAGTGGCCTTGCGCCTCTATGACGATAATCGCAACGGCCGCATCACGTGTGCGGAGGCTCGAAATCACGGCATTGCGCCCGTGTCGCGCGATCATCCGGCCTATCCCTACATGCGCGACGGGGACGGCGACGGGGTCGTCTGCGAATAGAGGCCAGACGCCCACCGGTCCCGACCGAAGTCCAACGCATTTCGCATACGAGCCGCTCGGGTCAGAATACCGGCGACTTAACTGAGCCGGGAGCACGCCATGGAGCCGGCAAGGATCCCCCAGCGCGTCATCGATCGCGTGCTGCGCCGGCGCGGCCGGCTTCACGCCTACGATAGCCTGGACGCGGCAGGCACCGCCCTGCTGGTGGTGGACCTGCAGGTCCACTTCATGCGCGAGGGCAGCCCGTCCGAGATTCCGCACGCTCGGGCGATCGTGCCGACGGTCAATCGACTGGCCGGCGCCCTCAGGGAGCGGGGCGGCCATGTGGTGTGGGTGGTCTCCACCTACGGCCCGGAGGCGGACAGGAACTGGGCCAACCTCGACACGATCCTGGGTGAAGAGGCAGCCGCGGTCTTCCGCGACGGCCTCAGCGAGGGTGCCGACGGCCACGCCATCTGGCCGGCGCTCGACGTGCGCGACACCGATCCCGTGGTTCACAAGAACCGCTTCGGCGGCTTCATCGGCAGCCAGGGCCGTCTCGAGCGCGCGCTGCACGGTCTCGGCGTCGACACGGTGCTGGTCGTCGGCACGGTGACGAACGTCTGCTGCGAGACCACGGCGCGCGAGGCCGCCGCTTACGACTTCAAGACGATCATGATCTCGGACGCCAACGGCGGCCGGTCGGCGGAGGAGGATGCCTGGACCTATGCCGTCTGCCTCGCGAGCTACGGCGATGTGATGACCGCCGACGAGGCGGTGGAGCGCCTGGTCCCACCGGCCGTCTGACGGCGGCTGCGCTTGCCCCCCTCATTGCCGGTCGCTACCGTCGAAGCGAACGCGACAGGACAACGTCGTGCGACGAAAGCGGAGGCCGATATGTCAGGAGGATGTGTCCATATAGACGGCGAATTCGTCGAACTCGACGATGCGAAGATATCGATATTCGACACCGGATTCCTGCACAGCGACGTCGTCTACGACGTCACGACGTCATGGCAAGGCTACATCTTCAAGCTGGACGAGCATCTTGAACGCTTCGCCGCGTCCTGCGCCGGCTTTCGTCTGACCAACCCCTATTCCAACGACGAGACCGCACGTCTGCTAGCGGAGTGCGTTCGCCGCGCAGGGCTGGACGATGCCAGCTTCATCCACATGCACGTCACCCGCGGCCTCTACCCGGTAGGCTCGCGCGATCCTCGGCTTTGCGAAAACCAGTTCGCCTGCTACGTCGTTCCCTATGTCTGGCTGTGGGGCGAGGAGAAGTCGAAGGCCGGCGTCAATCTCCACCTGGCGAGCACCGAGCGGATTTCCAGCAAGGCCGTCGATGCCCGCTACAAGAACTTCCATTGGGCCGACCTGATTCAGTCGCAGTACGAGGCTTATGAGGCGGGACGCGACGATTCGGTCCTCTGTGGGCCGGACGGCAATCTCGCCGAGGGGCCTGGCTACAACATCTGGGTCGTGAAGGACGGGGTGTGCGCCACGCCCGACGCGAACTGCCTGCTCGGCATGTCGCGCAAGTCAGCGATCGAGCTCTGCGAGATGGAAGGGATCCCCTGCGAGCTTCGCGTGATTCACCCCGACGAGCTGCGCAACGCGGACGAGGCGTTCGCGACTTCGTCTGCGGGCGGCATCCTGCCGGTGACGGCAATCGACGACAGACCGCTTGGCAACGGCGCCCCCGGCATTCTGACCTCACGCCTCGTGAACGCCTATTGGCGCAAGCGCGAAGAGGGCTGGTGCGGCACCAGAATCGACCACCTGCTCGCAGCCTGAGCGCGCCGTGAGGGACCATGAGCGCACTTGAAAACCAGACCGCCGCCGATCCGGTCACGCGCGAGATCATCCGCGGCAAGCTGCTCGCGCTTGCCGACGAGATGGGCATCGTCATCGCCAAGACCTCCATGAGCCCCGTGATCTACGAGGTCTTGGACTTCGCCTGCGGCCTCTGCGATGCCGACGGCGAGCTCGTGGTGCAGACCAACGGCATCACCCTCTTCACCGGCACCTTCGCACCCCAGGTGCGCTCCATCGTCCGCCGCCATGGCGAGACCATGCGGCCGGGCGACGTCTTCATGACCAACGATCCCTTCGAGGGCGGCACCCACAGCTGCGACATCGCGCTGATCAAGCCGATTTTCGTGGAAGGCAGGCTCTTCGCCTTCGCCATCTCCGTGGCCCACTGGAGCGAGGTCGGCGGTGCCGTGCCGGGCAGCATCTCGCCCACCGCCACCGAGATCTATCAGGAGGGCGTGCGCTTCCCCGGCATCCGGGTCTGCCGCGACGACGAGACCATCGACGACGTGATCGCGCTGATTCGCGAGAACGTGCGGCTCCCGGTACAGTCCCTCGGCGACTTCAACGCGGGCCTCGCTGCCGTGCGCATCGCCGAGACGCGGCTGCGCGAGGTCCTCGCCCGCTACGGCGAGCACGCGGTCGTGGCCACCTTCGGCCATATCCTGGAGACCAGCGAGCGCCTGAGCCGGGCCGCCGTCGCCGCGTTGCCGGACGGCGACTACACCGCCGAGGACTGGATCGACGGCGACGGCATCTCCGAGGAACGCTTCCGCGTCGCAGTGGCCGTGCGCATCCGGGGCGACACCATCACCTTCGACTTCACCGGCACGAGCCCGATGGTCGCGGGCCCCATCAACTGCGCCTTCGGCGCCCTCGATTCTGCGGTCAAGACCGTGTTCAAGTCGCTGGTGGACCCGCAGGCGCCCTCCAACGAGGGCTGGTTCCGACCGGTGAGCCTGGTCTGCCCGCCCGGCACCGTGTTCACCGCCGAGAAGCCGGCGCCCACCGGCTGGTACTACGAAGGCTCGGCCCACGCCTCCGAGCTCGCGTGGAAGGCGTTGGCGGAGGTCGCGCCCGAGCGCTTCAGCGCCGGCTCCTACATGAGCCTCGCCGGCACCTACTTCTACGGCCGCGACCCGGAGAGCGGCGAGGTCTACGTCCACATCGAGCCCGCCATCGGCGGCTGGGGCGCGACCGCCTCGGGCGACGGCACCAGCGCGCTCATCGCGACCACCGACGGCGACACCTACAACTATTCGGTCGAGCTCTTCGAGGCGAAGTTCCCCCTCGCCATCCGCCGCTACGCGCTCAACGTCGAGGACGGCGCAGGCGCGGGCCGCCACCGGGGCGGCTTCGGCGTGGTCCGCGAGTTCGAGGTGGCCGGCGACGAGGCGCACACCTATTGCAGCATCGGCCGCTCCATCGAGCGGCCCTGGGGCCTGGAGGGCGGTGGCGAAGGCTCCAACAACTACATGCGGATCGAGAGCAACGGCAACGTCAAGCGGGTGGCGCGCATTCCCTATCAGGCGCTGAGCGAGGGCGACCGCGTCGCCGTGGTGACCGGCGGCGGCGGCGGCTTCGGCAACCCCTTCAACCGCCCGGCGGACGCGGTCGCCGCCGATGTCGCAGACGGCTACATCTCGGCCGAGCGCGCGCGCGACGAGTACGGCGTCATCGTCACGGCCGGCGGCGGCGTGGACGAGGCTGCCACCGCCGCGCTCCGTACCCAGCACCGCTGACAGGAGAGAAGGCCGATGGCCCGCAAGTGGAAATGGGGCGTGCTCTTCAGCGGCGACAATCTGACGCTTTCCGAGACCATCGATTTCGCGGCCAAGGCCGAGGACGCGGGCGCCGAGAGCCTCTGGACCACCGAGCTCGGCCGCGACGCCTTCGTGCCGCTCGCGGGGATGGCGGCCCGGTGCAAGCGCGCCCGGCTCGGCACCGGGGTCGCCGTCTTCGCCCGGCCGCCGGCGATGACCGAGATCAGCGCCATGTCGATGGCGGAGCTGACCGAAGGGCGCTTCGTCCTCGGCCTCGGCACCGCGCCGCCGGCGTGGAACGAGAACTGGCACGGCCTCCCCTACCGGCGCCCGGTGCGGCGCATGCGGGAGTACGTCGAGGCGATCCGTCTGATGTGGACGGCAAACCCCGAATCGCCCATCGAGTACGAGGGCGAAATCATCACGATCCGTGACTACCGCCGCGTGCTCGCACCACCCTGTGAGCCGCCGCCGATCTACCTCGCCGCCGTGCAGCCGGCGATGCTGCGGCTCACCGGCGAGACCGCCGACGGCCTGCTCGCGAACCTGCTCAACACGCCGCGCTACTTCACCGACATCGTGCATCCCAACATCGACAAGGGCCTCGCCAAGGCGGGGCGGACGCGCACCGACATCGAGCTTTGCTCGCTCAAGGTCTGCTCCGTCGACCGGGACCGCGAGCGTGCGCGCCGGCGCGCGCGGGGGCCGATCGCCTTCTATTCCTGCCTGCCCTATTTCGACCAGGTGCTCGACCCGGCGGGCTTCACGCGCGAGAAGATGGCGATCCGCGACGCCTGGGCACGCGCCGACCTCGCCGCCATGACCGACCTCGTCACCGACGACATGGTGGACGCCCTCGTGCTCGCCGGCACGCCGGACGAGGTGCGGAGCCAGCTTGACCGCTTCGAGGGGCTGTTCGAGACCGTGTTGCTTTACTGCCCGATGCCCTTCATCGAACGCGAGGAATCGCTCGCCAACCACGATGCGATGATCGAAGCCTTTGCGGATTGAGCCGGGGCGGCGCGCCCGGGAAAATATGAACAACCGGACCGCAGGTCCGGAGCGCGCGACTGCGCGCCGCGCCGAATGGCGCGTAGCGTCGCGCGACCACGCGCGCGGAGCGCACGATCGAGCGGAGCGAGCGCCCGGCGCCTGAGGGAACACGAAAGAGAGAAACCGATGACCAGCTATGCCGAAGCCCCGCGCCTGCCGCGGGCGGAGCGCACCGACCTCTCAGCCGAGCAGGTGTCGATCTGGGACCACGTGGTCGAAACCCGCAAGCTCGCCTTCATGCCCAACATGTTCGCGGTCATGGGGCAAAGTCCGGAGGCGCTCAAGGCGGTGGCCTCGGTGGGCGAGCACGTGCGCTGGCACTCGGCGCTCGACAACGACCTGCGCGAGATGGTCATTTGCACGGTCTCGCAAGCCGTGGGCAACGTCTTCGAGTGGGACCACCACATCCACAAGGTGCCGGAGCGCTTTCGGGCCGTGGTCGGGACGCCGGCGATGGAGACGGAGCCCGCACCTGTCGGACCGGCGCTCCGCCTCGCCCGCCTGGTCGCCAGAGGCGAAGACGTGGACGACGCGCTGGTGGCCCGGCTCCGCGCGGAACTCGGCGATGCGGGGCTCGTCGATCTCGTGGTGATGATCGGCTACTACCAGCTGCTCGGCAGCTTCTGCGCCGTACTCGGCATCGAAGTCGACGAGGGCGTCGCCCACGTCCCCTTCAACGACTGAGACTGCCGGCCCCCGTCCCGCTCGACACCTTGCTCAATCGGCGCTGGCGAGCTCGCGCCAGGTGGTGAGGTCGTGGGAGCCGGCGAGATGGAGCCGCATCATCTCGGCAGCGTCATCGCGCCGATTAATCTCCAGTGCGTCCAGTATCTCCATGTGCTCGCCACAACACTCAAGGACACGATCTCTCACGGCAGTCCAGGTTACATACTCCAGGCTGCGCCGGAGAGAAATCTGCCGCTCGATGGCAACCGAGAAGTATCTGTTGTGCGATGAAACACCGATCAGTCGGTGAAACATGGCGTCGATTTCGATCAGCGTGCCGAACGAAGGCTGCCCCTGCTGCTGCAGCGCCATGTCGTGCCTCCGGCGGCACACTTCCGCCAGGCCTCGATCGAGCTCAAAGGTCGGCGAGCAAATCGCGGCCGGCTCCAGAGCCATGCGGAAGGCGTAGCTCTCGTCGCGCGCGCCCTTGGTGTCGAGTGCCGGCTCGAAGCGCCACCCGTGACCGCGGTTTCGCGAAATAACGCCATCCTCGGACAACTTCAGGAGGATGCGCGAGGCGGTCATCTTGCCGAGGCTGTAGCGCCTGCGGAACTCCGCCTCCGAAAACGACTGCGGCACTCTCTTCTCGAACCAGTCCTCCACCACCGTGAGCAGGAGCTCTTCGTCGTCCGTCCTGGGCAGATCCAGACTGTCGAGGCTGAGCTCACTGCCGCTCAGCTTGACGAAATAACCCCGGTTGGGCCGTCGCTCGACGATCCCCATGTCTGCCAGGTACGACAGCGCGCCCCGGATGGGTGATCGAGACACATTGAACTCGTGCACCAGTTCCTGCTCGGTGAGATGATTTCCTGCACTCATCTCGCGGCGGCAAAGGTATTCCAGGATATTTCGCGCCATCTCGAGCTGAAGCGGGCTCGGCACGCTGCCGCCACCTGTCGCTGCGGCTGCTGCCTGCGGCGGCGATGCTTCCGGTTGATTCATGAGTCCTGCGTCCGCCCTTGCCGGTCGCTAACGACCTGCCACGTGGGAGCAGTTCGATCCGCAACCGCGAGATCGGTTAGCCGCACAGCGGCACGGCAGACTTGGCGAGCATGTCGAGGAACGTCCGCAGTTCACTCTTGCGGACGTCGCTGGGCAACTCTCGGCGAGATTGATGATCACGTCATTCGCCTCAAGTCGTACCGGACTCAACGATGCAGAGCCTAGCGCATCTCGAGACGGTCTTCCACCGGCATGCCAGGCGCCTGGCCGCAGGGCGTCCGACGCTTTCAGGCGTGTCCGCTCGAGCCAACAGGGTAGCCCAGTCCGGCTCGCTCGAGTGGGCGCCCACCGGGCGGAACCAACTGCTTCATCCCGCAGATCGTCTACTCCACGACCTTCGGCTATCGCACCGATGCCTTAGAGGGTGACCAGCCCTCCTCGCGCAGGGCGGGGTGCCCCGATACGCCCTGACCTGCGCGATTTGCGCTGGCCTTCGCACCTCGGCTCCTATTGTCCTCGCGCCTTCTGCGCGCAGATTGGGCGCCGATTCGCGCAGCAACGTGCGGATGCTCTTTGAAGCCGCTCGGCCGGACTAGGTCTGCGACGGATCTTCGGCGGTCCCGATGACGTATTGGTCGTAGTCAACGATCGCACCGGTCATGATCCCGGAATCATCGGCGCTCAAGAAGGCAACGGCCTGCGCCACCTCCTCCGCTTTGATGAGCCGGCCGAAGGGCTGGGTCGCGTTCGCCTCGTCGATCCAGTCTTCGTCGAGGCCGTGATAGCCCGTTCGTTGAGCGTGCTCGCCGGGCGTATCGGTCCAGCCGTTGCTGAGGCCGTTCACGCGAATGCGGTGACGCGCGAGAGAGCAGGCGGCGTTCCTGGTGAGCGTCACCATGGCGCCTTTCGAGCTGCTATAGGCCGCAATGAACGGAAGCCCTCCGTAGCTCGCCGTGCTGATGATATTGACGATCGCGCCTTCGATCTCTTCGCGGATCATGATTTTCGCGGCATCCTGCATCAGCAGGAAGGGGGCGCGGACGTTGAGAGCGAAAATCCGATCGAATAGCTCGGCCGACGTATCGAGAAGCGTGCCGCGATCGGAGGTTGCGGCCACGTTGACCAGGACATCGACCTTGCCGAACGCCTGATCGGCTGCGGCAACGACCGCACGACAATCCGCCACACGCGTCAGATCGGTCGGGACAAAATGCGTCTCGCAGCCGCTATCGCTCAGCGAGCGCGCAACCGTGCGGCCGCGATCGGCGCTGCGGCCGCAAATCACCTGGCCCGCCATCCCGCGTTCGGCGAAAAGACGCGCCGTCGCCTCGCCGATGCCCATGGTGCCGCCGGTTACGATCGCGTGCTTGCCTGAGAACTGACCCGCGTAATCGACCCGCGCCATCGGTCAGCGTCCCTTGATCGGGTCAGCGGTCACGACGTGAAGTCGGAACGCCGATGCTCGCCAATACTGATATCGGTGGCCGGATCCATGAACACCCGGTCATCACCGGCAAGTGTCAGGCCGCTGTCCCTAATCGCCGTATCGGGGAGCATCTCCAGCGGCGTGTATTGCGGGTGGTGGTGCTGCTTGAAGGGATTGTTCGACACGCGATTGTAGCAACAGATCAGAATGTCCCGCGCCGTGTCGGACATGTTCGGATCCGAGCTGTGGAGCATGTTGCTGTGGAAGAAGAAGGCATCGCCCGGCTGTGTTTCCACATGGACATGCTCTAGCTGTTTCATCGCTTCCTTCACGCGCTCCATGTCTGCGCCATTCTGGCCACCATGGATCACGTGTTCGATCCGCCCCATCTTGTGACTGCCCTTGAGGACCTGAAGGCAGCCGTTCTCACGGGTCGCCGGGTTGACCGAGACCGCGACGCTCAACAGGTCGGGAAACAGGCAGCCGTTCTTGTACCAGTAGCCGTAATCCTGATGCCAATCCCAGGTGCCGCCGCCACCGGGACGCTTGAGCGTCACTTTCGAATGGTAGTGGTAAACCTCGCCGCCGAGGAGGCGTGCAGCGCCCTCGACCATGCGCCGACACCGTGCGACGGCGCCGAACAGATCGTCCCCCGGATGATTCCAGACCGCAACGTCTGTCGCACCGCCTTGGCTGTCCTCCAGTGCAAAGGCGCGTCGCCGGATCGCCGGATCTTCTGCGATGCCCCGCCGGAGCAGCGCCACCTCCTCTTCATCGAAGAACGCGCGCTTGAACACGTAACCGTCGTCTTGAAAGCCGCTCACATCCTGTTCCGTAATGGATGGAAACCCCATGATGTCGCCCCTGCCGTGTCCGGCCGCCTCGTTTGCGGCGCGGCACCCGGCGTCAATAGGAAACGATAATTCTTGTGACCTCTTCGAGCGTCGTGTCCTCGCGCTTGACGTTCGTGATGACCTCACCATGCGCCATCACGACGAAACGGTCGCAGACCTGAAACGCGTGATAGAGGTTATGCGTAACGAAAACGCAGGACACGCCGTCGGTCCGTAGCTGGGTGACGTACGCGAGGACCTTCTCCGTTTCGCGGACGGAGAGCGCGCTGGTAGGCTCATCGAGCAGGAGCATCTTGTTCTTGAAATGTAACTGCCCAGGTCGTCTGATTTGTCATTTTGGGCCAGTGGGTTGAGGCGT
>JAPPNV010000407.1 GCA_028818565.1 Rhodospirillales bacterium | reverse complement strand
TTCGCGCCCAGCGGCAGGCCGGCTCCTACGGTCATCGCTTGGACCTCCCGGGACGATCGGGGCGGTCATCGTCCTCGTCCTCCGCCCCGTCATTCTCCTCGTCCTCGTCCTCGTCTTCCGGGACCGGCCTCCCCAGTCCGTCGTCGGAGGTCGAGTTCCTTCGCCGCGTCGACGCCCACTTCAAGACATCGGACAGCAGATAGCGCACCACGCTGCCCATGACATAGAAAGGCGGGCCCCCGCCGCGCGAGCGGTAGCTCTCCAGCGTGCGCTGGCTCAGGCCCAGGTACGCCGCAACCTGCGCCGTTTTCATGAAACCGGTGTTGTCGTTCATCTCCCGTTTCTCCTCATGCAATGCCGTATCGACCGGGACGGCCGCAGCGCCGTCCTCGACCGCGGCCCGCACCGCCTCAAGCTCCGCCGGGCTCGCATTGTCCGCCATCCAGTCGCTCACCTTGTCGACGGTGCCGAGCACAGGCGACCGTCCCTTACCCAGCCCGAGCACGAAGCTGGGATCGTTCAGCGCGCCTCTGCCCAAGACGTGCGCCTTGATGCCGGTCACCTTCAGGAAGGCCTCGACCCTCCGCAGGAAGCGGGGGCCGATCGCCTCCAGGTTCATGCAGGCCAGCACCTTGTCGGCGGTGCCGAGGCGCACGTCCGAGCCCCGGCCGAGCCGGCCGAGGAAGGACGCGTTATTGAGCGCCGCCTTGCCGAAACCGCTGCGCGAGAGCTGCTCGCGTGCGACATGGGTCTCGATGGCTTGCGTGAGCGCCCGGAGGCTGCTTGTGGTGGTGCGGTGGTTTTGCTGTGCTGTGCTCATGGCGAGAACATATAGGGATCAAAAGAAGCTGGGCAACGGACTTGCCGAGGAGAATTCATTCAGCATTTGGGACAGTTGCGGACATGAGCCGACATGATCCGACATGAGCCGACAGGGCTACGATCCAGCACGGTGATCACATTTTCGTGATCAGTCCGAGACCGGAGCTCAGTGAGAGATTGCGACACTGTCATTGGAACACTCCTGATGTCTGACCTGTCTGATTTTCCGGGGTCACTTCAATCACCCGGTACGTTGAAAGCACCACCGTGGAAGCTGCGGGCGCGGCGCGGTGTAGATCAGCGTGGAATCGGGATCGTCGGAGCTACGTGTTGTGTTACCTTGATAGCGAGATCAACCTCGCAAGTGAGCGGCTGGCGGATGCGCAACCGGGCAAGTCTTCGGGGAACGAGCGCATGAACAAGTCTGACACTGTCGGCGAGGTGGCCGCTCGAACCGGATTGAACCTGACGGATGCGACCGCCGCCGTGGATGCGGTATTCGCAGCGACCTCCGAGGCGCTTGGGCAGCAAGAGGAAGTCAGGATTGCCGGTTCGGCCTGTTCGCCACCCGCACCAGACCCGCCCGTACGGCGCAAAATCCGTGCGCGGGGGAGTCCTTGGCGGTGGCGGCTTCGACCATGCCGGCCTTCAAGCCGGCAATGGCGCTCCGCGAGCCCGTGCACGCCGACGTCACCCCGGGAGCCCGGCCGGGCAGGCGGCGCGGAAGTTCATCAAGTGTCGGACTTGACGCCGGCGCCGAATGCCCAAGGTACGTGATGCGATCCGCCTCATCGAACGGGATGGCTGGTCGCCGGTCCGGGTCAGGGGTAGTCATCGCCAGTACCGGCATCCGGAGAAGCCGGGGACAGTTACCGTCGCCGGGAAGGCCAATGACGATCTTCCGCCGGGCACCTGGGCCAGCATCCTGAGGCAGGCGAGACTGAAGAAGTGAGGATGGAGATGGGATACACGATCGTAATCGAGAAAGCGCCAGGGAACTACGCCGCCTACGTGCCCGACTTGCCTGGATGCGTAGCTACCGGAGCAACCCGCGACGAGGCGATCCAGGAGATCGAAACGGCCATCGTCCTGCACATAGAGAGCCTTCGCGAGCATGGAGAGCTGGTTCCGGCTCCGCAATGCACGGCGGCGGTGGTCGAGGTCGCCGCCTGACCCTCCGGTGCGTCGGCGGCCCGGAAGTGCCCGCAAGAGTCCCGCGATTGAATTCCGCCGCTGCGCCAAATGATGTAGCTGGAGCCTGGACCCGACGGGGAAGAGCAGAGGGGATCGAATGCGGCCGAACCGAGGGCATGACCCAAGGTATCGTCGCGGGCCAGACCGCACTGTTTCTTCGCCATTTGGACCTGCGTTTCAGGGCCTTGCCGGGGGCCGTTCGCGATCGAGTTTGCGGCGCGTCGGCCTCCGAGCTCGAAGCTTGGGCGGGGCGGTGCTGGTCGCGGAGAGCCTAGACGAAGTGCTC
The DNA here is from genome assembly GCA_028818565.1 of Rhodospirillales bacterium. GTDB lineage: Bacteria > Pseudomonadota > Alphaproteobacteria > UBA828 > UBA828 > WTGU01. Next base: position 19,612 of record JAPPNV010000407.1, on the reverse strand, counting down.
GCAGTTGGACCCCGTTCCTGAGTTTCGGGCGTGTACCGCTTCACCGATACTCGTCTGAAACGAAGCAACAAGTGGCGGCCAGTAACAACGCTGCCGCAGCGATAACTGTGCCTCCGACCATTTCAGCATCACATCAGGCGGCCATGTAAGCAGTTGAAATTCTCTTGGCCAAAAGGTGACCAGTACGTTCGTGGACGCCAAACCGTGATTTTCAATTCTATCCTCCACCAACCCCTACCGTTTAATCGGTGAGAAACTTGTCGATGTTGCGTTTGATTTCTTCGTCGAGGAAAACGTCTTCGAGCGTGTCTGTCAGAGCGCGTAGATCAATCCACAGGGCATCCGATTCTTCCTTGCAGCTCTTGTACTCCTCCTCGGCACGCGCGCTGGCAACGTCCGCCATCTCGCTTATCTCGCTGTATCGCTTGCTTGACTGCTCAAGACGCGTTGAAAGATCGCCGGTGAAGCGGCGCATCCATTCGTCAGAGAAGACAAAGTTGAACTCGGGAAGGCCAAGTTCTCCTGTAGGAATACCGTGACTGTCATATAGGTGCTTGCGTTCACTCGCCGCTCTTTCTGACAACTTACCGCATTCCGCATTCTTGGAATGGTACTGCTTGCCGACAGACGATTGCTGTGCGGCTTCCTGGGCACGCTGGCGTGCCCGCGTGGCAATTTCCCGGACTACACGCTGCCTTTCAAGTTCGCGCTCGGCGCGGTCTATGTCGTCGGCAGGGTCAGCGTGCCCGGGCGTCATGGGAAGGGCCCCCATCGCTGCCAGAACGATGCAGACCCCAGCGCCGCGCTTGACGTAGCCGATCGGAAAACGAATGAATGCCGAACGTCCGAACTGAATGAGGTCGCCACTCCCTGCCTTGCCGACCGCGCCAGCAGCGGCCATGAACCAGCGAGATCGAGAAGTGTCAGCAAGCCTCTTGTCGGTCGATGATAGGGCCCCGGAGCCCCGATGTTCGCGCTCTGGGCGCCCACATACGCGATCAACGCGACTGCGCTTCGCCATGATTGCATCCTCCGCCTCGCTCAGGGCGCGGTGCAAGTGTGATGAGTGGGTAGCGCAACCACAAGAGGGCGCAGGTGCCGCTGGTCACGAAATGCGATGGATCCGGATCGCAGGTCGACTGGCACCGGCTGGCCGCGTGTGATCTTCGTGGGCTCGCTCGTTTCGAGACCTTACCGTGGACAGTGGGCACAACGTCATGGGGGTCGATCCTCTCGCTTGCCGCACAGCCCACGCTTCAAGTTGCGGTCGACTTGCGGGACTGGTTACCGATGACGCGTCGTGTCTCTCGCAGCACCTGGAGAAGGTGACTTGCGAGTTTAGCAGTGCTCCAAGCTGCGAAGGAGTTACCAAGGGGCTTCTGGTCGCTGGCGACAGGCTGCGCGAAAACGGCAACGACCTTGCCCGTACGCGTATGGCTCTAGTGGCCAGAGGCCGGCACTTTGGGCACGAACCAACACGCCTCACCGGTATGAAAACGTCGAGCGACTGGATTTACGAGGAGCACAGTGGCGCGCCAGAAGCGGGTTAGCGACGAAGCCGCTCGTATTCGTGATCGTCTTGCACGGCTTGAGTCGGAGCGGGATGCGCTGAAGGCACGGCTCGTCGAGCTTGAACTGACGGAACCGGTTGCACGCAACGGCAGCTTGGCAGGCGGCCCGGTCACCGAACGCTCGCCGGCGCGCGACAAGGTGGCGCTGTTCCGGTCTCTCTTTCGCGGCCGCGACGACGTCTATCCCAAGCGCTGGGAGAACGACCGGACAGGAAAGTCTGGATACGCACCCGCCTGCGGCGACGAGTGGAAGCCGCAGATATGCGGCAAGCCAAGGATCAAGTGCGGCTCGTGCCCCAACCAGGCCTTCCTTCCGGTAACCGACGAGATGATCGTCGACCACCTGCGCGGCCGCCACACGCTGGGGGTCTACCCCATGCTGGCGGACAGCACGTGCCACTTCCTGGCTGCCGACTTCGACAAGGAAAGGTGGCGGACGGATGCCGAAGCGTTTCTCGCGGCGTGCCGCTCGAAGCGCGTTCCGGCGGCCCTGGAACGATCACGCTCGGGCAACGGCGGGCATGTCTGGATTTTTTTCGCCGAGGCGGTGCCCGCGGCACTCGCCCGCCGCCTCGGTTCCCACCTTCTCACAGAGGCCATGGAGACCAACCCGGATATCGGCTTCAAGTCCTACGACCGGTTCTTTCCGAGCCAGGACACTTTGCCTGATGGGGGCTTCGGTAACCTGATCGCGATGCCCCTGCAGGGCGCGCCTCGCGAGAGCGGCAACAGCCTCTTCCTCGACGACGAGTTCGAGCCACGCGCTGATCAGTGGGCCTTTCTGGCCTCGGTCGGCCGCCTGAGCCCGGCGAAGGCCATGACCATCGTCGACGAAGCCAGCCGGCAGGGCCGGGTCGTCGGCCTCCGTCTGCCAATCGAAGAAGAGGACGAGGAGCCCTGGACGGCGCCGCCATCGCGGCGACGGCCGCTACCGCCGATAGCCGGTGAGCTCCCCGAGCGGATCGACGCGGTCCTGGGCGACCAGCTCTACGTTCCACGCGAGGGTTTGCCCCCTGGCCTGGTCAACCGGCTTGTCCGCCTCGCGGCATTCCAGAACCCGGAGTTCTACCGCGCACAGGCGATGAAGCGCTCCACATTCGACATTCCCCGCATCGTCGCCAGCGCCGAACTTCTGTCCCACCACATCGCCCTGCCGCGCGGATGCCTCGCGGCGATGAAGCAATTGCTCGACGAGCTCGGCATCGATTGTCACGTGCGCGACGAACGCAATGCCGGCCGATCTCTCGACGCCGCCTTTCTCGGCGAGCTGATCGCCGAACAGAAGGCGGCGGCCGAGGCCCTGCTCGCACACGAGACCGGCGTGCTCGCGGCCGCGACGGGGTTCGGCAAGACAGTCGTCGCCGCCGCCATCATCGCCGCGCGCAAGGCGAACACGCTCGTTCTCGTTCACCGCAACCAGCTGATGGATCAGTGGATCGCGCGACTGGGGGCGTTCCTGGATCTCCCCGAAGACGCAATCGGACGCATCGGAGGCGGCACGCGCAAGCCCGGCGGCGTTGTCGATGTCGGCATGCTGCAGAGCCTTGAGCGCGACGGCGTGGTTGACGACATCGTCGCCGACTACGGACATCTCGTGGTCGACGAGTGCCACCATCTGTCTGCGACCAAGTTCGAGATGGTGGCGCGCCGCGCCAAGGCCCGTTACGTCCTCGGTCTGTCGGCCACCGTCACGCGCCGGGACGGCCATCATCCGATCGTCTTCATGCATTGCGGCCCGGTCCGGTTCCGGGCGAGCGCGAAGGCGGAGGCGCGCCGCCACCCGTTCGGGCATCGGGCGATCCTGCGGCCCACTGCGTTCAGGCTATCGGAGGGTCCCGACGATGAGCGCCCGCCGATTCAGCAAATATACGGCGCGTTGGCCGACGACGAAAACCGCAACGCGCTGATATTCGACGACGTGCTGACCACGCTGGAGGCGGGCAGATCGCCGATCGTTCTGACCGAGCGGAAGGACCACGCCGACCGGTTTGCAGAGAGGCTCGGCCGCTTCGCGCGCAACGTGATCCTGCTGCGCGGAGGCATGGGGGCGAAGCAGCGCCGCGAGATCATGCAGCGTCTCGAAGAGATACCCGATCACGAGGAGCGCGTCCTGGTCGCCACCGGCCGCTATATCGGCGAGGGCTTCGACGACGCCCGCCTCGATACGCTGTTCCTGACGATGCCGATATCGTGGAGGGGGACGCTAGCTCAGTATGTCGGTCGCCTGCACCGCACTCATCCGGAGAAGCGCGAGGTGCTGGTCTACGACTACCTCGACGACGCCGTGCCGGCGCTTCGGCGCATGGCGGCGAGGCGCGTTCGCGGATACGAGAACCTGGGCTACACGGTCGAGACGCCCGACGCGCTCAGCACCAAGTAAGCTTCTCCGGGCGGCGCGATGAGCGGCGGGACTTGCCGCCCGATCCTCGGACGATCAGGATCGGGGCCTCGCCGTCCATGCGCCGCCCGGCGCACCGCGTGAGGAGGATGATCGAATTGTTCGATGTCGATCTTCGCGACACGTTTGCCTTCGACGAGCGCTTGTCCAGACTTGCCGCGCTGATCGGCTCGGTCGACCGGCCCGGCGACTACTGCGCATCCGGCAGGCTGCTCGCACCCATGCCGCGCGTCGCGGTGGGCGATGCAGGGACGTTGTCCTTTCCTGTCCCGCCCGCGCATCTGGAAGCGCTCATCGCGATGGCGGACCCCGCACCCTACGGCAGGGGAGAGGAGACGATCCTCGACCGCTCCGTGCGCGACTGCCTCCAGATCGGACCGGGCGATGTCGACCTCGGCGGGCGCGTCTGGGACGAAACCTTCGCCGGGATCGTCGAGCAGGCTGCGGACGGACTGGGCTGCCCCAAGGGCTCGGTCGAGGTCGAGCCCTACAAGCTTCTGGTCTACGAGCCCGGCGGGTTCTTCGCACCGCACCGCGACACCGAGAAGGTGGACGGAATGGTGGCGACGCTGGTGGTCGCCCTGCCCGTGGCGGGGTCGGGCGGCGAACTGGTCGTTCGCCACGGCGGCCGCGAGACGGTCGTGGACATGCGCACGGACGAGCCGTCGGAGCTGGTGTGGGCCGCCTTCTATGCCGACTGCGAACACGAGACCCTCCCGGTTGCCGAGGGCCACCGCGTCTGCCTGGTCTACAACCTGATAATGAAGGGGATCGACATCCCTGCCGCGGCACCCGAATACGCGTCCCTGGCGGCCCCGATCGCGGCGGAGTTGAAAGCACGCGTGTCCGATCCGGAGACGAGCGGCAAGCTGATCTGGCTTCTGGAGCACGACTACAGCGCAGCCGGTCTCTCCTTCGCCACGCTCAAGAACGTCGATGCCTCCGTCGCACGGGTACTCACGGACGCTGCCGGTCGCGCCGGCTGTGTGCTGCTCGCGGCGATCCTTCACGTGGACGAGACGGCGGCGGTGGAGTACGACGGTTGGGACCATGAGGTCGAAGATGTCGGCGACCACGAATACGAGTACGTCGACGCGATCGAAACCGACTGCCGGCTCGACGGGTGGGTGCGCCCGAACGATGCGGCGGCGCCCTGGGGCGCGCTCCCGGTGCTGGAGGGTGAGACGATGCCGGCGGGCCGGCTCGACCCCGGACGGCCCGACAGCCAGCGACTGACCGAGGCGAGCGGCAACGAGGGTGCGACGCTTGAACGGCTTTACCGCCGCGCCGCGCTGGTGCTGTGGCGGAACGAGGACGCCCCGCGGGTTCTGGCGGAGGCCGATGCAGGCTCGCTCGTTACCCTCCTGGCCGAGGCGTGGCGGGCCACACAGGAAGGTACGCCGGTCGCGGTCCCGGTCTTGGAACTGGCCTGGAGCGTGGCGGAGCACTGGCCTCCGCCCCGCCGCTTCCGGGGCGCGGACCACGACCATTGGGTCGACCATACGACGAGAGCGCTGCATCTCCTTTGCGAGATCGGAAACCGCGATGCCGTGCTCCGTCTCCTCGGCGGCGCGGTGACGGCGCATTATCACCCCCGGCTCAACGGTGCGGTGGTGACCGCGGCGGCAGACATCGGCCCCGGGTGCATGGGCGAGGTCCTTTGCGCGATAGTCCACGCCGGTCTCGCTCGCGAGACCAGCGGCATCGTCGATCTCACCAAGCGGCTCTGTGCACGGCTGGACGGCGGAGAAGGCACCGCCTGGCAGGATAAGCTGCGGGACATGGTCGCTACCCTCTGCGCGGAAATGCTCAATCTGGACGAGAACCGGACCGACAGAAGCCTGCCGTATGTACCTGTCAGCAGCAGCGAGCCCCTGCCGGTTGAAACGCTCTGCCGGTTCTTCGCCCTGGCATGGCGATTCGGCCTGGCGGAGGAAGCCGATGCGGCAGCGGCGTTCTTCATTCGGCGCGCGGACTTGGTCCCTCCCGACCGCACCGTCCCGGTGCTGCTTGAGCGGCTGTTCTCCGAGGAGGACGCGGCCACCGGCACCGGCGATACGTTTGCCGATCTGTGGCGCCACGCGGCGGCGTTCCTGCTGGAGCGGAGCGGGTCGGCGCCGGAGCCGCCGGCGGACTGGAGACTGCCCACAGACCGTCTGACCTGCGGCTGCGAGCATTGCGCCGAGCTGCGCAAATTCTGTGCCGACCCGGTCGCCACCGTTCACCGCGTCGCGGCCCGCGCCGATCTGAGGTCGCATATCGGCACGGAGATCGCGCAGGCGCGCATCGACATCCGCTGCGAAACCGAGCGACATGGCCGGCCCTACACGCTGGTCTGCATCAAGACGCGCGCGACCTGGGAGCGCCGGATCGAGCAATACCGCGAGGATATCGCCGGCATGCGCCGCCTGGCTGCAGCCGCTGGCGTGGTTCCGGGCTCGGACGCCACCGCCTGCGTTCTCAGGACCGTGATCGAGGAGTCTCAGGGTCTGCGCTGATAGGACCTCGCTTCCGGTCGACCGGGACAGCAAATTCGGCGTAGGCTGGCGGCATGACAGAATTGGTCGTTTTCTCACACATGGTGCAAATCGCTTACTCGTTGCCGGACGTCATGGCCGCGAGGCCGGCCCGGTGAGCCTTCCGACGACGCCGCATGACGCGCTGTTCCGGGCGCTGGTCGCCAACCCGGCCCGCGCAGGCGTGCTGCTGGCGGAATACCTTCCGCAGCAGATCGCCGATCTGCTCGATCCCGCCTCTCCGCCCGAGGCGGTCGAGGGAAGCTTCGTCGACGCAGACGCCGCGAGGACACAGTGCGACGCCCTCTTCAGGGTCAGGCTCAAGAGCGGACACCAAGCCAGGATCTACGTCCTTCTTGAGCACAAGAGCAGCGTCGATGCGGGCACGCCCCTCCAGATTCTGAAGTACATGGTCAACATCTGGCTCCGCGAGATCGAGGGCAGCACCGCCGGGGACAGGCTCCCGCCGATCATTCCGCTCGTCTTCTACCACGGCCAGGGCCAATGGACGGCAGCCCGCTCGGTGGCGGAAATGATCGAGGCGCCCGCCGAGCTTGCACCCTTTCTTCGCGAGTTCGCCTACGTGGTGCACGATCTCGGGGAGATCGCACCGCTCCGGCTGTCGCGGACGCCCGAGGTGCGGGCAGGGTTGTTGGCGCTCAAGGTGGTCCATGCCGACGCCGTCCCGCCCGACATTCTCGATCAGATGATCGGCGGGCCGGTTGCGGGGAGCGAGTTCGAGCGCCATATTGTTCGCTACATCGCCGAGCGCATGAACCTGACGCCGGCCTTGCTGGAGGCGTCGCTGCGCCGGACGAAGCCGGATCGCTGGGAGGCGCTGATGGGCACCGTGGCAGAAGCCTGGATCGAGCAGGGAAGAGCAGAGGGGATCGAACGCGGCCGCACCGAGGGCTTGGCCGAGGGAGTAGAACAAGGCCTCGCCCAAGGTATCGCTACGGGCCAGGCCGGGCTGCTTCTCCGCCTGCTGGAACTGCGTTTCGGTGAATTGCCGGAGGCCGTTCGCGAGCGGGTTCGCGGCGCGTCGGCGTCCGAGCTCGAAGCCTGGGCGGCGGCGGTGCTGGTTGCGGCTAGCCTCGACGAGGTGCTGGCTACAAAACCCGGACCCTGACTTCTGGGCGGCCATCGCTTCACCAGCACTCGACGGAAAGCAATGCATGTGGCCACCATGAGGATCGCTTTCGACATGCACGGCGATGTATGCGTCTTCAGCCATCCGTCTCGCTACGATGGGCCCTGGTTTAGCTTGACCTTCTCCAAGAGCGCCGCAACTTCGGCGCCCTCACGGAAGTACATTATCGCCACGCGCTGGAAGAACCCATCCCACGCCTTTCCTGCTTCATTGATGACCACGCGGATTCGGCAATGGGCCCTACCAAGAAGGCCGTTTCGAGGAGGCGCTGGACGCCTCTACACACGGGGCCGCTCGCTCTACATGGGGGCCTCCCTTCGGGTTTCCTGGCCTCCATGGGGTGGAGCCATCTTTAGAACCGCCCCTTCCTGCGCGCGGCCCTCGGCATCGCATTCTGCCAGCTGAAGCTCGGCCGCACCGGCAGCGGGCTGTCGATGCTGGAGCGGATACTTGCGTAGAGACCGCGCGACCAGCAGGGGGTCTGCTTGGTCATCGCCTCGGAATATCTGCGCGCCGAGCTGGACAGGAATGCGCTGTCGTTCTTCAAGGCCTAGGCCTCCCAGTTTCCGCCCTACCTCTACAGACCGGAGCTGAAGCGAAACAGATTCATTCTACAGGATGGCTCAGCACCGCGACGATCAAGACCGTTTGGTGACAGCACCTGGTTAGGGGGGCCAGATGTCCGATTTGGGCCTCTAACTCTCACACGTGGATTCGTCATTGGGCCTCCTGGACGCGTAGCCCCATCCTCGCCAGTCCTTGCTTTGATCGACGAGTTCGCGATCGAGATCGGGGTGCAAGTCAATCTCCGCACTGCTCTCAATCTCCTCCATAGACTTGATCGCATCAGTCAATCTTCCCTTTGCGTTCCCACCGCTATTTCCCGGCCTGTGCTTAAGCAGGAACGAGATAGAGGACCACCCGTCCTCCTCAACCTTGCGCAGGAACACCTTGTAGAAGTGGCTGGGGATGCCCACACGTCCCGTGCCGCTCTTCGTCGCTACTCGCGGCGCATCCTCGTCCAAGTCGCGTACAGCGTCTTCATCCCGGTTGAACACCGCCCCGGATGTGATGTACACCGTCCCGAATTGCTCAGCCCACGCCCGCCCCAACTCCTCCAGCCGCAGCCAGACGCCTCCGTTGAACCCTCCGAACTGGGGCGACATGTTGGACATTACGTAGGAGTTGACCTGCTCGGTCACATCATCCCGCAAGTCCCGGTCGCTCGCCATGTGACCCATGTCAAATTGCGGTCCTCAGGTCTCCGTCATGGAGGGTAACGTACCCGGCCTGCACCAGCATCACTTCGTTCGTAGGTCCACCCTCTGCGGCGTGTCGGGAAACATGGCGACCGAACGGCAGGTGATTCGCTATCAGCCGACCATTCCAACCCTTGTTGTCGTTGATGTTCTTCAGTTGTTTGTTGGCCTGTGCCCTCTCATTGGGTGTACAGGCTCTCTCTTCGGTCTCTCCGGTCGCGACGGACGCGCAGATTGCCAGCATGCAGACCCCGACCAGCCAAATCGTTGTTCGCTTCCCCAACATCTCCTATGCATCCTTTGCGAGGCTGTCTCGTTGATCTAACGTTAGTGTAGTCGTTGGCACTATCCTGGCGCGGTTGGTCGTCGGGCGGATCAAGCGTGACATAATTGTCACTCATGCGACGCTACCATAAAGTTGCCGAAAGCGCCACGCAAGCGTGTGGAGTGGAGTAGAAGCCGGGCATACCTGTAATTCGGTGTTGAGATCGGGCCCATACAACGCCGAATTGGCGGTACACAGCGAAGGGGGAATGACCATGCCAGTGCCGACAGACGAAAGGATCCTAAAGGTCCTGAACAGCAATGCCACGCCAAGTCCGCCCGACGGCACCTTCGAGCTCGCTCTAGTGTTGGGCGGCACGGTCTCCGCCGGCGCCTACACGGCGGGATTCCTGGACAAGCTCATCGAGGCGCTGGACGCCTGGTACGTGGCGAAGACGAACGGCGAAGACGTACCCGGCCACGACGTGAAGCTCCGCGTCGCGTCCGGCGCGTCCGGCGGCGGCGTGTGCGCCGCCATCCTTGCCCGCGCACTGGCCTTTGGCTTCCCACACATTTCGCCAGCGTCGTCTGAGATCGAATGGGCCCGCAACCCGTTCTACAAGACCTGGGTGCAGGACCTGGACATCGCCGGCTTCGTCGAGACCGACGACCTCGGCGCCGGCCAGCCGCTGAAATCGCTGCTCAACGGCAAGGCGATCAGCCGGGTGACGAAGGCGGCGGCGGCTTTCCGAGGTGGTCCGCTGCCCGAAGACTGGACGGAGCGGCCCTACGTCGACAACCCGTTCCGCGTCATCGTCACGCTCGCCAACCTCACCGGCGTGCCATACGAGGTCAACTTCGGCCAGTTCGGCAAGCAGAGCTACCGCTTCCACGCCGACCACGCCCGCTTTGCCTGCGACATCGGCACCGGCGGCGGCGTGCCGACCAGCCTGCGACCGGACGAGTTCTTCGTGCAGGAAGGTGGTCAAGAGCCGGCGGTCAACTGGTTGACGCTTGCCTGCTACGCGCGTGCCAGCGGCGCCTTCCCGCTCGGCTTCCCGGCGGTCGGGCTACGGCGGCCGCGCGCGCACTACGACTACCGCGTCGCCGTCGTTCCCGACGACAGCGGCCAGGTGAGCGTGGTACCGCTACGCCCCGATTGGACCGGCAGCGATGTCGGCGACGAGTACACCTTCCTGTCGGTCGACGGCGGCACCTTCAACAACGAGCCGATTGAGCTGGCACGCACGTTCATGGCCGGCGTCACCGGCCGCAATCCGCGCGACCGCGCCGAGGCGAACCGCGGTGTGATGCTGATCGACCCGCTGCCGGGCACCGCGCAGCTCGGACCGGATCGTTTCGAGAGTATGGTGAAGCTGGGTGGTGCAGTGCTGTCCAGCCTGGTGAACCAGGGCCGCTACGCCACCACCGATCTGTTGCTTATGGCCGACCCGGACGTATTCTCGCGCTACCTTGCAATACCGCAACGCAGCAACATCAGCGGCGAGAAGGCACTTGCCACTGCTGGCCTCAGCGCCTTCCTAGGCTTCTTCGAGGACGAGTACCGGCGCCACGACTACATGCTGGGCCGTGCCAACTGCCACACCTATCTGGCCAAAGAGTTGAAGCTGTCCGAAGCCAACCCGATCTTCGTCCGGCGCTGGACCAAGACACAGAAGCAGGACTTCGGCCAGGATGCCGGCGATGGCTTCCTGCCGCTGATCCCGTTGGTTGGCCCAGCGCGGCAGCCCGACGGCACCATGCCGTGGCCGCGCGGCAAGCTTACGGCCCGGCAGATCCGTGATCGGCTGAAGGACCGGCTGGAGAGAATCGTTGGGAAAGTCGCCGACGACGCCATTGACTTTCCGCTCTCTGACCTGCTGATCTGGGCGCTGAAGGGGGCCGCGGCTTCGGAGCTTCTCGACCCGATCGAAGAGATGGCCAAGGTCGACCTGCGCGACTGGCGGCTTTAGCCTGACTAAGCACTTCAACTCCGGCATGGGGATCAGTTCGACCATCGTGCCGTCCAGCACCACGTCGCCATAGTCCAACTCTAAGTCGTTGGTGACGCCAATGTCGAACAGGGTGCCTAACAGTTCCATCGAACTGCGATTGAGGAGTCGCGAGGCGTGTCCCGGTATTCTCGCGCTTCCGGTCGACCGGAGCAGCAAGTTCGACGTAGGCTGGCGGCATGAAGGAATTGGTCACCGCCGCTCACCGCCGCACACACGATGAACACTGCCCGCCCGTCGCCGAGTATCATCGCCGCGAGGCCGGCCCGGTGAGCCTTCCGACGACGCCGCATGACGCGCTGTTCCGGGCGCTGGTCGCCAACCCGGCCCGCGCAGGCGTGCTGCTGGCGGAATACCTTCCGCAGCAGATCGCCGATCTGCTCGATCCCGCCTCTCCGCCCGAGGCGGTCGAGGGAAGCTTCGTCGACGCAGACGCCGCGAGGACACAGTGCGACGCCCTCTTCAGGGTCAGGCTCAAGAGCGGACACCAAGCCAGGATCTACGTCCTTCTTGAGCACAAGAGCAGCGTCGATGCGGGCACGCCCCTCCAGATTCTGAAGTACATGGTCAACATCTGGCTCCGCGAGATCGAGGGCAGCACCGCCGGGGACAGGCTCCCGCCGATCATTCCGCTCGTCTTCTACCACGGCCAGGGCCAATGGACGGCAGCCCGCTCGGTGGCGGAAATGATCGAGGCGCCCGCCGAGCTTGCACCCTTTCTTCGCGAGTTCGCCTACGTGGTGCACGATCTCGGGGAGATCGCACCGCTCCGGCTGTCGCGGACGCCCGAGGTGCGGGCGGGGTTGTTGGCGCTCAAGGTGGTCCATGCCGTCGCCATCCCGCCCGACATTCTCGATCAGATGACCGGCGGGCCGGTTGCGGGGAGCAAGTTCGAGCGCCATATTGTTCGTTACATCGCCGAGCGCATGAACCTGACGCCGGCCTTGTTGGAGGCGTCATTGCGTCGGACGAAGCCGGATCGCTGGGAGGCGCTGATGGTCACCGTGGCAGAAGCCTGGATCGAGCAGGGAAGAGCAGAGGGGATCGAGAAGGGTCTCGCCCAAGGCATAACAACCGGCCAGGCCGGGCTGCTTCTCCGCCTGCTGGAACTGCGTTTCGGTGAATTGCCGGAGACCGTTGGCGATCGGGTTCGGGGCGCGTCGGCTTCCGAGCTCGAAGCTTGGGCAGGCGCAGTGCTGGTCGCGGAGAGCCTCGACGAGGTGCTGGCGGTCAGACCCGGACCCCGAGTTTCGGACCGCCGCGGCTTCACCGGCACTCGACAGAAGCCACTGAATGGTGTGTAGAGTCCGCCATGGCGATCACCTTTGAAAGGAAAGGCGAAGTCTGCGTCTTCGTCCAACCGTCGGAGTGCGATGAGGCTGTGGATCAACTCTACAATCTTCTGGAGCGGCGCAACTCAGGCGTTATTTCGGAAGCGCACAAATTGCCCAGATTGCGAGCTTGGTCGCCGCCGCAATTGACTGCCGAGAGCCCATGTCGCCGACGGCGGTGAACGTCATTGGCAGGCTTCCAGCCCGCCGTTGTGTTCATTGGCATCGCGCTCGCGCGTACCTTGGTAGCCAGAGGGCAAGTAGCCGAAGCGTTCCATTTGGGCGCGGTGACGCTCTACCACGCGGTGGACCTGCGCGTCGTCCAGCACCTCCCGCCAGCCGCCCACCTTGCCGGAACGGAAGAAGCGGTCCTGCGACGGGGTGCGCTCGATAAAGCCGGCGCGATCTTCCTGCGCACGCAGTGAGCGGAAGGACGAGTGTCGCATCGCCCGCTCCAGGCGCTCGCGCGGCGGCTTGAGGCCGAGCAAGGCCGAAATGGCGCGGAAAGTCGGGCCGGGCCGGCGGCTCATGTCTTCGTAGCGCACGACGTGGAGCTGCGGATGCGAGCGAGCGGTCCAGCTCTCGACATGGGTGGACCAGTCGCTGTGGTGCTCAGGCACTTGGTCCACGGTCGCGGGCGATTGAAAGCCTCTTGTCTCCATGAGCGTGATGATGTTGTCCGGCGGCTGGCCCAGGTGGTGAGCGTAAGAGACGACCACATCGAGCGGGTTGCGCACGACATAGATCGCTCCTGCCGTGAGCGACTGGGTAATCATGGACACGCCGTCGACCTCGACGAGGGCGTTGTGGGTCTTGACCATGACGGTATCGGGCGCGCTCTCAGCGATGAGTGCGTGCACCCTGGGCCTAAGGCGTGCAAGGTCCTTCGCATCCAGCGCTGCTGGTGGTCGGGGATCGAGGCGCCCGTACCAGTGGGCTTGGCTGTCGCCCGCCGTCAACTCGGACATACGGTTGATGTCGAAGGGCTCATTCGAATTGCGGAAGAGGTTGTGTAGGAAGGCGCGCAGCCACGTGTTGCCCGACTTGGGATAGGAGGCGAGCCACAAGATCCCGCTCATGCGCAACTACAGAGTCTCAATGGCGGCCTCTCGGAAGTCGAGCCAAAAGAGAAGGAGCGGCCGAAGCCGCTCCCCACGCTCTTGACGAAAATGCTCCAGACTAGAAATTGAGCATCGTCCCCAGAAGGACCTGCGTGAAGTCGTTCATACCTTTCTCACCCGCGCCGATCTGCATCCCGAGATCGATTCCCGGTCCGAGATTGTAGTTGGCATTGAAGGCCACGATGTTGCTGTTTGTCATCTCGTTGTCGCCGTACTGAACGCCCAGCATCATGGGGCCGTCGGTCCAGGACACGCCGATATCGGACTTCGAGGTCGAGACGCCATTGATTTCCTGATCGTATATGGCACCGCCGAACGCGATCTGATCGATGCTGATCGAGGCCCCATAGCGCAGGCCCGATGGATCTTCGCCTTCACCTTCGTTCGTGTAACCCTCGTAGCCGACATTGGCGCTAAAGTTGCCGCCCATGACGCCGACCGTGTAGCTAAGGGCGACAGAGACCTGCTCGCTATTTTGGTATGTGCAGGGGATCATCTCGTGGTCACCATCCGCGTTGTGATCGGGCGTAAGCCCACCGCCAACGCAGTCGGCAGTGCCCATTCCGGCATACGAGTCCGTCGAATTCTCGGGCGCGTAGCTCGCTGCAAGGGAGATGCCGTTGAAGCTGGGCGAGAAATAGAGGACCTTGAGCGCATCCTCGTTCATGATGTCGTTCGTCGTCCACATACCGCCGATGCCGTTGAACCAGGGCGACTTGATGCCGCCGATCGGCACGCTCGAGCCCGGCGCCCAGACGACCGTCTGCTGCGCGGCACCTTCGATTGCGCCGACGTGCAAGGAGCCGAAGCCGTTCCTGAAATAGACTTCCTGCTCGTCGCTGTGTTCGTAGTCGTTGGCGGTGAAGCGGACCCTGGCACCAGCGGTGATGCCGTTGTCCATCGTGGCTTCTGCCCTCAGCTGCATCTCCATGTTCTGGTTGATGCCGTGGCCGCGATTATCCGTGGCGTTGTCCTCGTCGTAGCCGATGGCGGCGATGGTGTAGTAGCCACCAACACCGATTTCCATCGGTACCATCATGTCCTGAGCCTGTGCGGCGGCGGCGAATCCACCTGCGGCTACGAGCGCCGTTGTCGCCAAAAGGACTCGCTTCATGCTTCTATCCTCTCTGTTTTCATTGGTCCAAAGCTCCTGGGTCTCATACCGCCCCTTGCTCGGACCGGTCCCAACCCACTGGGGTCGGAGAATGGGCTACCCCACCCTCCTCGCGCAACTCAATTCATGACAGAAATCTGCCAAACGATCGTTTTTTTCCGCCCTTGTGGCCAAAATGCCACTGCCTCCTCCCCGCTACAGGTTCATTGGGGCACAGTTCGTCCCTGACGCCCCATGGCAGCCTCGCCCCCGTGCCCATCTCACGCGAGGGACGAGGCATCGATCTCGGGGTGCAGCGGAGGTGCCTTCGCAGGCCACTGACGGGGCGCGTCTTGTAGGCTCCTTACGACCAGATACGCAGATTTACGCACGGATTTGATTACGGTCGCTTGCGTGGCGCTTACGGCAGTTCCAGGTCGAGGCTGCGTGAGAGACAATTTTCGTAATATATCATTGCTCTATCGAAACTCCAGCCGAATCTCGTCCGCGAAGCATGAAGCGAGTCCTTTTGGCGACAACGGCGCTCGTGGCCGCAGGCGGATTCGCCGCCGCCGCACAGGCTCAGGACATGATGGTACCGATGGAAATCGGTGTTGGTGGCTACTACACCATCGCCGCCATCGGCTATGACGAGGACGGCGCCAATGATCGTGGCCACGGCATCAACCAGAACATGGAGATGCAGCTCAGGGCAGAGGCCACGCTGGACAACGGCATTACCTCTGGCGTCAGAGTTCGTTTCACCGCCAATGACTACGAACACAGCGATGAGCAAGAAGTCTACTTCAAAGGCGGGTTCGGCTCCTTGCACATCGGCGCAATCGAAGGCGCCGCGCAGCAGACGGTCATCTGGGCGCCGGGCGGGAGCGTGCCGATCGGCGGCATCAAGTCGCCATGGTTCCGTAGCATCGGCGCCATGTGGACAAACGCGCATATGAACGAGGATGCGCTTAAGGTCCTCTACTTCTCGCCGGTCTTTAACGGCATCTCCCTTGCCGCGAGCTACGCACCTGAGGATAACACCAATTCCTACGGAACGGGTTTCGATGGGGGGTGGAGCAACGATTCGCGCATCGGATATGATGATGACGACAATCCAACTTATGGTGATTCGCATCATCATGGCGAAGAGATTTCCGTTGCTCTCAGCTATTCTGTGGATGTCATGGGCGGGACCTTCAGCGCCAATGTCGGCTACGACGCTCTCTCAACTGAGAGTCTCAATGGCGCAAGCTGCGTCGCTTCGGCAACTCAGGTATGCGATCCTGACGGGTTGCGTTACGGTGCTTCCGTCAGCATTGACCAGATCGCGATTGGCGGCGCCGTGTATCAGCATGATGCTCCTGGCGGCTCCAATGTCGCGAAGTCCGATTTCGGCGTGTCCTGGACCGACGGTCCCATGATGCTGGGCGTCCAGTACGGCGATAACGAGTCCAACAACAGCAACATCGTCGCCTTCAATGCCAACTACAATCTCGGACCGGGAATCGATCTCGGGATGCAGATCGGCGCGGGTGAGAAAGGTATGAACGACTTCACGCAGGTCCTTCTGGGGACGATGCTCAATTTCTAGTCTGGAGCATTTTCGTCAAGAGCGTGGGGAGCGGCTTCGGCCGCTCCTTCTCTTTTGGCTCGACTTCCGAGAGGCCGCCATTGAGACTCTGTAGTTGCGCATGAGCGGGATCTTGTGGCTCGCCTCCTATCCCAAGTCGGGCAACACGTGGCTGCGCGCCTTCCTACACAACCTCTTCCGCAATTCGAATGAGCCCTTCGACATCAACCGTATGTCCGAGTTGACGGCGGGCGACAGCCAAGCCCACTGGTACGGGCGCCTCGATCCCCGACCACCAGCAGCGCTGGATGCGAAGGACCTTGCACGCCTTAGGCCCAGGGTGCACGCACTCATCGCTGAGAGCGCGCCCGATACCGTCATGGTCAAGACCCACAACGCCCTCGTCGAGGTCGACGGCGTGTCCATGATTACCCAGTCGCTCACGGCAGGAGCGATCTATGTCGTGCGCAACCCGCTCGATGTGGTCGTCTCTTACGCTCACCACCTGGGCCAGCCGCCGGACAACATCATCACGCTCATGGAGACAAGAGGCTTTCAATCGCCCGCGACCGTGGACCAAGTGCCTGAGCACCACAGCGACTGGTCCACCCATGTCGAGAGCTGGACCGCTCGCTCGCATCCGCAGCTCCACGTCGTGCGCTACGAAGACATGAGCCGCCGGCCCGGCCCGACCTTCCGCGCCATTGCGGCCTTCCTCGGCCTCAAGCCGCCGCGAGAGCGCCTGGAGCGGGCGATGCGGCACTCGTCCTTCCGCTCACTGCGCGCGCAGGAAGACCGCACCGGCTTTATCGAGCGGACCCCGTCGCAGGACCGCTTCTTCCGCGCCGGCAAGGTGGGCAGCTGGCGGGAGGTGCTGGACGACGCGCAGGTCTGCCGCGTGGTAGAGCGTCACCGCGCCCAGATCGAGCGCTTCCGCTACTTGCCCTCCGGCTGCGAGGATACGCGAGAGCGTGATGCCGATCGATGAACACAGCGGCGGGCTGAACGCCTGCCAATGACGTTCACCGCAGACGAAGACATAAGCTCTCGGCCTTTCGCTTCAATGGCTGTGGCGGCGGCGACCAAGCTTGCGAGCTGGGCGACTCATGCGCTTCCAAGAGGGAGCCTGAGTTGCGCCGCTCCAGAAGATGGTCCAATTGATCCGCAGCCTCATCGTATTCCGGCGGATGGGCGAAGACGCAGAATTTCGACGGCGAACGTCATGGCGGCACTCTCCTCACCATTTGAGCGGTCGGTCGAGTGCCGGTGAAGCGGTGGCCGCCCGGAACTCAGGAACCGGGTCTGGTGGCCAACACTTGGTCGAGGCTCTCCGCGACCAGCACCGCCCCGGCCCGTTGCGATGCCTTGGGCGAGGCCCTCTGTCGAGCCGCGTTCGATCCCCTCAATTCTTCCCTGCTCGATCCAGGCTCCACCCACTTCATTCCTCCGGCAGCGGCGGAATTCAATCTCGGGACTCTTGCGGGCACTTCCGGGCCGCCAGCGCACCGGACGGTCAGGCGGCGACCTCGACCACCGCCGCCGTGCATTGCGGAGCAGGAACCGGCTCTCCGTGCTCGCGAAGGCTCCCTATGTGTAGGACGATGGCCGCTTCGATCTCCCGGATCGCCTCGTCGCGGGTCGCTGCGGTGGCTACGCATCCAGGCAAGTCGGGCACGTAGGCGGCGTAGTTCCCTGGCGCTTTCTCGATCACGATCGTGTATTCCATCTCCATCTTCACTTCTTTATTGCCGCCTGCTTCAGGATGCTGGCCCAGGTGCCGGGTGGAAGGTCGTCCCCCGTCTTCCCGGCGATGGTAACGGTCCCCGGCTTCTCCGGATGCCGGTACTGGCGATGACTGCCCCTGACCCGGACCAGCGACCAGCCCTCCCGTTCGACGAGGCGGATCGCATCACGTACCTTGGGCATTCGACGCTGGCGTCAAATCCGACACTTGACGAACTCCCGCATCGCTTGCTCGGCCGGGCTCACGGGATGACGCCGGCGTGCACGGCCTCGCGGAGCGCCTTTGCTGGCTTGAACGTCGGCACGGTCGAAGCCGCTACCGCCACGGGCTCCCCCGTGCGCGGATTGCGCGCCGTACGGGCGGGCCGGCTGCGGGTGGTGAACAGGCCGAACCCGGCGATCCTGACTTCCTCTTGCTGCCGAAGCGCCTGGGTGACCGCCGCGAATACCGCATCCACCGCGCCGACCGTATCCTTCCGGTTCAATCCGGTTCGAGCGGCGACCTCGCCGACAATGTCCGACTTGTTCATGCGCTCGCTCCCTGAAGACCTGCCCGGTTGCCCATCCGCCCGCCGCTGTCTTGCGAGGTTGGGAATCTCGCGATCAACATAACACGAAACGCAGCCTCGACGATCCCGGTTCCACGCTGATCTACACCGCGCCGCGCCGGCCGTTTCCGGGATATCGGTGCGTGCGGCCGACGCACAGCCGTCTACGGGCTCCTGGTTGCGAGCGACCGGTTCGATGCGGTCCGTCCGCCGGGAGATCGATGCACGGCTCGCCCGATCCACAGGCATCCGCGCGGCCGGCCATCCCGCCGCCGTAAACGTGCCGATCCGTCCATCGCCATCGCCGGCCCGGTCGCGGTACGTACCGCCGTCCCGCTGGCGCCAGGGGGACTGCCCTGTCAGGTCGCCTCGCCGGCGGTCACGGTGAGCCGCTTGCCGGGTCGGCACAGTGCCCGCTCGATCATCGCCGCCTTGGTGGCGTGGTCCGTGTACAACATGCGCCGGACTTCGCTCTCCGCCATGTCGAGGTCGCGGACAAGCCGACGCTGCAATATTCCGGCGCCGCGCGCCAAGCCTCGCAGAGCGCCGCCTTGAGCGCGGTCTCCACCGGCGGGACCAACAGGGGCCGTCGCCTGCCGGCGGGCGAGGGTTCGGGCTGCAGGCCCCACGCCTCGGCCAGCGTCGCGCCGTCGATGACGCTCCAGCCGAAGTCGGGGAGCGAGACGACATGGCATCCGTCCTCGTCGCTTTCAATACTCGCACGATAGTTGTAGCTGCCGCGCATCGGTCTTCTGGAGTTCCACCCTGTCCATCCCGAGATGGTCCCTGCCAAGGTCTCCTACCTGTTCGGTGGAGGCTTCTTTCGCGGGGCCGTGATCGCGATGAAGTTGCACAGCCTAGGCGTAGCCGTCGGCGGAATCCCATCGAATGCATGCCACAGTTCGAGAGCTGTCGATCTGCGCTTCGCTTCGACTCCGCTTGCTTGCGTGGCGCTTACGGCAATTCTGAGAAGGCGCCTGCAAAATCTGACCGCATTTGACCGGGATTCTGATTTTATTTGACCGAAGTTCTG
>JAPPNV010000024.1 GCA_028818565.1 Rhodospirillales bacterium | reverse complement strand
CTGTGCGATCCCCGTCATCCCGAGCCCTCAGCCACGACTAAAAAATGGTCCTGCATCCTCCAGGTTCAGGAACCAAGAAGCATCCAGGCACTCCGCCCGGAATGACCCATTGAACGATTCGATGAAGGCATTGTCCGCGGGCTTCCCCGGCCGGGAGAAGTCCAGCCTCACCCCGTTCATCCAGGCCCAGAGGTCAAGCGCCTTGCTGATGAACTCGGGCCCGTTGTCCACCCGGATGGTCCTTGGTGTGCCATGGACCCTGGTGACCCTCTCCAGCGTCTCGACCACGTCCGATCCACGGTAGCTCTGGCGGATGTCGATCGCCGGCGACAGCCGGCTGAAGGCATCGACGATGGTCAGGATGCGGATGCGCCGGCCGTCGAACAGCTGGTCAGACATGAAGTCCATCGCCCACACCTCGTTCGGCGCCGCAGCCGGGCAGCGGTCTTAGCGAAGCTTCGCCGAGACCCTCCGTTTCGGCGCCTTGTTGCGCAGTTGAAGGCCCTCCGCGCAGTACAGCCGACAGACCCGCTTGGCGTTGACCCGCCAGCCCTCGCGCCGCAGCGGCACATGGATGCGACGGTAGCCGTAGCGTACGCGGGTCTCGGCGATCTCCCGGATGCGCTTCCTCAAGGCGGCCTGCGACGCACGCCGGGAGCGGTAGTGGGAGCTGGAGCGGCCCGCCTTCAGCACCGCGCAGGCACGCCGCGCGCTCACCCGCCAGGTCCGCCGCAGATCGTCGACCAGCTCCCGCCGCCGCGCAGGCCTCAGAGCTTTTTTCGGACAACCTCCTGCAGCATCTCCTTGTCCAGGCTCAGATCGGCCACCAGGCGCTTCAGGCGCTGGTTATCCTCCTCCAGCTGTTTCAGACGCCTCATCTCCGACGGCATCAAGCCGCCATACTTCTTGCGCCAGCGGTCGTAGGTCTGCTGGGAAACTCCGGCCTTGCAGCACACCTCTTCGACGCCCGTGCCTTCCTCCGCCTGGCGCAGAATGAACGCTATCTGCTGCTCGCTGAACTTCGATCGCTTCACGACCCCCTCCCCGGTTGGTCTCAAAAAACCTAACCGAGAACTCTCTCAGCCCAGACGGTCCAAAATCCGGGGAGCAGGTCAGGTCTGCGCGTCCACAGGTCGATCAGTTGGATCGGCCGGGCCGAAGCCGCGGAGGACGACGACGCGCGCTTCATCTTCCTGTGGATCGCCTTCAATGCAGCCTACGCGGACGAGCGGGAGTTTCAGGGGCCGGCGCCCGGCGAGCGGGCGGCCTTCGTCGACTTCTTCGGAAAGATGGTGCACCTGGATGCCGGACAGCGGATCTACAACGAGATCTGGGAGGGCTTCGCCGGGCCCATCCGGGTGCTCATGCAGAACCGGTACGTCTTTCATCCCTTCTGGCAGCACCACAACGGGATCGCGGGCAACGAAGACCGGGAGGAGAGGTTCACAGCGTCGGCCGGCTCCTTCGCCCGGTCCTTCGCCGCGCAGAATACGGCCCGCACCTTGAGCTTCGTTTTCGACAGGCTTTACGTCCTACGCAACCAGCTCGTACATGGTGGCGCGACCTGGAACAGCGCCGTGAACCGGAACCAGGTGCGTGACGGCGCCGCGATCCTGAGCTTCCTCATGCCCGTCTTCGTCGACGTCATGATGGACAACCCGCACGAGAACTGGGGACAGCCCTTCTATCCCGTCGTGGAATAGGCGACCTCGCGATTCGCTTGGCAGACATCTTCCCTTTTTTCCACAATCGCCATCTGCGCCACGGACTTCGCCTTTCGCCCCAGCAGCGCTCACTAGTCCAGAAATGGAGATGCCGTAATGGGGCTCGGCGCCTACAGGTTCCGTTTCTGACTCAGTTTCGGTTCCCCTATAGGTCGGAACCGAGTCACAAACCCTTATGCGGTTGCATACAGGTGAGGATCGTTCCGCTTGCCGGAACCAGAGCGAACGACTCGACCCTCGCCGAGCAACAGCTTTAGCGCTGCCAAGACTTGTGTTCGGCGATGGTCGACGCCGTCGACGATCTCGTTGGTCGGAATTTGCTCGGCCGCATTGGCGAGGAAGTCGAAAACGTGCTGCGCGGTCTCGCGCGCGGCAGTCTCGGCGCGGGTGCCAGCGGCCGATATCCACATCGTTGCTGGATCGAGTCTGAGAAGCGTCGGCTCCATGTCCACGCCATAACGCTGCGTACTGGAAATGAAGCGGTTGCCTTCGGTCGAGCGCTTGAGTGACAACAGGGTGTCCACCCCCGCAAAGAGACTGGTAGAGCCTAGTACTTCGTCGCCCGCGGCGTCGCCAGCGCCCTTGCGGTTGTGGTGGACGGCCATGATGTGAGCGCCCGAAGAGCGCGCCAGGGCAAGCAGGGGATCCAGGGCGCGGCCCACCTCGGCATAGCTGTTGCCATCCTCTACGTTGAGCGCCTTGAACAACGGATCGATGATCACGAGCCCCGGCTTGATCCGCTCGACCTCCGCTTCGAGCCACGGCAGCGGGTCGCTCGGCGGTGGCCCGATGTGGAAGTGAAGCGGCATGTCGGGTATCGCGCCCATGGCCCGGTAGTGGCGCACGACAGCGGCCTTGATCTCTTCGAAGGCACAGACCAAAACCGGCGCCTGCGCGACCTCGCGGCCAAGCCACGGTTGCCCAGTTGCCACTGCCATCGCCCCTGTGCGTGCAAGTGTGGACTTCCCGGCTTTTGGTCGGGCGCTCAGGATGGAAAGACCGCCCCACGGCAGCAGGTCATGCACTCGCCATTTCACGTCATCGTCTGGCGCCTCGTAGAGCTCGGCCATCGATAGCGCTCTCGAATACCGATTCTGTTTCTGACTCGGTTCCTGCTCAATAGGAACAGGAACCGAGTCAGAAACAGCGCGCTCGATGTCGTAGCCGTTGATGGGGTCCGCCAGGTCCCACCCGGTGGGCAGGCCCTTGGTGTCCACGATTCGCACCGACCTGGCGCAGGCTTGGTGGCAGAGCTCGGCCACCTCATCGGCGTGCTTGCGGCCCGGCTCGTCCGCGTCCGGCCATATGACCACGTCACGGCTGCGCGACGGAGTCCAATCCGTCTGCCCAGCTTTCCCGGCGCCTCCGACCGCCGTCGTGACCTCGTAACGGTCGCCAAACAGGTAGACGGCAGTCTCGGCGGTGCCCTCGCCTTCGACCACGAGCAGAGGCTTGTCGTGGTTGGCGAGAATGCTGTCGAGACGATAGAGCGGATAACCTCCGGCCGGTGCCTTGACACCCTTCGGTTCACGGTGGATGCGCTTGCCGTCGGGAGTGTCTCGGCGAACGACGGTCACAAGCGTGGCGCCATCGGCGGTGCGGTAATGGAACTTCTCTCGGTCAGCCGAGATCCGCTCGCCATTGGTCGGCCAATCGCCGCGGTCGCGGAGCACGGCGATCACCTCGTCCTGAGAACAACCGGCATGGCAATAGACGAGAGGCCGGCCATTATCGCCATTGCCGATCGACAGGGACGGTTTGTGATCATCGTGTGCCGGGCAGCACGCCGTCCATCCGGAGCCGTTGCGCTTACCGAGAAGCGAGCGTGCGATGTCAGCGGCGTTCACGGACGCACGCTCATAGCGTCACCACCCTGGAATCAAGGTTGGACAACGCGCAAACTTCCGCAAGGGAATCAATGCTCCCTATTTGGGTGGTTGGACAATCTAAGGCGTTGATTTGGCAGGAATGATATACTCCTGCCGGGCCCACCAACTCCCGCCCAGCCGGTGCAATCCGCAGCGAAAGCGTATATGCACCGGCCCTGACAGGAATGAGTGAGAGCAAGTCATGGCGGAATTCGACCTGTTGGTGATTGGCGGCGGCTCGGGGGGCGTGGCCTGCGCCAGGCGCGCGGCGGGTTATGGCGCCAAGGCCGCGGTGGTCGAGAACGACCGGCTCGGCGGCACTTGCGTACATCGCGGCTGCATCCCCAAGAAGCTCCTGGTCTACGCCTCGCACTTCAGCCACGACTTCGAGGACGCCGCGGGCTACGGCTGGACCGTGGGCGAGCCCGCCTTCGACTGGCCGGCGATGGTGCAAGCAAAATCGACCGAGCTCGACCGCCTGGAAGGCATCTACGAGCGCCTGCTGCGCAACGCCGGGGCCACGCATATCCCCGGCACCGGCCGCCTGCTCGACGCCCATACCGTCGCCGTCGGCGACGAGACGCACTGCGCCGAGACCATCGTGATCGCCACCGGCGGCCGGCCTACCATGCCCGAGATTCCCGGCATCGAGCTCGCCATCAGCTCGGACGAGATGTTCGATTTGCCGGCGCTGCCCGAGCGCATGGTGATCGTGGGCGGCGGCTACATCGCCTGCGAGTTCGCCTGCATCATGCAGGGCCTCGGCTCGAAGGTGACCCAGCTCTACCGGCGCGATCTGGCATTGCGCGGATTCGACTACGACCTGCGCGAAGTGCTCTGCGAGGAGATGCGCAAGGGTGGGGTCGACCTCAGGCTCAACACGAACGCGGTCTCGCTTGGCCGCAGCGGGTCCGCCATCGCGGTGACAACGACGACCGGCGAGACGATCGAGGCGGATCAGGTGCTGTTCGCCACCGGGCGGAAGCCCAGCGTCGCCAATCTCGGGCTCGAGAACGCGGGCATCGAGCCTGCCGAGGGCGGCGCCATCCCGGTGGATGAGGCGTCGCACACGGGCGTCGCCAACATCTACGCCATCGGCGATGTCACCGACCGCATCAACCTGACGCCGGTGGCGATCCACGAGGGCCGCTGCATCGCCGAGACCCTCTACAACGACAACCCGCAGAACCCGGACCACCGCGACGTCGCGACTGCGGTCTTCACCACGCCCGAGCTCGGCACGGTCGGGCTCTCCGAGGAGGAGGCCCGGCAGGACTTCCCCGCCGTGGACATCTACAAGACCCGCTTCCGCCCGCTCAAGCACACGCTCACGACAAGGGAGGAGACCGTCTTCATGAAGCTCGTGGTGGACCGCGCGTCGGGCCGGGTGGTCGGCTGCCACATGGTGGGCGATGGCGCGGGCGAAGCCGTGCAGCTACTGGGTATCGCCGTCAAGGCGGGGGCGACCAAGGCCCAATTCGATGCGACCATGGCGGTGCACCCGACCGCGGCGGAGGAGTTCGTCACCATGTACGAGCCGGTGCCCGAGCCCGTCGCAGACGCCGCCCAATAGCCCGTCAGCGCACGCGGCGCCCGCAGCTTTCGTTGCCAAACATGAAATTGCTGGCACGACGGGCGGTTCGGGCGTATAGCACGGCCACAACGACATAATTTCCGCGGGAGAACGTTATGCCCGGCACGTGGAGCCCCGGCCGCTGGCAGGGACTGCCGATCAAGCAGCAGCCGGCATGGCCTGACGCGGCCGCGCTCGTCTCGGCCGAGGAGCGCCTCAAGACCTCGCCGCCGCTGGTCTTCGCCGGTGAAGCGCGCAGGCTGCAGGATCGCCTGGCGCGGGTCTGCGAGGGCCGCGCCTTCCTGCTGCAGGGCGGGGATTGCGCCGAGAGCTTCGCGGAGTTCCACCCCGACACGGTGCGGGATACCTTCCGCGTCCTCCTGCAGATGGCAGTGGTGCTGACCTACGGCGCCAAGCTGCCGGTGGTCAAGGTCGGGCGGCTTGCGGGCCAGTTCGCCAAGCCGCGCTCGTCGGACACCGAGACCGTGGACGACACGACTCTGCCGGCCTACCGCGGCGATATGGTCAACGGCATGGCCTTCGACCAAGAGACGCGCACGCCTGAACCCGCCCGTATGCTCCGCGTCTACAGCCAGTCAGCGTCGACGCTCAACCTGTTGCGCGCGCTGGCCCATGGCGGCTACGCCGACCTCCACGCGGTGCATCGCTGGAACCTCGGTTTCGTCGCCGAGAGCACGCAGGGCGCACGCTACGAGGCGCTGGCCAATCAGATCGGCGACACGCTGGACTTCATGGCCGCCTGTGGGCTCACCGAGGAGACCTCGCCGCAGATCCGCGAAACCGAATTCTATACCTCCCACGAGGCCCTGATCCTTGAATACGAGCAGGCGCTGACCCGCGTCGATTCGACCACCGGCGGGTGGTACGACTGCAGCGCGCACATGCTCTGGATCGGCGATCGCACGCGTCAGGTGGACGGCGCCCACGTCGACTTCCTGAGCGGGGTCGGCAACCCGATCGGGCTCAAGGCCGGCCCCAGCATCACGCCGGACGATCTGCTCGCCCTCATCGACCGGATCAACCCGCAAAACGAGCCCGGCAAGCTCACGGTGATCGCGCGCATGGGGCACGAGGCCGTCGAGGCCAAGCTGCCGCCCCTCGTGCGTGCCGTTCAAGGGGAGGGCCGGCACGTGGTCTGGGCCTGCGATCCCATGCACGGCAACACGATCAAGTCGTCCAACGGCTACAAGACCCGCGTCTTCGACCAGGTCTTGGCGGAAGTGCGCGGATTCTTCGCGGTGCACCGGGCCGAGGGCACGCACCCCGGCGGTGTCCACTTCGAGATGACCGGCCAGGACGTGACCGAGTGCCTGGGTGGCGCCCAGGCGATCACCGAGGAGGACCTCTCCAGCCGCTACCACACTCACTGCGATCCGCGGCTCAACGCCTCGCAGGCGCTGGAGCTTGCCTTCCTCATTGCCGAGCACCTGAGGCAGGAACGAGCGGCCACCGCCCAGCCAAGGGCGCTGCACGGCTAGGATTGCGGAAGGGGGTCGCGATGTTGCCCCACGACGGACCCCGCGACCGCGAGGTCACCCGCTACACCGACCACTACTTCACGCGCACGCGCAAGGCGATCGGCCGCTTCGGCGACGCCCGGGTCACTTACGCGCTGTTCATGCGCCGGCCGGTCTGCTTCGCGCCCCGCCTGATGATCGATTGGCTGAACTCGGTCGCGGCTGAGCGCGACACGGAATTCACCATCGACTGCCGGTTCGAGGAAGGCGAGTGGGTCGGCGCCGGCGAGCCGCTGATCTACCTCTCGGGCTCCTTCCGTCATCTCGTCGATCTGGAGACGCTTTACCTGCAGCGGCTGGGCGCAGTCTGCGTCGCCGCCTACAACGCCTACGCCATGTCGCGTAGCCTGCCGAAGGTTGCGTTCCTGGCGATGGACGCGCGCCATTGCGCGGGCATCGAGATGGCCGAGATGATGGCCTACGCGGCGAGCGTCGGCTCGAAGGCGGCGAAGCAGGAGTGCGGCGCCGTCGGTTTCATCGGCAACGCCACCGATGCGACCGCCCACTACTTCGGCAATCAGCGGGGCTACGGCACCATGCCCCATGCCTTCATCGGCTACGCGGGCTCCACGGTCCGTGCCGCCGAGATGTATCACGAGATTTTCGCGGGCGAGCCGATGACCGTGCTCGTCGACTACTACGGGCAGGAAATCACCGATGCGCTCGCCGTGTGCAGGCGCTTCCCGGAACTTGCCACGCGCGGCGAGCTGAGCTTCCGCCTCGATACCCACGGCAGCCGCTATGTCGAAGGCCTGGACATGGCGAAGTCCTACGCCGTGCTGGAGCGCTACTGCCCGAATGCCGTGCGCGAGTACCGCACCGAGGCGGAGCTGCGCTGGCTTCACGGCACGGGCGTCAGCGCCGCAGCGCTCTTCCACCTGCGCGCGGCGCTCAACGAGGCCGGCTTCGAGAAAGTGAAGATCGTCGCGAGCTCGGGCTTCGGCCCGGCCAAGTGCAGGGTCATGGCCAGCGTGAACGCGCCCATCGACGTGATCGGCACAGGCTCGTTCCTGCCGGAGAATTGGTCCGAGACCTTCGCGACCGCAGACGTGGTGGACTATAACGGCACCGCGCGGGTCAAGCTCGGCCGCGAGTTCCTGCTGCGAAACGGCGCGGACGGATCGCCCCGCTCGCGCTAGGGCGCGCCCGCCAAGACCACGCAAGTCGGGCGGAGTTTGGTAATCGGGGCCGGCAAGTGCCGGCTCCTTTGTGTATAACCGGCCGACCATGACCGACACGCTCGCCATCGCGCTCGCCCAGCTCAACCCCACCGTGGGGGACCTCGAGGGCAACAAGGCGCTGATCCTGCGCGCCCGTGCCAAGGCCGAGGCTCAGGGCGCCGACCTCGTGGTCTGCACCGAGCTCGTGGTGACCGGCTACCCGCCCGAGGACCTGGTGCTCAAGCCGATGTTCCAGGAGCAGTCGAAGGCTGCCGTGGAGGCGCTCGCGGCAGCGACGGGGGATGGCGGGCCCGCACTCCTCCTCGGCGCGCCCTGGGTCGAGGGCGGCAAGCTTTACAACGCCGTGTTGCTGCTCGACGAGGGCCGCGTCGCGGCGCAGCGCTACAAGTACGAACTGCCCAACTACGGCGTCTTCGACGAGGTGCGGGTGTTCGCGCGCGCCGGCCTGCCGGGCCCGATTCCGTTTCGAGGCGTCCGCCTTGGCGCCATGATCTGCGAGGACATGTGGTTCCCCGAAGTCTCCGAATGCCTCGCGGAATCGGGCGCCGAGATGATGATCGCGATCAACGGCTCGCCTTTCGAAAGCGACAAGGGCGATACCCGCCTCAACCTCGCCGTGGCGCGGATCGGCGAGACCGAACTGCCGTTGATCTACGTGAACCAGGTGGGCGGCCAAGACGAATTGGTCTTCGACGGCGCCTCCTTTGTCCTCAACGCCGATCACGGCCTCACCGCCCAGGCGCCGGCCTTCGAGGAGGCATTGCTGCTCACTCATTGGTCGCGAGAGAACGAGGGCTGGACCTGTGCGCCGGGCTCCCGCGCCACGCTGCCTGACGGCCATGCCGCGTCCTATCGTGCCATGACGGTGGGCCTGCGCGACTATGTCGAGAAGAACGGCTTCCCCGGTGTGCTGATCGGGCTGTCCGGCGGCATCGATTCGGCGCTGACCGCCGCCGTCGCCGTCGACGCTCTCGGCGCCGAGCGAGTCTTCTGCGTCGCCATGCCGTCGCGCTACACGGCGCTGTCCTCCCTCGACGACGCGGCCGAGTGCGCGCGCCTGCTCGGCGTTCGCCACGAGGTCGTGGGGATCGAGCCGGCGGTGGATGCACTCGGCGAAACGCTGGCGCCGATTTTCGCCGGCCGCGCGGCGGACGAGACCGAGGAGAACATTCAGGCGCGGGTGCGCGGCGTGATCCTGATGGCGATCAGCAACAAGCTCGGCCACATGGTGCTGACCACCGGCAACAAGTCGGAGATGTCGGTGGGCTACGCCACGCTCTACGGCGACATGTGCGGCGGCTATTCGGTGCTGAAGGACGTCTACAAGACCGACGTGTTCGAGATGTCCCGCTGGCGCAACCGCAGCTGGATGGAGGGCCTCGAAGGGCCGCAGGGACCGGTGATACCCGAGGCGATCATCGACAAGCCGCCGAGCGCGGAGCTTCGCCCCGACCAGACCGATCAGGACACGCTGCCGCCCTACGAGGTGCTGGACGACGTGCTGCGCGGCCTGGTGGAGGAGGAGCGCTCCACCGAGGAGATCGTGGCGCGCGGCCACGCGGCGGAAACAGCGGCCCGCATCTGGCGGATGCTCGACATCGCGGAGTACAAGCGGCGCCAGGCGCCGCCCGGCATCAAGCTCACGCTGCGCTCCTTCGGCAAGGACCGCCGCTATCCCATCACCAACCGCTACCGCGGGGCCGGCTGAGCCATGACGCTCACACTGCACAACACGCTGACCCGCCGGCGCGAGCCGCTGGAGCCCGTGCGCCCCGGCCATGTCGGCATGTACGTCTGCGGCCCCACGGTCTACGACCTCGCCCACATCGGCAACGCGCGGCCCATCGTGGTGTTCGACGTGCTCTACCGGGTGCTGAAGCGGCTCTACCCGTCCGTCACCTACGTCCGGAACATCACGGACGTGGACGACAAAATCAACGAGGCCTCGCGCCGGACCGGCGAGCCCATCGAGTCGATCACCGCGCGCACCACCAAGGCGTTTCATGAGGACATTGCCGCGCTCGGCGCGCTGCCGCCCGATGTGGAGCCGCGGGCGACGGCGCACGTGCCGCAGATGATCGAACTCATAGAGTCGCTGATCGCGGCCGGCCACGCCTACGAGGCGGAGGGCCACGTGCTGTTCCACGTGCCCTCGGCCCCCCGCTACGGCGCGCTCTCCGGCCGCAACCGCGACGAGATGATCGTGGGCGCCCGCGTCGAGGTCGCGCCCTACAAGCGCGACCCTGCCGACTTCGTGCTGTGGAAGCCGAGCGACGAGACCCTGCCGGGGTGGGAGAGCCCCTGGGGCCGCGGGCGGCCCGGCTGGCACATCGAGTGCTCGGCCATGAGCCGCGCCTATCTCGGCGAAACCCTCGATATTCACGGCGGCGGTCTCGACCTCGTCTTCCCCCACCACGAGAACGAGATCGCGCAGAGCGAGTGCGCCTGCCCCGGCCCGCCCTTCGCCCGCCACTGGGTGCACAACGGCTGGCTCACCGTGGAGGGCGAGAAGATGTCGAAGTCCCTCGGCAACTTCATCACCATCCGCGACGCGCTGGCCGAGGCGCCGGGTGAGGTCAACCGGCTGGTCCTCCTGAGCACGCACTATCGGCACCCGATGGACTGGACTGCCGATGGCATCGCCCAGGCCCGCGCCAACCTGGACCGCCTCTACACCGCGCTCCGCAACGCGGGCGCTGCGGCGAACGGCGTGGAAGACATCGTCGATCCCGAGGTGGAGGCCGCGCTTTGCGACGATCTCAACACGCCGAAGGCGCTCGCTGTGCTCCACCGGCTCGCGGGCGATCTCAACCGGGCCGGCGACGCGGCGGCGCGGATGCGGGCCTATGCCGCGCTGCGCGGCTCCGGCGCCCTGCTCGGGCTGCTGCAGGCCGACCCCGAGGCGTGGTTCCGCGGCGCAGGGCAGATAGGCGGCATGAGCGATGCCGAGATCGAGGCGCTGATCGCCGACCGCGCCGCTGCGCGGGCCCAGCGCGACTTCGCCGAGGCCGACCGCATCCGCGACGCGATGGCGGCCGAGGGTATCACCCTCGAAGACAAGCCGGAGGGCACGCTGTGGCGCCGCGCGTGAGAGGCGGCGCGCGCGAGACCCGCGCCATCGCAGGCTGAGCCGTGGCGGGGACCGACCGGCGCAAGGCCTGCGCGGCGGACCATGTCGATGCGGGAGCGCCGGCGGTGATCCTCGTGCGCACCCAGCTCGGCGAGAACATCGGCGCCGCAGCCCGCGCCATGCTGAACTGCGGCCTCTCGGACCTGCGCCTGGTCCAGCCCCGCGACGGCTGGCCCAACGTCAAGGCGCTGGGCGCGGCCTCGGGCGCTGACGCGGTGCTGAACGGTGTGCGGCTCTGCGCGACCGTGGAAGAGGCCGTGGCCGACCTCAATCTGGTGCACGCAACCACGGCGCGGCCGCGCGAGCTGCTGAAGCCGGAGCTCGCGCCGCGCGTGGCGGTGACGGCGCTGCGGGATGCGGGGCGCAGGGGCGCCCGGCTCGGCCTCCTCTTCGGGCCCGAGAAGGCCGGCCTCAAGAACGAGGAGCTGGTGCTGGCCGACGCCATCGTCCGGATTCCGCTCAACCCCGCCTTTGCCTCGCTCAACCTGGCGCAGGCGGTCCTGATCATGGCCTACGAGTGGCGCCTCGTGAGCACACCTCCGGATGAAGAGGAAGAACAGCCTCCGCCCGCGGGGAGCGCCCGGCCCGCCACCAAGGACGAGATCCTGCACTTCTTCCGGCACCTGGAAGGCGCGCTCGACGACCGCGACTTCTTCCCGACGCCCGAGATGCGGCCCAAGATGGTGCAGAACATGCGGACCATGTTCGAACGCATCTCGATGACGCGCCAGGACGTGCAGACCCTGCGGGGAGTCGTGCGCGCGCTGACCGGAGAACGGCCCCAGCGCGGCCGGCCGCCGGGCCCGGCCGATTGACACCGCACCGGCGCGGGCTATAGTGCGCCCGGCTCGCCGCCGGAGGCCGCGGGCACACGCGATTCTCCCACCGGCACGGGCACGATGAGCAAGCGACAGCAGTCGAAGTACAAGATTTGCCGGCGCCTCGGCGTCAACCTCTGGGGCCGCCCCAAGAGCCCCACCAACCGGCGCGACTACGGGCCGGGGCAGCACGGCCAGCGGCGGCGCAAGCCGTCCGACTTCGGCGTGCAGCTCGCGGCCAAGCAGCGCCTGCGCGGCTACTACGGCAACATTACCGAGAAGCAGTTCCGCCGCTACTACCACATCGCCGGCGACCGCAAGGGCGACACCGGCGAGAACCTGGTCGGGCTGCTGGAGCGGCGCCTCGATGCCGTGGTCTACCGGATGAAGTTCGTGCCGACCGTGTTCGCCGCGCGGCAGTTCGTGAACCACGGCCACATCCTGGTCAACGGCCGCCGGGTCACGATCCCGAGCTATCTGGTGAAGGACGAGGACCGCATCACGGTGCGCGAGCGCTCGAAGCAGCTGCCGCTGGTGCTGGAGGCGATCGATTCGCCGGAGCGCGACGTGCCCGACTATCTGGAGGTCGACCACGACCGGATGGAGGGCCGCTTCATACGCGCGCCCAAGTTCGCCGACGTGCCCTACCCGGTGACGATGGAGCCCAATCTCGTCATCGAGTACTACTCGCGCTAGTCCCCTTCCCCACAAGGCCCGCGCAATCCATACGCTGAATGGCTAGCGCCCCCGCCTGAGCGGGTCGTGTCGGCGCGACGTACCTCGACAGACCGGCATCCCACCTCTCCCTGACACTCTCCGTTCCCGAGGGGCGCAGAGTTTCCACTCCCGCTGGATCGTTTGTCCGACTTGCGACTTCGACGCCAAACGGCATCGGAACGCGCGAATTATTTGTTCGGCCGCCTAAGGGACACCAGCGGTGAGCGCGACATTGAGGATCGCCGTCTCTACACTATAACGTTGCCTGAATAGCGTTCGCGGCACTTGAAGGGAGGGATCAACCAATGAGGAGATGGTCGAACGAAACGGCGATCGCATGCTGTTTGGCAGCCCTCGGCGTGGCGCTGGCCGGATCGCAGGCTGGCGCTGCCGAGCGAGAGCTTGCCGCGCACCAGCACGGGCACGGATTGCTCAACATCGCGATCGAGGGCAAGTCGTTGTGGATTGAGCTGGAGACGCCCGGCGCGGACATCGTGGGCTTCGAGCACCCTGCTCGATCCGACGAAGACAAGGCCGCGATCAACAAGGCGAAGGGTCGCCTGAGCGATCCGATCGGCCTGTTCGGTATTCCGGCAGCCGCGTCATGCACGCTGGAAGAGGTCTCGGTAACGCCGGTGGGATATGCGCTGGACACGGACGACGACCATCACGACGAGGACGATGGGCACGATCACGACGAACACGAAGAGGCGCACGAGGACGAAGATCACGGCGATCACGAAGAGGCGCACGAGGACGAAATGGAATCGCACGCCGAATTCCACGCGGAGTATCGGTTGCAGTGCGCCGATCCGGCGGCGATCACGAGCCTGACCCTCACTTACTTCGACGTCTTTCCCGGTGCGGAGGAGTTGGAGGTGACCCTCGTCACGGACGATGGGCAAGGCCGCCAGGAGGTCACACCCGCCGAGCCAGTCGTGAATTTGGACGGGGACTAGTGCCTGCGAGCACAGCCGCAGACGAAGCCATCCTTCGGTTCTCCGATGTTGCTTTTTCGTGGCGGGAGAGCGACGCGTTCCGCCTGGAGATCGAGAGCTTCGCCGTGCGGCGGTGCGAGAGCCTGCTCGTCATGGGGCCCTCCGGCTCGGGGAAGTCGACCCTCCTGAGCCTCGCCTGCGGCATCGTTTCGCCTCAGCAGGGAGAGATCGAAGTTGCGGGCACCACAATCACCGGCCTGCGCGGCGCGGCGCTCGACCGCTTCCGCGCCGAGCATTTCGGCATCATCTTCCAGATGTTCAACCTGCTCCCCTACGGCTCGGTCGTCGATAACGTGCTGCTGCCGCTGCGTTTCGCCCGCGCTCGCCGCAGCCGCGCGGCGCGCGACGGCGAACCGGCGGGGGAAGCGCAGCGCCTCCTCGTCAGACTGGGGCTCGACCCCGCACTACACCGCCGTTCCGCCCCCACACTCAGCGTCGGCCAGCAGCAGCGCGTCGCCGTGGCGCGCGCGCTGATCGGCAACCCCGCCATCGTGATCGCCGACGAGCCGACCTCCGCACTCGACCGCGATCATCGGCATGCCTTCCTCGATCTCCTGTTCGAGGAGGCCGCGCGAGCCGGCGCGACCCTGGTCATGGTCAGCCACGACGCGACCATGGCGCCGCGCTTCGAACGCACGGTCGAGCTGGGCGGTCTGGCGCGGCCGGCATAGGGGCGCGCCGTGGCGGTCGTGCGCCTCGCCCTGCTGTCGCTCCGCAACCGCTGGCTGACGGGCCTGCTCGCGATCCTCGCAATCGCGCTCAGCGTGACGCTCTTCCTCGGCGTCGAACGTGTCCGCACCAGCGCAAAGTCGAGCTTCGCCGACACGATTTCGGGCACCGACCTCATCGTCGGCGCCCGCGCGGGCGACGTGCAGCTCCTGCTCTACTCCGTCTTCCGCATCGGCAACGCCACGCGCAACATCACCATGCGGAGCCTCGACGACATCCGGGCAAGGCCAGAGGTCGCGTGGGTGATCCCGCTTTCCCTCGGCGACAGCCACCGCGGCTTCCGCGTGCTCGGAACCACGCCGGACTATTTCGAGCACTATCGCTATCGCAACCGCCGGTCGCTGGCCTTCGATGCGGGCGGTAACTTCGGCGATCTCTTCGACGCGGTGCTGGGCGCGGATGTCGCCGCGCAACTGGGTTATCGGCTGGACGATCCGATCGTCGTCCAGCACGGCATCGGCGCGTTGGCGGGACAGGAACACGACGACATGCCCTTCCGCGTCGCCGGCATCCTGGCCAAAACAGGCACCCCGGTCGATCGCACCGTCCACGTCAGCCTGGAGGCGATCGAGGCAATCCACATCGACTGGCAGGGCGGCGCCCGCAAGCCCGGCCCCGGCCTCAGCGCCGATCAGGTGCGCAACCTGCGTCTGCGGCCCACGGCGGTCACCGCCGCCATGATCGGCGTCACGTCGAAGATCGAGACCTTCACCCTGCAGCGCTTCGTCAACGAGTACCGGGAGGAGCCGCTGACCGCGATTCTGCCGGGCGTCGCGCTGCAGGAGCTCTGGTCCCTCGTCGGCGTGGCCGAGACGGCGCTATCGGTGGTCTCGGCGATGGTGTTGCTCACCGCGCTGCTCGGCATGGTTACCATGATCCTCACCACGCTCAACGAACGGCGGCGGGAGATGGCAATCCTGCGCTCCGTCGGCGCGCCACCGCGCACGGTCTTCGGCCTGCTGGTGTCGGAGGCCGGCTTCCTGACCCTCGCCGGGGTCGTGCTGGGCACCGGTGTGCTCTATCTGCTCATGGCCGCGCTGCGGCCGCTGATCGACGCCCGCTTCGGGCTCTATCTCCCGATCGAGGAGCCGAGCGCCAGCGAGGCGATCATGCTCGTCGCGATCATCGGCGCCGGCTGCCTTGCGGGCGTGCTCCCGGCCTGGCGCGCCTACCGGCGCTCGCTTGCCGACGGCATGACGATCCGTCTTTGACTCCTATTGGTCGAAGATCTCGATAGCGCTGGCGTCGAGGCTGTAGCCGACGGCGATGTCGGCGCTGCCGTCCACGTAAGTGAGGGACCGGCTCGAGTGGCCGGTCGAGATGCGGCCCGCGACCAGGACCGGCGTGAACAACCCCTTGCTCTCGAAGCCTTCGGGGAAACGAACGTGCACGATCTGGTTGGGCGGCGGGGGCGGCACGTGGATGCAGGCGCCGACGTAGGGCACCAGCAGGAACTCCGAGACTTGCGTCCCGGCATATTCCAGCGGCAAGGCGTAGCCCGGTATCTCCACGTCCCGGCCGTCCAATCCGTCGACCAGCGTCTCGTTGTACACCGCGAGCGTCCTGTCGAAGGCCTCGGCGTCGGCGATGAGCGCCGCGATGTCGATGCCGGCGGCCTCCAGGCCGGCCAACGCCTTGCCTTCGATGGCCTTCATCTCCGCCATCACATCCTCGCGGCGCGCGCCTATGCCTGTGGCTGAGGACTCGGTGGGTTCGGACGCCTCCACCTGGTCGATAATCGAGCGCGCCCACATCAGGTCGTAAAAGTCGGCCTGGAGGTTCTGGGGCAGTCGCTGCAGTGGCTGGGCCGTGTCATCCCACGGCGGTGCGAGGTCTTCCCAGCCCAGCCGCTCCGCAGCGCTGGCAACGCCGACAAACGCCACTGCGGCGCAGACGATCGCGCTGAGCGCAAGTGAGCGCAGACGCATGGCCAGCTCCTGATGCCGATGCCCGGCCCGCACCGGGTGCAACGCGGATGGTAATCGACGCTCGATCACGTCTCCAGAGAAACGGCACCCGTCTCGCCGTCGGCGCGCTGACGCATCAATTCGAAATTTGCGCTCTCGATTGACAGGGGGCTCCATCCCGGCTTTTGTCTCCTCAAGGGAACCAAGGCTCAGGGAGGAGCGTGATGGGCGCGTTGGCATTCGAGCATCATCTGCTGAGCGAGGCCGGCACCAGCCCCAACAACGGGGCGCTGCCGCTCATCGTCTATCGGGGCGCCATCGATGTCGGCGGCGTCGAGCCGGAGGCGGCGGTCGAGCGCCACTTCGATTCCAACGGCTGGGGCGACGGCTTCCGCGGCGATACCTTTCCCTTTCACCACTACCACTCCATCGCCCACGAGGTCGTGGGCTGCGCGCGCGGCGCAGCGCAGCTCCAGTTCGGCGGGCCGGAGGGGCCGGTGGTCGAGGTGCAGGCCGGTGACGCCGTGCTGATCCCCGCCGGCGTCGTGCACTGCCGGCTCGACGACAAGCCCGGGTTCGTCAGCGTCGGCGCCTACCCGCCGGGGCAGCAGCCGGACCTCTGCGTGCTGTCGAACCAGGATGCCGAGGTCTCGAACGCCAGGGACGATACCGAGGGCCTGGAACTGAAGGTGGTGGGCGATGCGGAGATGCCCGCGATGAGGACCTCCATCGCCGCAGTCCCGCTGCCTGCGACCGATCCGCTGGCGGGCGGCAGCGGCCCCGTCGCCGACCTCTGGCTAGAAGGCTGAGCGCCCGCTTCAATCAAACACGCTGAAGTCGAGGGCGAGCTTCTCCCCGAGCCAGAGCGGGTAGTCGCGATGGTCGGCGAGATCGTCGCCGGTGTTGGGGTGGACCAGCACCGAGTGGCCCCGGCGGTTGAGCATGAGCCAAGGCACGAGCTCGGGAAACTGGTCCGGCCCGAAGGCCACCTGGAACATGTGCATGGGATGCGGCCCGACGCGCTTGTCGCGCCAGCGCCCGAGACGCACGGGGAAGCGCGCGATCACGCCGGTCCTGACCGCCGCGGCGCTCTGCCGCGTCGCTGAATCGTAGTAGACGTGGGCGTGGTAGCTGGCGATTGACGCCGGCGGCAGTGGGATCAAGCGCGAGGCTCGACGCTGACGCCCTTCGTGCTCAGGAACTCGGAAAGCTCGCCGGTCTCGTACATCTCGCGGACGATATCGCAGCCGCCCACGAACTCGCCCTTGACGTAGAGCTGCGGGATCGTCGGCCAGTCGCTGAAGCGCTTGATGCCCTGGCGGACCTCCGGGTCCTCCAGCACGTCGAAGCCCTTGAAGCGCACGCCGAGCAGCGAGAGCATCTGCACCACCGTGGCGGAGAAGCCGCACTGCGGGAACACCGGCGTCCCCTTCATGAACAGGACGACATCGTGCTCGTCGATGAGGCCCCGGATTCGGTTCTCGACCGGCGCACTGGTCGTGGCCTCGATCATGCGAAATCCCCTTTCGTTTTCAACTAGTTACGCGTCCACAGGAACGCTGGTCTGGAGCGCGAGTGCGTGCAGCTGATCGCCCATGCGCCCGCGTAGCGCGCGATAGACCATCTGATGCTGCTCCACCCGCGACTTGCCGGCGAACGCAGCCGAAACCACACGTGCCGCGTAATGATCGCCGTCGCCGCGCAGATCGTCGATATGAATCTGGGCGTCAGGGAGCGCCTCTCGAATGAGCTGCTCGATCTCCTGAACGTCCATGGGCATCGGCGGTTCTTTCCGGCGGTGCGATCTGCGGGTGCACTCAGCGCTCGTGCTCCACCTCGCCGGCCATGTAGGCCGGCAGCCACTCTTCGTGGATGCGGCGAAGCGCCGCTATCGATATGGCACTTGCGCCTTCCACTGTCAACGCGGCCCCGCCCGTGGACCCGATGGCGGAGACCGGCACGCCCGCGCCCTCCGCCTCCATCATGAGCGCCTCGGCGCGGTGCTGCGGCGCGCTGACAAGGTACCGCGCCTGGTCCTCGCCGAAGAGCCAGCCGGCAGCGCTGGGCGCCCCCGCCGGCACGGCGATCCGGGCGCCGACGGTGCGGCCCGCGTCGAGCGCGGCCAACGCCATCTCGGCCAGCGCCACCAGGAGGCCGCCGTCGGAGATGTCGTGGCAGGCGGAAACCATTCCAGCCTCGATCTGGCGCCTGACGAAGTCGCCGTGGCGCCGCTCGGCGGCGAGGTCGACGGCGGGTGGCGGCCCTTCCTCGCGCCCCTCGATCTCGCGCTGGTAGAGGGAGCGGGCGAGATGACCGCCGGCGCCGCCCACCAGCAGCAGCGCCTCGCCCGGCGCCTTGAGTGCCGGGTCGCACATGCGCTCGAGGTCGGCGATCAGCCCGAGGCCGCCGATGGAGGGCGTGGGCAGGATGCCGGCCCCCTCGGTCTCGTTGTAGAAGGAGACGTTGCCCGAGACGACCGGGAAGTCCAGCGCCCGGCAGGCCTCGGCCATGCCCTCGATGCAGCCCGCGAACTGGCCCATGACCTGCGGCCGCTCTGGATTGCCGAAGTTGAGGCAGTCGGTGATGGCCAATGGCCGCGCACCCACGGCGGTGAGGTTGCGCCAGGCCTCCGCCACCGCCTGCGCCCCGCCGGACGCCGGGTCGGCGGCGCAGTAGCGGGGCGTGCAGTCGGCGGTGAGCGCGAGCCCCTTCCGCGTTCCGTGGACGCGCACCACGGCGGCATCGCCGCCCGGCGGCTGCACCGTGTCCGCCATCACCATGTGGTCGTACTGCTCCCAGATCCAGCGCTTGGAGCAGAGATCGGGCGCAGCGAGCAGCGTTTGCAGCACCGCCGTCGGCTCGGGCTCCGACGCCCTGTCGTCCAGCGCGCGCGCCAGCGGCGCCGGCCTCGGCGTCAGCTCGTAGGGCCGCTCGTAGATGGGCGCCTCGTCCACCAGCGGGCGCACCGGCAGGTTGCCCACCACGGCACCGCCGGCCTTGAGCACGAAGCGGCCGGTCTCCGTCACCCGGCCGATGACGGCGAAGTCGACGCCCCATTTCTCGAAGACCGCCCTCGCCTCTTCCGCTGCCTCTGGGCGGATCACCATGAGCATGCGCTCCTGGCTCTCCGACAGCATGATCTCGTAGGGCGTCATGGCGCTCTCGCGCACCGGCACCTTGTCGAGGTCGAGCTCGATCCCGGCGCCGCCCTTGTCCGCCATCTCGACCGAGGAACAGGTGAGCCCGGCGGCGCCCATGTCCTGGATCGCGATGATCGCGTCCGTCGCCATCAGCGCGAGGCAGGCCTCCATCAGCAGCTTCTCGGTGAAGGGGTCGCCGACCTGCACGGTCGGGCGCTTCTCCTCCGTGCCCTCATCGAAGGCGGCGGACGCCATGGTGGCACCATGGATGCCGTCGCGCCCGGTCTTGGCACCGACATAGACCACGGGATTGCCGACTGCGTTCTCGGCAGCGGCGTAGAAGATGCGGTCCGCCGGCGCCACGCCCACGGTCATGGCGTTGACCAGGATGTTGCCGTCGTAGGCCCCATCGAACGCGCAGGAGCCGCCCACCGTCGGCACGCCGATGCAATTGCCGTAGCCGCCGATGCCGGCGACCACGCCCGCCACCAGATGGCGCGTCTTGGGATGGCCCGGTGCGCCGAAGCGGAGCGCATCGAGGCTCGCCACCGGCCGGGCGCCCATGGTGAAGACGTCGCGCAGGATGCCGCCGACGCCGGTCGCCGCGCCCTGATAGGGCTCGATGAAGGACGGGTGGTTGTGGCTCTCCATCTTGAAGACCGCCGCCTGCCCGTCGCCGATGTCCACCACGCCGGCGTTCTCCCCCGGCCCGCAGATGACCCAGGGTGCCTCGGTCGGCAGCTTGCGCAGCCACACGCGGGAGGACTTGTAGGAGCAGTGCTCGTTCCACATCGCCGAGAAGATGCCGAGCTCGGTCAGGTTGGGCGCGCGCCCCATGACCCGCTCGATGCGCGCGTACTCGTCCGTGCTCAGCCCGTGCTCGGCCACCAGCGCCGGCGTGACCGGCACGTCCGGCATCGGGCGCACCGCGCCGCTCACGAGAGCGCCTCCACCAGGCGATCGAACATCGGGCGTCCGTCGGCACCGCCCAGCGCAGGCTCCGCGGCGCGCTCCGGATGCGGCATCAGGCCCAGCACCGTCCGCGTAGAATTAAGGATGCCGGCGATATCGGCGGCGGAGCCGTTGGGGTTGGCCTCGCCATCGGCCGCGCCGTCCTCCCCCACGTAGCGGAAGGCCACCAGCCCCTCGCCTTCCAGCCGGGCCAGCGTCTCCTCGTCGGCGCAGTAGTTGCCCTCGTGGTGGGCGACCGGCATCCGCACCACCTGGCCTGCCTCGTAGCCTGCGGTGAACGAGCTCCCGGCCTCCTCCACGCGGAGGCTTACCCAACGGCAGACGAAGCGGAGGCCTGCGTTTCGCATCAGCGCGCCGGGCAGCAGCCCCGCCTCGGTCGCCACCTGGAAGCCGTTGCAGATGGCCAGGACATGCACGCCCGCCCCGGCACGCTTCACCACGTCCGCCATCACGGGCGAGCGCGCCGCCATCGCACCCGCGCGCAGGTAGTCGCCGTGGGCAAAGCCGCCGGGCAGCACGATCAGGTCGCAGGCGGGCAGCGCGGTCTCGTCGTGCCAGACCATCGCCGGCGCCCGGCCCGTGCTGGCCTCCAGCGCCACCATGACGTCGCGGTCGCAGTTGGAGCCGGGAAAGACGACGACGGCGGCTTTCATCGCGCCCTCCCGGCAGGGAGAGCGCGAACAAGCGCCCCCACCTCACCCCGGCCCTCTCCGCCCCCGGGGGCGGAGAGGGGGAGTTGATGGCGCCACCACGTTCCCCCTCCGCCCTTTGGGGGGAGGGGGACAGGGGGAGGTGGGATGGACCAATAAATTCTAACGCGGGATTCGCCGGGATTGGGTGGGATTAAGCGGGATAGGTGGGATTCCGTGGGATAAGTGGGATCCCGTGGGATAAGCGGGATTCCGTGGGATAAGCGGGATTCCGTGGGATAGCTGGGCTTCCGTGGGATAAGCGGGATTCCGTGGGATAAGTGGGATTCCGTGGGACAAGCAGCCCAGTCGCAAGGCCCGAAGTCGGAACGGACGACGGTCTTCGACATCTCCGCCGACGTGCGCCTGCTCATCCTCCCACCGACTGCCGCGGCCCTCTCCCTCTCGCACTGCATGGCGCCATCGTGGCGCAGGCGCCGCGCCCTGTGCACCGGACCATGGTCCGGGGAGTTCGGCGGGAAAGACAAGCCAATGCCGCCTGCGTCACCT
The DNA here is from genome assembly GCA_028818565.1 of Rhodospirillales bacterium. GTDB lineage: Bacteria > Pseudomonadota > Alphaproteobacteria > UBA828 > UBA828 > WTGU01. Next base: position 531 of record JAPPNV010000024.1, on the reverse strand, counting down.
CTCCGCCCCTCACGGGGCAGGGATACCGCTGGAGGGGCGCCGGACGACAAAGCCGCTCCGGTCCCAAGTTCTTTGGAAAAGGGTTCCCCCACCTCACCCCGGCCCTCTCCGCCCCCAGGGGCGGAGAGGGAGAGCAGGCTGCGGCCGTCCGTGCCTCTCCTTGGCTCCCCCGAGGGGAAGGAGCTGTGACGGGCATTCGCGGCGCGGTCCCCCCTCCGCCCTTCAGGGGGGAGGGGGACAGGGGGAGGTGGGCTGGCAGTGCGGGATACGGCGGGCCGGCTCATTCGGCGAGGTCGATGGTGTAGTCCTCGATCACGGTGTTCGCGAGCAGCTGCGCGCACATGGCGTCGAGCTGCTCTCTGGCGGCCGCCGGGTCGGTCTCGGCAAGGTCGAGCTCCAGGTACTTGCCCTGGCGCACCTCTTCCACGCCGGCGAATCCCATGCGCGCGAGCGTGCTCGCGATCGCCTTGCCTTGAGGGTCGAGAACGCCGGGCTTGAGGGTGATGTGGACTCGGGCTCGCACGCGATCTC
>JAPPNV010000262.1 GCA_028818565.1 Rhodospirillales bacterium | reverse complement strand
AATCCCAGAACACGGTGTCCTTCTCGACCGCGAGCGCCTCGACCGTGCGCTTCGATATCGTCGTCGTGGTGAGCTTCGCCATGACCCTATCCCTCCGCGTCAGGCCGCGTCGGCGCGCGGCAGGATGTCCGAGCCGATGCTGCCGCCGACCTTGGCGGCGGACGCCTTCTCGGTATCTCGGGCAAGGTGCGCGTAGCGCGCGGTCGTCGTCACCTTGCGGTGGCCGAGCAGCGCGGCGATCATCGACAGCCCCTCGCCGAGCGCCAGCGCCCTGCTGGCGTACGAATGCCGGCAGTCGTGAAGCCGCACATCCTTGAGATCGGCGCGCTCGCGCAGCCTGAGCCAGATCGCATCGAGGTTCTTCAGGTGATCGCCCCGGTTCTGTCCGGCGATCACCCACGGATTGCCCTTGAGGCGCGGGATGGAGTCGAGCACATGCTCGACCGCAGGCGTCAGCGGCACGCTGCGCCATCCGGTCTTGCCGTCGGTGAGCCTGAGCTCTCCCGCCGTGCGGTCCACGTCGTCCCACTTCAGCGTCACGATCTCGTTCTTGCGGCAGCCCGTCAGCAGCAGAAGGCGGATCGCCGGCACCGCCGTCGGGAACACCGACTTGTCGGCTTCCGCCTCGTCGAGCACGCGGCCGATCTCGCGGTATTCCTCGGGCGTGAGGAACCGGTCGCGCCGCGTCTCCTTGTAGCGCCGGATCGAGCGGCACGGATTGCGGCGCGGAGGCGTCATGCCCCAGGCTTCGGCGAGCCGGAACATCCTCGCGATCACGTCCATCGTCGCGTTCGCCTGGTAGGGCTTGTCCCGGAGCTTGTGGTGGAGAGCGGCGACTTCCGCGCGGTCCACTTCGGAGAGCTTGAGCCCGCCGAGCTCCGGCACGATGTAGAGCCGCACGATGCGCCCGAAGGTCTCGACCGTCTTCGGCCGGCAGTTCACCTTCACGTGTGCCTCCATGTAGCGCTCGGCGAGATCGGCCACCGTCGGCTCGGGCGCGGGCTTGGGCGGAACCGGATCGAGGCCCTGCTTGATGCGGTCGATGGCGATCGTTGCATCGCGCCTCGCCTCATCGGCGGTCACGTCGCCGTAGCGCCCGAGCGCGAAGCGCTTCGGCCCGCCGGCAGGCCCCCGCGTCTGGACGCACCAGACCTTGCGCCCCGAGGCGTAGACGCGGATGCCGAAGCCGGGCAGGTCGCGGTCCCAGACCACGGTATCGCCGAACTCCACCGACAGCGCATCGACGGCGCGCTTGGTGAGCTTGACGGGCTCTCGTGCGGGCATCGCGGGCCTCCTCGAAATCGCGGAATCGCTGGAGACCACATTACCCAATCCGTCATCAATACGCAACCGACTGGAATCGTAGCCCGGCGTAGCAGAGAGGCGCTCCGGCAGCGTGTGGCGAAATGGAGCCTACAGCGGAATCGCCCGAATATGGCTGTATGCCTAGTATATTCGCGAATTCTCATACTTCTGGCTACGCCTGTCCGCGCTTGGCGACGATGCCGAAAACCATCGAGAATCATACATCGTATATGCCACTCCCACGCCAGCATCGCCCTTGGGAAGGGCGAGACCGTGCCGGCCATCGGCAGGCTGCTCGGCCACCAAAGCCCGGACACGACCCTCGGATACATCCACTTCGCCGATGCCACGGTGGCGGACGCGGCTGAGAGGGTCGGTGTGGTGCTGGAGGGCTGAGCGATGCTGAAAAGGGAGCGTGTGAACCTCACCGACCGCGCAATCGCCCGCCTGCGGCCCCGCACGCGGGAGTATACCGTCTGGGACAGCCGCCTCGTCGGTCTCGGGGTTCGGGTCCGGCCCACCGGAGGGCGGAGCTACGTCCTGCTGCAAAATGCCGCCGGCCGCTCCAGGCGCATCTCACTGGGCCCGGTGACAACCATGGGCATCGCCGAGGCCCGCCGGGAATGCCACGCCCGCATGACCGACCCGGAGGCGGCCGTTGCGGTCTCGGCACGCGCCGTCCCCTTGTTTCGGGACTTCGTCGCGGGCGAGTGGAGGGCGGCCCGTTTCGAGCGCTGCAAGCCGTCCACGAAGAAGGGCGTCATCTCCGTGCTAGAGAGCCAGCTGCTGCCGGCCTTCGGCTCGAAGCCGCTCGACAGCATCACTCTTGCTCGGATCAAGCGATGGTTCGACGACTTCAGCCGGACCGCGCCCGGCAACGCCAATCACGCGCTCGACCTTCTCCGCCGGATCATGAACTTCGCCATCGCCTGCGGCCATGTCGACACCAACCCGGCGCGCGAGGTGAAACCGAACCCGCGCCCGACCCTCACCCGCTTCCTGTCCCGCGAGGAGCTCGGCCGCCTTCACCGAGTTCTCGACGGGCAGACAAGAAAGGAGAGTCGGGAGCAGGTCGATATCATCCGGCTCCTGCTCTTCACCGGATGCCGCAGGGGCGAGGTTCTGGGGCTCCGCTGGTCCGAGGTCCATCGCGACGCGCTCATGCTGGCCGACGCAAAGACCGGTCCGAGAAAGGTTCCTCTCAACACCCAGGCCCGCGCCGTGCTCCACCGCCGGCCGCGGAATGGAAGCCCCTTCGTGTTCCCCTCGCCGCAAGATCCCAGCCGCCCGCGTAGCCGGAACCTCGCGCTCTGGAACCGGGTGCGCCGCGAGGCCGGCATCGAGGACGTGCGCCTTCACGACCTGCGCCACACCGTCGCCAGCCATGCGGCGATGAACGGCGTGCCGCTGCCCGTGGTCTCGCGGCTGCTCGGACACTCCAATCCACGCACGACGCTGCGCTACGCCCATCTCGGAGACCGCGAGATCGAGGCCGCCGCCGAGAGGGTCGGGGAATCCATCGCCGCGATCATGGACAGCGGGATCCCCGAAGACCGGAACAGACGACAAGATGCTCGCCGAGTGCCGACGGCGCCCCCATCTTCAGTGCCGACATAGGGCCGATGAGGACTCATCAAATCCTGGCGGTGCCATTACAATGAGGGCCGCCCGCACAGCTCGATCGGCCAGAAAGCCCCGATCGAGTTGGCCAATGCCTCAGGGCTGGCACGCCGGCCCTGAGGCAAGTGAGCCGGGGTTTTCTCGCATCCGGTGGTCCAACATCGGGGGCAAGTCCAAACCGCAATGCACTAACATTCGACTTGGACCAGTCGACGGGGGCAGGTCACGGGCACGGCCCCTTGTCGATCCACAGCGGAGGCCGGTAAGTTCCACCGCGGCTCTACCTCGAAGGCCCGTGAGACACTGCTACCTCCTGCAGCACGATCATCGCCTCTTCACTCTACCCGCGGCCAGTTAAAGCCTGAGGCGTCGCAGACACAAGCCGCCGTTGCTCCCGCGACCGAGCCGGGGCGACGCGCAGGTGGAGGCTTAACAACACTGTCGCAAAGGCCCTTGGCCCGCACCTTAGAATTTCATGCCGAACGTAGCCCGCCCGGCTTGCTGCGTATCGCCCGAACCCAGACCTCCAGCGAAGAGCTCGACCCCCACCGAGAAACGTCCTCGGTGGTAGGTCGCACCCAGACCCATTAAGAGGCGGGTCCTGTCCGACCCGGAATAAAGCCTCTCTCCCGAAACGTCGACGCTCGTCCGCGCTCCGCTGAGGGTCTGCGCGAGGTCCATCGATCCGCGCAGGGAGAGTATTCCATTATCGGGATCGCGCTCGGTTGCGGCGACGAGCCCCAGACCGCCCGCGAGGCGTGAGGCGTCTATCAAGGAGAATCGCGCGTCCACCGAGTCGGTGAACGGGTCCACGTCGAAGGCCGAATGCGTCATCCAGGCGCGGGGCGTGAGGGTCGTCTTCCCCTTGAGCTTCATCCGCCTGCCGGCCTCGATGTCCAGGACGCGGCCGCGCGCGCCGACTCCTTTTTTGAGACTTCCCAGTGCGCTCCACGCGAGGTCCACGTCGTAGCTTGTCAGCGAGAAGTGGCCGCGCGCGTACCAGTCCTCATCACCGTTCCAGGAACCGTCGAGCGCCACTCCGTATCCTTCCGCTTCGATCGTCCCTCCCCCGACCGGCGAGACAATGTCCGCCGAACCTTTTACGTTCCGCACCGATATCGAACCCCTGGCGTTCTCGCCGAGCGGGATGACGAGACCCGCCTCGGCTGCGAAGCGGTCGAAATCGAACTCCGCGCCCACGCTCGCGCGCTCGGATGCATACGACCCCCTCCCGGCCGTGAGCCTTACCCACACGGGTGAGCCGGGCCACGCAATGCGCTCATTCGTGAAGCTTTGAGCGTCGAGCCTGAGCAGAAAGCCGGGCAGCGCCTCGTAGACGGCGGCGCGAGGGGCGTACTCCTCGATGATGATGGGCAGTAGCGGGGTCTCGCAGTTCGGCGGCGTGCCGATCTGTCCTTCGGGGCACATGGGCGGGGGTATCTCGCAGTTGGGCGGCGTGCCGATCTGTCCCTCGGGGCACATGGGTGGCGGCGGCGACTCTCTGGACTCCTCGAAATCCTCTTTCCAGAAATCACGGTCGGCAATGATGCTCGTGGACCGTGCGGAAATCGTCCATGGATCCGTGGTGCGGTCGTTGACGGTAGCGCCGTCGGGTCTGACTGAGACGTCGAACGCTCCGTTCGGCGCTTTCTTTGGGTCGCCGTTCCCGTCCAGGACAACGCCCGTCGCGCCGTCGTGCAGCTTGATGTCGTTGACCACGATGGTGGTCTCGCCGCCATCGTTGATGATCCAGTTATCGCCGAGGACCTGCGCCACCTCGCGGCCGTTGAGATGCATGTTGACGAACAGCCTAGGCTTGAGGGGTGGATCGTTGGCGGGGTCCGCCCCCGGCGTGTCGCCCGTCGCCAGAATCGCGATGCCGGAAGCCGCGCCGAGGGTGCCATGCGACCAGATGCTGACCCGGCCACCGCCCGCAAGAAACACCCCGGCGGCGCCCGCGCCAGAGCCGCCGCGCACCGGACCGTGGATCGTGACGGTCTGCTGGCGATAGCCGTCCTCGCCCAACCCGGCAACGCGTTCCGCCATGCCTTGAGCGTTGACCTGGCCTACCTTGATCCCCGACGCGTTCGCGCCGCTGGCCTGGACGCTGCCCTGCACTCTAATCGTCGCGCTTCCCGGGTCGTTACCGCGATGCTCGGCCAGGATGCCGTGGGCGTTGGCGCCCGTGGTGGTGATGGCGTGGCTGCTTCTGGTGTCGATGATGATGTCGCCGACATCCTGATGACGCGCATGTATGCCGTAAGAGTTCACGCCTTTGGTGGTGATCGAGCCGCCCTGCACATCGATGTCGATGTCGCCGATGCCGTAGCTGCGGCCAAAGATGCCGTAGGAGAATGTGCCCTTAAATGTGGGGTGTAGCTCAGTGCTTTCCGCCCGGATCATCGAATCCCGAACCCGGACAGTGATCTTGCCCTCCTTGTGATGCTGCGCATAGACGGGATGAGCGATCATGCCGTTCGTCGTAACAGAGGTATTCTCGACCAGGACGTCGATGTCGCCCTCGCCGGAATGAGTACCAACGATGCCAGTTCTTTGGTCGCCGGTCGCGGTGATGGTGCTGTCGCGAACGTCTACACGGGAAATCCCACGACCATTTTCACGAAAGCTCCGGACAGCGATGGAACCAGTGCCCGTCACGGACACGGTGCTGTCTTTCACTATGGTGACGCTGTCGTACGGGCCGCTCGAATCGGTGTGTATGGCGTAGACACCATACGCGCCCGCGCTAACAACACGGGAGTCGCCTTGAACGCGGACTTCGAGTTCTCCGGGGCCTTGCTTGACGCCTATGACGCCGGTAAACATCGAGTCGATCTTGGTACTCTCGTCTACGGTGAGGCTGAGGTCGCCTGTGCCGTGATGTTCGGCCCTCACACCACCGCCGTCGGTGAGTTGGTTGTTAATGTCGGTCGATTCGATCCGGACGTCCACGGAACCGGAGCCCTCATGGCGTACGTCTACGGCGTACATCCTATGTGGGGTCGTGCCCGTAAGGTCGATGGTGCTCCGCGTCACAGTATTGTCGGTTTCGGTGCGGCCCTGGACGGCGATGTCGATGTTGCCGGTGCCCTCGTGCTGGACATGAATTCCGTGATTGTCCACCGCGTCGATATCGATGGCCGCAGCATCGATGTCTATGTTGCTGGTGGAAGTGGCGTCCTCAGTGCATTCGATCCGTTCGCCGCTGCCGGGGGTGTCGCTGCACACGGCGGTCTGAGCTCTTGCATGCTGCGCGCCGAGGGTGAGCGCGAAGAGCAGGACAAGGCTGCCAATCGCCAGCGCGGCCATGCATGCGCTCTTTCTTGGAGTTGCGGCGACGCCTGCCTGGCCGGCGAGCGCCAACGCCGCCAGTGCTAAACACGGCGCCACGCGCGGGAACCGCGGCAGGAAGCCCGGGAAGATTGAGGGTGCCGGACCCGCCGGGCGGTAGACACTCAACTCAGACCGGCCCGGCGCTCCCGCCCGGCGCGCTCTATGCGACCCACGACCTCAGCCGCGCGCTGCAGGTGGTGTCGGCAGGGAAGGCAGCCGCCCGGGCCGCGGACGTAATACCGGCTCCAGGCTCCCAATATTGGCGACAAAAGATTCCCGAACAGTCAACGGCATCATCGACCACGCTCTCCACAACTCTTTACGGCCGCGACACCACTTGAGGCTCCGGCCCCGGTGGCACCGGAATCCCGGCGCTCCCGTCCCTCGCCCGAGCCAACCAGATCGGGGAGAAAGCGCGCTATGCCCCAGATGCGTGGCGCTCCTACCAAACGGGCATAAGTATGGCAGGTTTTGTGTGTAATATGCGTAGCGTAACTAGGATTTATCGTGGTTTTTTAAGGTTTTTTGGGGTAAATTCGTAAGATTCGTAAATGATGCGTGAGTCGGGAAAGCGTGGACTGAACCTGCCGGCTTATCCAGTGGCACTGTCCGATCCGAAAAGCTGGCACGCTGTGCACCACCGCATGGTGCACGTACCGGTATGCCGCAGGAACGGGACCAGGGTTGTAGATGAATAGTGGTCAAGTTGCGCATTTTAATATTCTTTCTGTCGCTTTCTCAAATTTTTGTCTGGAAGCTGTCTGACAAGACCCCAAGTAGAGGAGACGAGAACATGCGGCCGGCCGCTCTGACTGAAGGAGCGCCGATATGTTCGAGAAGCGAAGCGTCCCGGCACCGCACCGGTTCATAACGGGACAGTCCCCGTTGCGGCTCCTCGCCGCACGGGCCCATAGCCGGCACGAATTCCTCTCATCCCGATCGCCCCCCGCACGGTTTCTCGCCGCACCGCCCGGTGCGCTGCATCCGGCGGACAACCCGTTGGATCGAATGCACGCCGAACGGGTGCGCCCGAAGGACGGCCCGGCCGCGCCGGGGGGCCTGCCCGTCAGGGCTTCGGCCGACAGGAGCCGCGGGGTCCGGGAATGCCTGCAGCGGTTCGCCCGTACCGTGTTGATCGCGTTGCCGTTCGCCTGCGCAGCTCTGGTCTGGAATGGCGGGGCGCGCGCGGACTCCCTGATCTGGTCGGCGACGCTGGTGGTCCAGGACACGACCTATGGCAGCAAAGGCTGCAACAACGAAATCCGTCGCGACTGCAGCGACCCGGCCGTGCTCAGCGACGACGACTTCACCTACGACGGCAGGAACTATCGCTTCAACGCCTTGTATGTCACCCACGACGACTTCCTGCACATGCTCTTGACCACGGTCATGACGTGCGCCACACGGGACCTGACCCTGCACGTGGGTGACCGGGCCTTCCCAATAAGGAACAGCACCTGCAGACAACTCGCCGAGTTCTGGTATCCCAGCCTTATCCAGTGGAGATTGAACGAAGGCGTTTCGCTGTCGCTGACCACGTCGGCGGACTCCGATCCCGGGACCGGGCTCCCGATCATCTCGGTGAGGGACAGCGGGGCCGAGGAGGGCACGGACGGGACGGTGGACTTCGAGGTGACCATGAGCCGGGCCAACACCGAGACGGTGACGGTGAACTACGGAACCTCCAGCGGCACGGCGCAAGCCGGCGCGGACTACGTCGCCGCCGCCGGCACGCTCACCTTTGCGCCCGGCGAAACGGAGAAGACGGTCCAGGTGACGCTGCTCGACGACGCGGTCGACGAGGGGAGGGAGACCTTCAGGCTCAAGCTGTCGGAAGCCTGGGGGGCGGTTATCGCGGATGGCGACGCAACCGTGTGGGTCTCGAACGGCGACCCGGTGCAGGGCGCCTGGCTCGGACGATTCGGCCGCACCGTCGCGAGCCAGATCGTGGATGCGGTATCGGCTCGCCTGTTGGACAGGCCCCGATACTCGCAGGTGACGCTGGGAGGGCGAAGCGCGAACCTGGCGCGCAGCGATGGCGAGGCCGGTGACTCGCCGCACGGGTGGGAGACGGATCCCGCCAGGACCGGTCACGACGCGGAGGGATACCCGCGCGGCATGTGGCCGGAGCCGCGCGAAGGGGTGCGGAGCTTCTCCACGCAGACGATGACGGGGCGCGATCTGTTGCGCGGCAGCAGCTTCCATCTGGCAACCGGCGATGGCGAGGACGGAAACGGCTTCGCGGCCTGGGGGCGGGTCGCGACAAGCGGCTTCGACGGCTCGCAGACGGCGGGGAACGGAGAGCTGGGGGTCGACGGCGAAGTGACGACGGGGACTGTGGGCGCGGACGTCGCATGGTCGCGTTGGCTGGGGGGAGTGGCGCTGTCGGTGAGCGAGGGGTCCGGCAGGTTCGATCAAGCCACGGTGGATAGCGGGACGCTCGGGAGCAGGCTCACGACGGTGAGCCCCTATCTGCGCTTCGAATTGAGCGAGCGCAGCGCGCTTTGGGGCCTCGTCGGCTATGGCACGGGCGAGATGACGATCTCCCCGAACGACGGCGCTGCACGGAAGGTCAGAACGGATCTCGACATGCGATTGGTCGCGGGCGGTGTGCGGAGCGTGCTGCTGGATCCCGCCGAAACTGACGGTCTCGACCTGGCCTTAAAGGCGGACGCCTTCCTGATGCGGACCGATGCGGCGGCGGCGCCGGATACGGCAGCGACACAGGCCGAGGCAAGCCGGCTGCGGTTCCTGCTGGAAGGCGCGCGGACCTTCGCGCTCGGCGACGGGGGCCGGACACTGACGCCTTCCCTCGAACTGGGCCTGCGCCAGGACGGCGGCGATGGCGAGACCGGGATCGGCGTGGAGGCCGGAGGCGGTCTGCGCTTCGCCGATCCGGGCTCCGGACTGTCGGTCGAAACGCGGGGCCGCATGCTGCTCGCGCACGAGGCCTCCGGCATGGGCGAGTGGGACGCTTCAGCCGCTGTCAGACTCGATCCGGGTCGGCAGGGCCGCGGCCTGTCGCTCTACGTCACACCATCGGTGGGCGGAGCGCCCGGTGGCGAAGTGGGGCTGTGGGCGTTGCGCGATCCGGACGGCCTGCCGCGGGGCAGCGGCGAGGCCGGGACGCAGCTGCAGGCTGGAGCGGAGTACGGTTTCCGGGCGCCTGCCGGGCGCGGGCTCTTGACGCCCCATGCCGGGTTCTCGTTCGCCGGAAGCAGCCGGACCTGGCATACCGGCCTGCGCTGGCGGCTCGCTGAGGATGCCGTCATGGGCATCGAGGGAATCCGCAGCGAACCGGCGGGCGGATTGGCGGTGCACAGCATCCTGCTCCGCGCTGCGACGCGCTGGTAACGGCCCGGCCCGGTCCAGTCCGGGGACCGCTGTCGCAGCGCGTCCCCGGGCCGCGTGGTTCACGGCGACGCACAAGCCGCCGCTCACGCGTAACCGTGATCCTTGAACCATCGTACGGACCGTTCCAGCGCTCCGGCGGCGGAACTCTGGGGAAGCCCCAGCTCCGAGATCGCCTTCTTGCAGTCGACTGCCATCCTGTGCCGTGCCAGCCGCGCAGCCTCCATCGGGAGGTACGGTTGCCGGCGCAGGATCACGCCCTCCAGCACCGCGTCCAAGTAGGCGGCCGCAAGCGCAAGCGGTGCGGGAGCTCTCAGCCGTGGCGGGCGTCGGCCTGTTGTCTCGCTCAGCACGGACAACACCTCCGGCAAGGTCGTGTTCCAGTTTCCCAGCAGATAGCGCTCGCCCTTGCGTCCATGCCGCCACGCGCCAATGTGCCCCTGGGCCACGTCGTCCACGTCTATCAGGTTAAGGTGAACGCCGATGGCAACGGGCATCCTGCCGCGGATGAAGTCCAGCACGATGCGTCCCGTCGGCGTGGGCTTCACGTCCCACGGGCCGATGGGCACCGTGGGGCTCGCGATCACGACGTCCTGGCCCCGTGCCACGGCCGCCTGCACTTCTTGCTCTGCGAGCCACTTGGTGCGGCGGTACGCCCCGCGCAGGTCTGCCTTCGACGGCTGAGTATCCTCCGTCGCCAGCGAGCCCGGAGCCGGCTTGCCGACCACCACCCAGGTGCTCGTGTGCACCACGCGCTCAACCCCCGTCGCCTCGGCGGCGGCCAGGACGTTCCGCGTGCCCACGACGTTCACCCGGTGGTGCCTCCCCGGGTCCCGGTCCCAGAGAGTGGTCAGTGCAGCCACATGGAAAACCACATCGCACCCCGCTGCGGCGGCGCGCAGGCTCTCCGGGTCCTCTATGCCTCCCGGCGTCCGCGCGACACGCAGCCCGTCTAGGGCGGGATGATTACCCTCGCTTCGGACCAGCGCGCGGACCTCGACATCCTCGTGCAGCAGAGCGCGCACGAGGTTGCCGCCCACGAAACCCGTCGCGCCGGTCACCAGGGCCCTCATCGGTCAGGTGCGGCGGAGTGCGACGACGGGGATCTGGCGTTGGGTGCTGGCGCGGTAAGTCGCAAAGCGTGGATTGGCCGCCACCACTCTGTCGTACAGCGCGGCGCGTTCATGTCCCTGCGCTACACGGGCCCCGGCGGCGAAGCGCTCGCCGCCGGTCTCGACGAATACGTTCGGGTCGGCGGCGATGTTCAAGTACCACGCCGGATGGTGGTCCCGGCCGTAGTTCGACGCGACGACGATGAGATCGCCCGACTCCTCGCATTGGAAGTACAGCAAGGGCGACGAGCGCGGCTCGCGGCTCTTGCGCCCCTTGGTGACGAGTATGAGGACTCCCGTGCCTTCCAGGCGGCTCAGGACGCGGCCGCCCGAGAGTCGGAACAGGAACCGGTGCACCGGGACGAAGAACCACGCGATGAGGAGCCGCTTCCAGGTCGACATCGCAGGCTCCCTCGAAATGGATGTTGTTAAGCATCAACGTTTGACCCCCAAGAATCGCAGAAAATCAACATGTTACTGCGCCGATCCGCGTCCAATCTGCGGGCTTAACAACATCGAGCGCGAGGCGCGCACCCAGATACCTCCCGCCGAAGTCCTCCTCCTCGCGCAGGCTGCTCCTCTCGATCGCTCTCAGGTGGTCCGGTTCCATCGACCGTGGATCGGTCAGGTCGTACCTTCCAGCCGCGATTTCCTGCCTGATGATCTCGGCGTCCACGAAGGTATCGCCTCTCACCGCGCCGTCGAGCCTCCAAGTGCTGATGCCGGCGTCGTAGCCAAGGCCTTCGGCGAGCCGGCCCTCGACGCGTGCCGAGAGGTCGTACTCCTCGGTGCTCGTCCTCCAGTCCCGGTTGCCATGGCCGATGAAGCGGTGCCCGACCGAGAGGAAGTCCTGCTTCGTCGCCTCGAACGCCGGGGCGGCATTGCGCGCCGATGCATTGATTGCGTCGAGCAGGCCATCGTCCGGGGCGACGGAGAAGACATCGATCGACGGTGCGTAGCGGAACGCCGAGCGTCCGTCCGTGACGTTTGCGTCCACGCGGAGCTCGGCGTGCTCTCCGAGCGGGTGGTCGAGGCTCAGGATTGCGTTCCTCTGGTCGTAACTCGCGGTGTCCCACCAGTCGTTGCCGTAGGGGTACCCGCAGCCCTTGTCGCCCGAGTCGATCCCCGGCGGGTTGCTGAGCGGGCCGGTGTAGCCGTGCGCCGGGTCGCACGCGCCGAGCGACACGCTTCTCAGCTCGCCCGCGCTCGTGTCGAAGATGTAGGCGGTGTTGCCGCCGACGCTCACGTTTCTCGCCTCGGCGAAGCTCCCGCCCTCCATCCACTCCGAGCGGCTGTGCTCGCGGGTGCTGCCCTCGATCTCTTGGCGGTCGAGGATGTCGACACCGACGGTCAAGCGTCCGCCAGCGCCCATCTCGCCACCCCATACGACACTTCCCTGACGCGCGTCTCCGCCGGCCCGGCTCGGCATCCGGGCGACCGTGCGCACGTCGAAGCCGTCCAGATCCTTCCTCAGCACGAGGTTGAATGCGCCACGTACCGCGGCGTGGCCGGCGACCGTTCCCAGGCTCTCGGCTCTCAGCACCTCGATGCGCTCGACCGCCGAGAGCGGGAGGGTATCCAGATTGTGCGCGGTCGTTGCGTAGGGCCGCCCATTCACCATGATGAGCAGGTCGCGCCCTCCGGTGAAGAAGTAGCGGAGGATGCCCGTATCGAGCATCTCGCCGAACGTCTGGGCGCCGGAGCGCTCGATGAAGCTGCGATCGTACTCGGCGATAATCTGCGAGGCTGGCGCAAGGGAGCCGGCATTGGCCACATTCGTCGCCAGCAGGGCGAAAACGGCAAGCGAGGCCAAAGACGCCAAAAAGGTCTTTGCCGGGCCTCTCATTCCTTGTCGGCCACGGCCCGGGCCGGATGGGTACAGATGTGTCGCGTTCATACTGGTGCCCTCCCCTCCCCGCATGCCGCCGAATCGTGGCCGCGGCGTCCGGACGATCTCGCGAGCATAATCGCACCGCCCTCCTGATCGAAGAGCGACTCTTCTTATAGCGCCGATCGGATTTTCAAATGAACGCTATGGCCGGCGGCCTCGGCGCGGAGGGTGGCGCTTAGCGCCCGTAATTGAAGTCGGTCTCTTCGCTGTCTTCGTAGTCAGCGAGCATCTCGTCCATCTCCGCGTACATCGCCTCTTCTTCTTCCTGCTTCTTGCGGCGCTTCTTCTCGACGAAGCCGACCGAGATGATCGAGATCTCGTAGAGGGCTATCAGCGGGATGCCGAGGCCGACCTGGCTGAACAGATCGGGCGGAGTGAGGATTGCGGCGGCAATGAACACGATGACGATGGCGTACTTCCGCTTGCGTTTGAGGCCGGCCGACGTGGCAAGGCCCGCGCGGCCCATGAGCGTCAGCATCACCGGAAGCTGGAAGGCGATGCCGAAGGCGAAGATCAGCTTCATCACCAGCGAGAGGTACTCGCCGATCTTCGGCAACAGCTCGAGGCCGAGGCGGTCGTCAGTGCCGCCTTCCTGGAAGGAGATGAAGAAATTGAACGCCTGCGGGAAGATGAAGTAGTAGACCAGCGCGCCGCCCGAGAAGAACAGGATCGGCGTTATGAACAGGAAGGGCAGGACCGCCCTCTTCTCGTTCTTGTAGAGGCCCGGCGCCACGAACATCCAGAACTGCGTCGCGATCAGCGGGAAGGAGACGAAGAAGGCGCCCCAGAAGGCGATCTTCAACTCGGTGAAGAACGCTTCCAGCAGATGGGTGTAGATCAGGTTCGTGTCGTGGCCCTCTTCGGCCAGCACGTCGCGCAACGGCTCGACCAGGAAAGCGAAAATATCCGGGGCCACGTACCAGCAGCCGAGAAAGGCGATGACGAGCCCGATGGCCGCGAAGGCGAGACGACGCCTGAGCTCGATCAGATGGTCGATCAGCGGCGCGCGCGATTGCTCGATGCTGTCGACCACGGGCTAACCGCCACTCGGGGCAGTGCCCCGCATCGTCCGGGAAAGGGCATGCCGCCCGACCCACAAATCGGGCCTGCGCGGCACTGACATGCCAAGCGGGGGCCGCTGCGACATCCAGCTATACTGCCGTCAGCCTAGGCGCTCGCGCCGCGCGCGGGGGTACCGTCGGCGCCGTCGCCCTGAGTCTCCGCAGCCGGCGTCGCAGGGGCGGTGGCGGGCTCGCTCTCGGCGGCAGCTGCGGCGGCGTTCTCGGCCTGGCCGCCGTCCGCGTCGGCCGCCTGACCGCTCGGCGCCTCTCCGCCGTTGGGCTTGGCGCCTGCCGCCTTGGCCGACGCCATGGCATCCTCGCTGAACATCTTGTTCATCGAGTCCGCGCCCTCGTTCACGTCGCGCGTCACCGCTTCCGCACCCTCGGCCACATCCCGCCGCGCCGTGGAGAGCTCGCGGTTGGCCTCGTCGATTTCCTTCTTGACCGCATCGATCTCGGTCGCGTCCGCGGCCTCCTCGATGGTCCTCTGGAAGTCGCGGGCGTAGCCGCGCGCCTTGCCCATCCACTGGCCTGCGGTCTTGACGATACGCGGCAGATCCTTCGGCCCGACGACGATCAGGGCGATCAGCATCAGGATGATGATCTCTTGCCAACCGATATCGAACATTGCTTCGCCCGCTGCGGTAGCGGGTGATCTCCCTGTTTCTGTTGAGCCGCTCGGCGTTCTAGCGTCTAGCTCTTGGCGGCTTCGTCCTTCTTGACGGCGCTGGCTTCGATGGTCGCGGCATCGCCCTCGATCACCTTGGGCTCCTGCGGAGCCTCAGTGGACGCGGCCGCGCTCTGTGCCGGCGGCGGAGGCGCCTCGCCCTCCCGCATACCGGTCTTGAAGCTCTTGATGCCCTTGGCGAAGTCTCCCATCAGGCGCGGCAGCTTGCCGGCGCCGAACAACAGCACGACCACCAGGACGATCAGAAGGATTTGCCAGATCGAGATACCCATGACACGGCTCCAGTCTCACCACGGCGGTGGCGGCGCGACGTCCGGTCGCGGGCGCTACAACCGCCACACGTTGCCGGTCCCGCAGCCTTGTCGCCTACAGGTCCTGTGTCGCAGGGAACACAAAAGTGCGGCGTGGGTCAAGCCGAATGCGGACGACGTCATCGACGCCTGGCGCGCCGTCGTCGGCAACATTGAGCGTCAGCGGCGCCGCGTGGCCGTCGATCGCGAGCTTCAGATGGCTGGTCGAGCCCATCGGCCGGCTGTCCAGAACTCGGGCGGACGGCAGCCCGTCGGCGTCGTCCGCCGTGCCGTTCACCAGCTCCACGGCCTCGGGTCTGACGTAGACCCGCACCTTGCAGCCCTCGCCGCAGCCGGTGGGCGCGCGTCCGATCGGCGTCTCCACCGCGCGGTCCCTGACCCGGCCGTCGAAGGCCGGGAGCGCGCCGAAGAAGCGCGCGACAAACGGGCTCGCCGGCTTTCGGCAGAGCTGGTCCGGTCTCCCCACCTGGACCAGCTCTCCGTCCCGCATCAAGGCGATCTGGTCTGCCATCTGCAACGCTTCGTCCGCGTCGTGGGTAACCAGCACGATGGGCACCCCGGCCTCGTGGAGGAAGCCAAGGGTGTCGTCGCGGACCTGATCCCGCAGGCGCTCGTCCAGGCCGGAGAACGGCTCGTCCAGCAGCATCGCCCGCGGCGCCGGCGCGAGCGCGCGGGCAAGCGCCACGCGCTGCTGCTCTCCGCCGGAAAGCTCGTGCGGATAGGCGTTGGCGAGGTCCGCGAGCCCGAGCCGCTCCAGCATCCCGAACGCGACGCGCCGGCGTTCCGCCCGTGGCGCGGCCGTCAGGCCGAAGCCCACATTGTCGATGGCGCGCACGTGAGGGAAGAGCGCGTAGTCCTGGAACATCAGGCCGATGCGGCGCTTCTCGGGCGCGACGAAACGGTGCGGGCCGACGACCTCCTCACCATCGATCAGAACGCGGCCGGCGCGCGGGCGCTCAAGGCCGGCGGCGATTCTGAGCAGGGTGGTCTTGCCGCATCCCGACGGTCCCAGCAGGCACATGATCTCGCCGGGTCCGACAACCAGATCGACGCCTCGGACCACCGGCGTCGCGTCGTAGGCGTGGTGGATGCCCTCGAGCATCAGCCACCTGGACGCGCCCATCCCCGGCGCACGCGCCGTCCCTTCGGCCGCCATCGGTTCAGCCATTCCGTGCCCGGGCGAGATCATGCGATTGCAAGTCATTGTCACAGTAGCGTGAAATTCAACCCTTGTCTATCCGTTGCGCCAGCAGTGTCCCCCTGCCCCGATGCGGGCAGGGCGTCGGCTTGAAGGGCCCCCCAAGTCCGACTACGGTGCCGCCCCGAGAATGCGGCAGAGGGGAGTAACGATGGCGCTGCAACGGGAAGCGTTGATCGACGTGGCCATGGGCTACGAGCCCGCCGACACGATCGTCACGGGCGGCCGCGTGGTCAACGTCCACACCGGCACCATCAAGGCCGAAGGCATCGCCATCAAGGGCGAGCGGATCGCGGCCGTCGGCGACGTCGCCTACGCCGTCGGCGACGACACCGAGGTCATCGACGCCGAGGGGCGCTTCCTGGTGCCGGGGCTGATCGACCCCCACTGCCACCAGTGGCACACCTACGCCAACTCGACCGTCTTCGCGGCCTGCCGGCTGCTGCACGGCTCCACGACCATCGTGGACGGCTTCTACGGCCATGCCATCGTCAACGGCCTGCGCGCCTCGCGCTACTTCCTCGACGAGCTGCTGGCGACGCCGGTCAAGCCGATCTTCGTCACTCCCACCATGTGCTACACCCAGAACCGCGGCATCGGCTTCCCCGCCTCGCCCAACGCGCCCAGCATCGAGGACCTGCGAGACTCCCTCACCTGGCCCGAGACCAAGGGCATCGAGGAGATCAGCCCCGAGCTGATGCTCTATCAGAACCAGCGCGACCGGGCGCTGCTCAGCCTCATGGAAGAGGCGCTCGACATGGGCAAGGTGATCCAGGGTCACTCGGCGGGCATGACCGACGAGAAGATCACCAACGCCTGGGTCGCATCGGGGATCATGCACAACCACGAGATCGTCAACGCCTCGGAGACCCGCCGGCAGGCCGAGCTCGGCATCTGGATCGTGATCAGAGAAGGCAGCGCCTGCAAGGACATAGAGGCGTGCCTCCCTGTGATTACCGAGGAGGGCTACCACGCCCGCGCCTTCCAGCTTTGCACCGACGTGATCACGCCGGACTGGATGCTGGAGCGAGGCCAGATGGACAACGCCATCCGCGTCGCCGTGCAGAACGGCATGGACCCGATGACCGCGATCCAGATGTCCACCATTCAGCCGGCAGAGTTCTACCGGGTGAACCATGACATGGGCATGATCGCGGCGGGCCGCTTCGCCGATATCGTGTTCGTCGACACCCTCGAAGGCTTCGAGATCGACCGTGTGATGGCCAACGGCAGGGTCTGGGTCGAAGGCGGCAAGCTCGTCAGCCAACTGAAGAACCCCGACTACCCCGACTGGCTTTACGGCACCATGAACATCGACCGGGTGCTCAAGCCCGAGGACTTCCGCATCGAAGCGCCGGCCGGTGCCGGGGATACCGTGAAGGTCCAGTGCATCAACACGCGGGACGGCTCCCTGGAGACGCCGGGGTCGGTCGAGACGCTCCCCGTCGTCGACGGGTTCGTGCAAGCGGACCCCGAGAACGGCATCAACAAGATCTGCATGATCGACCGGATCATGGGCACCGGCGAGGTGGGCGTCGCCTTCGTCAAGGGTTTTGGGATCAAGGAGGGCTGCATCGGCACCACCGCCAACGTCTTCAACCAGAACATCGTCCTGGTCAGCGCCTCGGACGAGGACATGGCGGCGGCTGCCAACGAGACCATCAAGATGGACGGCGGCTTCATCGCGTTGCGCAACGGCTCGGTCGAGGCGTCGCTGCCGACACCGCTCAACGGCCTCGCCTCCGACCTCCCCTTCGACGAGCTCTTCGAGCGTCAATTCAAATTGATAGACGCCTGGCGCGACATGGGGTGCGAGCTCGAAACGCCGCAGATGAACCTCGAATTCGTCTCCCTCGTCACCATCCCCTACTACCGCATCAGCACCAAGGGCCTCGCCTACATGACCCAGGACCGCTTCGAGCTGGCGGAGCTTTTCGTCGACGAGGCGGCCTGAGGCGGCCGTGGCGCCAGGCACGGCGACACGGGAGGAGACGGCGCGGGGGGAGGAGGCCGCCGGCGCGCTCAGGCTGGGCGTGGTCGGCGCGGGCCACTTCGGCCGCTATCACGCACAGAAGATGGCCGCCCTGGAGGGCGCGCGGCTGGTCGCGGTTGTCGACGTCGACCCTGAGCGAGCCGCCGCCGTCTCTGGCCCACTTGGCGCCGATGCCTTGTCCGACCACCGCGCGCTGCTCGGCCGGGTCGACGCCGTCTCTGTCGCCGTGCCCGCCGCTGCCCACTACGCAGTGGTGAAAGATTTTCTGGACGCCGGCATTCACGTGCTGGTCGAGAAACCCTTCACCGAGACCGTGGCCACCGCCCGAAAGCTCACGGCTCTGGCCGAGGCCAAGGGGCTGGTGCTGCAGGTCGGGCTGATCGAGCGCTTCTCCGACGCCTTCCGCGCCGTCGCCCCGCGCATCGCCCGGCCGCTCTACATCGAATCGATCCGTGTCGGCCCGTTCTCCGAGCGTGGCACCGACGTGAGCGTGGTCCTCGACCTGATGATCCACGATATCGACATCATCCTTGCTCTGGTCGACGCGCCGGTGGCCGATATCGACGCCGTGGGCACGCCGGTGTTCTCCGCCAGCGAGGACATCGCCAACGCCCGGCTCAAATTCGCCAACGGCTGCGTCGCCAACGTCACCGCGAGCCGCGTCAGCCTCAAGACCGAGCGCTCGCTCCGCATCTTTCAGCCCGACACGTACATCAAGGTCGATCACGGCGCGCGCAGCGTCAGGATCGCGCGCAGGAAAGACAGCAACGCGCCGTTGACGGGGCCGGACGGTGTGGAGCTGGAGCACCTGCGCTTCGATCAGGGAGACGCGCTTCAGCGTGAGATCGAATCGTTCGCGCAGACCGTCGCGACCGGCGGCGTGCCGGCGGTGACCGGCACGGACGGCGTGCGCTCGCTGGAGGTCGCCCACCGCATCACCGCCAGCATGAGCGAGAACCGGGCCGCCGCGGACCTCCCCTGACGCGCCGGCGCCTCGGCCCGCCGCACGTTTGATTCCGCGCGGGGTCCTGTGCTTCGATGCGGTCCGCCGGCAGACGAAACAAACGACCGTTAGGGGATCGCTTGGAATTCTGGCTTGGCCTTTACGGGATGCAGAGCCCGCGCGTCCATCCGCGCTCGTGGGCCGGGCTCTACGACGAGGTCGTGGAGCACGCGGTCTTCGCCGAAGAGATGGGCTTCGACAGCTTCTGGCTGACCGAGCATCACTTCTGGTACGACGGCTACTGCCCGAACCTGCTGCCCGTGCTCGCCGCCATCGCGCGCCGCACCTCGCGCATCGGCATCGGCACCGGCTGCTCGCTGCTCGGCCTGCACGATCCCCTGCGCGATGCCGAGGACAAGGCCTCGCTCGACGTGCTCTCCAACGGCAGGCTCCTGCTCGGGCTCGCGCCGGGCTACCGGCCGGAGGAGTTCGAGGGCCTCGACATCGAGAAGAAGACCAGGGGCAAGCGCTTCTACGAGGCCGTCGAGGTGATGAAGAAGGCGTGGACAGGCGAGACCTTCTCCCACCACGGCGAGTTCTTCCACTACGACGACTTGCAGCTGGACCCGGCCCCGCTGCAGCGGCCGCACCCGCCGATCTGGGTCGGCGCCAACCGGACCAAGCTGCAGGCGACCAACATCGGCAAGGCGGGACTGGGCTTCTGGGAAGGCCCGTCCATGAGCATCGAACTCTTCGAGCGGAACGCCGGGATTTACAAGGAGGCCGCGCGCGCCGCCGGCCACCCCGAGAGCGCCATCAAGTGCGGGCTTTTCCGCGATGTCTGCATCGCCGAGACGCAGGAAGAGGCGCTGCGCATCATGGATGAAGACCTGCTGCCGATGTACGAGGAGCAGTACGTGGCCTACGGCTACGTGCCCGAGGCCACCGGCAGCCGGCGCGAGATGCTGGCGCATCCGGTGTTCCGGGAGATCACCGAGGCCTCGTTCGTCGGAACGCCGGACCAGGTCATCCGCAAGATCGAGCGTTACCGCGAGAGGGTCCACTTCGATCACTTCATGCCGCGCATCATGCACATCAGCCAGAAGAAGGAGCGCCTGTTCAGGCAGATGGAGCTTTTCGCCGAGCACGTCATCCCGCACTTCAGGGGCGCGTCATGAGGTCCGGGCTCTACTACGGCTGGGAGCTGACCGGCGGCGGCGGGAGCCGCGCCGCCGCGGACCTCTACGGCGAGATGATGGAGCAGATCGAGCTTGCCGATCATCTCGGCTTCGATTCCGCGCTGATCGGCGAGAGCCATTTCGCGGACGGCGACCTCACCGGGTCTGTGGTGGACCTGCTCGGCGCGCTCGCGGGCTCCACCCGCTTCATCCGCCTGGGCTCGGCGGGCAAGGCGCTTGCCCTGCAGCATCCGGCGAATGCGGCGGAGGACTTTGCGGTCATCGACCTGCTCTCCAACGGCCGCGCCATCCTGGGCGCCGGCATCGGCGACAGCGAAGCCGCGTTCGCCGCCTTCGGCGTGCCCTTCGGCGAGCGCCGCGCGCGCTTCGAGGAGGCTCTGGACTTCGTCGCCAAGGCCTGGACCTCCGACGCGTTCGCCTACGGCGGGCGCTTCACGCGCTTCCCCCGCAAGACGACTGAGAACGCCGCCCAGCCCTTCTCACACGAGCCCTACGAAAAGCCCTTCAAGCTGCAGTGGCAGCGCGCCGGGCTGGAGCCGAAGTACCTCGCGGTGACGCCAAGGCCAGTGCAGATCCCCCACCCGCCGATCTGGGTGGAGGCGGGGGACGGAGCGGACGTGGCGCTGGCCGCGCGCTTGGGCTACGCCATCCTGCCGGCGCCGACGGCGAGCGATGCGGAGGTGATCTCGCACTATCGCGCCTACGCCGCACAAATGGCCGCCGCCGGCCGCAGCCTCGTCGAGGTCGAGCGCCCGGTTATTCGCGAGGTGTTCTGCGCGGAATCGCGGGACGAGGCCATCGCCATCGCCGGCGCGCCGTTGCAGGCGGTCTACGCACGCCACGCCGAAGCCGGCGCCCTCGGCAACGCGGAGACCTCGCTGGACCGGCTGATGGCGGAGCGCTTCGTTCTCGGCGACCCCGACCACGTGTTCGAGCGCTTCAAGACCCTGCAGCAAGAGGCCGGCATCAACCACGTGATCTGCCGCTTCCGCGTGCCCGGCATCGAGCACGAGGCCGTCGCCCGCTCGCTCCGGCTCTATGCCGGCGAGGTGATCACGCGGCTCCGCTCCTGAGTGACCAACCCCGACGAGTGCGCCCATGAACGAGAAGCAGCTCGACACAGAGCTCCTGCCCTACCCGCTCCCGCCCTGGAAGCACCGCTTCCGCACCCTCAGCATCTTCTGCGAGGTGGACGAGGCGGCGCTCCGCCCGCGCGTGCCGGCACCGCTGGAGCTCGCCTCCAACGTCGTGCAGATCACCGTCATGCACTTCGAGAGCACGGTGCCGAGGCGGCCCTACTACGACAGCGCCGTCATCGCGCAGGTTCGCTACGGCGGCGAGATCGGCGGTCACTGGGTGCATGCCTTCACCAGCACCGACCAGGTGTGCTCCGGCACCCGCGAGCTCTGGGGTTTCCGCATGAAGCTCGCGTCCATGGAGCTTCACGTGGATACGAACCGGATCTGGGGCTTCACCGAGCGCCTGGGCCGGCGCGTGATCGAGATCGACATGACCCCCACCGGCCGGGAATTCGAGCCGCTCAAGACCTTCCCCCGCCTCTTCGTGAAGGCGCTGCCCGAGGCGGACCGGCCGGACGCGGTGAAGCGCCAGGTGGTTCAGCTGCCGGCGGAGACGGAGATCACCGAGACCGTCTGGGGCGAAGGCACGGTGCGCTTCGAGCCGAGCGAAGACGACCCGACCCACCTGCTGAAGCCCATCCGAATCCTCGGCGCGAACCTCGTCTCCGGCAACCAGGTCCTGCCCTGGGGCGTGGTGCTCTCGGACTAGGCTGCGGGGCCGGGCGCGGCCCCAGCCTTACGCAGCTACACGCGCCGACTCCACGCCCTGGCGGACCGAGCGGGCGACCTTGTCCACGATCTCGTCGAGCTCGTCCCGCGTCGCCGTGTAGGCCGGCGTGACGAGCGCATAGTCGCCACGCTTGCCGTCGATGATGGCGCCGCCCTGATAGCTCAGCATGCCGTTCTCCAGCGCAGCGTCCCGGTAGCGCTTCCACACCTGGAGCGCGGGGTCGAACGGCTCCTTGGTGTCTCGGTCCTTGACCAGCTCGATCCCCCACATGAGGCCGCAGCCCCGGATGTCGCCGACCGCGTCGTCCTGGCCGAGCGCCCGGTCCAGCCGTCCCTTGAGGTAGATGCCGTCGGTCGCGACCTTCTCCACCAGCCCGTCGCGCTCGAT